>JBCDJM010000005.1:0-62034 GCA_038747755.1 Cyanobacteria bacterium P01_H01_bin.35
AAATTAAATCTTCATCACACTAATGGCTTGTCTCAAACTCTTTTCCATTATGGATTTACCACGGCCAAATAACTGTGATTGAACGGCCTGGTGGTGTTTAGAGTGAGTGATTGCTCCTGAGACTGCTTGCACAGCAGAATACAGTGTTCCTTCTATTGCTGGCATTTCCTCACAGGTTTTGTAGTAATGCTCCATTACATTTTTCACTACCTGTAAATCAAAAATAGTAGGCTCAGGCAAATTGTTTTCTAAACAATGCTTCTGTTTAGCTTTGAATTGAACAGAAAAGACTTCTTGCAAATACTCCTCAAATTTATAGCGAGGTAAATTGTATTTTGCCATGGCTTTATAGACTTCCATCCCGTCATTAAAACAACGCTTTTGAAAATCAATCAAGTCTTTTGCTTCTGAAACTTTTTCTTGAATGTTTCCAATGTGTCTGATGCGAAAGTTCTTGCTATCAAGTCTAACATCACCCTCGAAATCATCTTTCCCAACTGCCATTGAGAGCGTGTTTTGACAAACGATTCTTACTGGTGTAAGGAGGAAACCCAGACTGCCACTGCCAGTGTGGTCATTCTTAAAAGCAAAGTAGCATTCAATCAAATCATCTTTTACGATTTCTGCAGGTGGAGTATTTATCTTACAGGTAATGGCAATCCTACGTCCTTCTGAAAGGCAGATAGCAGCATCAATTATCAAATCTCCACTCTGAATAAATTCATCCAGCCATGCGAACGCTTCCCAGTTTTGAAATACTTGGTAAGATTTGTGGCGCACAGAGAACACCTCGTCTGTGTCTTCTCGAACAATAGCTACATGATCTGATAGAGGTTTATAGTTTTTTTCACCCACTCGGCAAATTGGCTGTTTTACTATTTGCCAATTTAAGCCAGCCATCTTAATAGCCTTCTTTGCTGAAATAGGCTTACGGATAACCGTACCAAGACCATGCCACGCAGGAGTAGCAAGGAATACCCCGCTGGTAAAATTATGTGCCATAATGATAGTTAGTTAATTTTTTAGTCCAAGACCAATTGCTTTGCAATCGGTCTTTTTTTTGTACTTAGATCATTCTAATTTAGTCCTGAGATCAGTATAACGCAACGGTTGATATTTCGTCAACCATTTTTGAGAAAAATATCTAAATATGTGTAAGCAATAAAATCTCAATAGCAATACAACTTCATCCCCTAAAGCGATCGCACATAAGTTTAGTCATTAACAATTTAGAAACACACTTTCAACCCGTTGCTATAAAAATAGTTGATTGATTTTACCAACAGATTAATCCAGAAGTAAATCTTTAGCAAATAATAAATTATTTGTGATTTTGTGACTGAACATCCAGCAAATGAAGGTATTCCATAACCCTTGAGTTTAACTAAAGTCTTGCTCACCACCTTCAGAGCAAGAAGGAGAATGAAGGTCTCCTGGGCGATCGCTGTACTGGTGGCGACGTATTGCTAATCCAATCAGTTACAGAGCCTTTAACTCCCCCAATTATCCGTTGCGCGCAGATTTATGGGCGTTGGTAAGGCACTTATGCTGGAGGCAGAAGGGTTAGAATGATTTGGATAAACTAGCTTTTTATAACCGGATTTGAGATCGCACAAAATCTAAAATCATTCGTTACTGTGCAACGCCCCTTTCTAACTACTAACTTTTGGCTTCTATAAAGTCATACATTTATTCAGTAACGCTGATTTTTCATTATTCAGTGTTTTGTTAGGTACTTGAACCATACCATAGGGTTTTAGGAGTCAACCCACCCCTAACTCAACCCCAACCTAACCCACCCCTAACCTCTCCCAGGAGGGTAAGAGGAGGGGAGCAGGAGGGGTAGTCACAGAGGAATAGGGAATGAGCGAGGAGGCAGCAGGAAGAATTATCACTTGATTTTTCTGCCATGGTAAAACCAAAATCCTAACTTTTTGATATCCCTGGAACGAAAACCTTGTACTTTTTCAAGACCATTACAGACGAAGACCTTTATCTGTCAATGCTTTTATATTTAATCACCAAGCCCTACCATATATTTATAGGACTTATGCAGCACCACCTACTTCCGTCCGCAGTGACCGATATTGCTCTGCATACTTTCCTTAATTGTTATTTCTAGCACTAAATGATTTTTTTATGTGAATTTTTATGGTTAATAGTTTATTATTTAATCATAAATCTTTACTTTACTTATAGTATCTATTGGCTTTGTTGCATGAAAGTAGTGATAGAATATTTGCAATGTGAAAGTCGTATATCTAACGTCTATAATATGCTAAGAATTAGCAGTTTTCTTCATCCAGGGAATTCTTTCTCCCTGTTCGCATTTAAAGGAATCATGGACTCGGCCTACGTCAAAAGCAGGCGTTGCCAGAAAAGAAAATAATTGGGAGTTTGAGGAAAAATGTCATGGAATGTCCAGAATGCCACAGTCATCACATCCATAAAAATGGTCACGGGAAAAGTTAAATAAAATTATATTCGTGTCAATTGTGGCCGTCAGTTGAGCACAAAATATCAACATAAAGGATACAGTGATAATGTCAAGGGCTTGTAACTGTTGGAAAATGTATGTATAGAACCCATTTGGCATCTATAAAATTAGCTGGAGAGATGGGGGGATGGGGAGATGGGGAGATGATGAATATGGGGCTATTTTTATACTTTTTTCCCTATTCTATTTCTGGAAAATTTGACTTCTGACTTCTGACTCCTGACTTGTGATCCCTAATCCTCACTTTTGCAAAGATACCAAATGGCTTCTATATGGCATGGGATTTTCTAACATTCCTCGATGTGAAATAGACTTTAAAATGAATTTCTACTCCTTCTTCTCTCTTGCCTGTTGCCTACTAACTCAGTGGAAATTCATCAACTTGTAAACTGTTGTATTGATTTTATGAAAGTGAAAATTACTGTAATATGTTACACTCAACGATAAAAATTAGCTCATGCTTCAGGATTTAGATAATACCTTAAAATCTCTACTGAACAAAGAAATCCCATACCTTCCTGGAACAACAAAAACAGAGGTTTCTATCAGTTTTGATACACCCTATCAAGGGGCGATCCAAGAAAAGCCAGCAATCAATTGTTTTCTCTACGACGTGCGAGAGAACTTGGAATTACGTGACAGAAGTTGGTTAGTTGAACGGCAAAGTAATGGTAAAGCTCTCAAAAAACGTCCCCCTGCTAGGGTAGATTGTTCATATCTAATTACTGCTTGGCTTGAAGATGAAAAAGATATCCAGGCAGAACATCAACTTTTGGGAGAAGTTATGAAGGTGTTACTGCGCCATAGACAAATTCCTGAAACCTATGCTGTGGAAAATGACTTTGAAGAACAAAAAATCCCCCTGAGACTAATTAGTTTGCGTCCTAGTAATTTACAAAGTTTTGGGGAATTTTGGCAAGCCATGGGTGGAAAAGATGGGACAAAACCCAAGGTTGTATTGCATTGTACTATTACTATTTCTGTTCCTGTAGATGAAGCAGGAACAGAAGTGGGACTGGTAGGAGTTTATCAACCTAACTCTCAATAGTTGACTAAGGAAAGTAATCATGCTTAATATGATTATATCTAACCCACAGATAACGATCGCTGGTAGGGTTTTAGAAGAAGGGGAAACGGAAAAACCAATTTCTGGGGCGATGGTAGAAATAATCGCAATGCCAGATAAATTCCAAGAAATTTTATCCCTGAAAGCCTTGCAATACGGTTCCCAGTGGGAAAAAATGAGCGATAGGCCAGACCGAAAAATTACAGCTAGTGATGGTTATTTTTACTTTGTTGATTTACCTCAAGGTATATATACTCTTGCAGCTTCCATACCTGGAAGTAGAACTCAATATGGTACCAAAGATTTTAGTTTAACAGAAGACTCTAGCAAGAGAATTATAACGGCCATAGATGATATTGATTTATTCTCAGTTGGAATTCAAGGTCAGGTTATAGATTCTGATTCCAACAAAGGAATAGGTTTAGCAAAAATACAAGTTGACAAAAGTACAGAATTTACGTTAAGTAATTTTCAGGGGAACTACCGCTTAGGTGTAGAAATTTCAACACTTCAGAAAAACAACAAGGTAACACTAAATGTATCTGCTACTGGTTATGATGAGGTTTCTGAAGTAGTTGATGTCGATCTAACAAAGGTAACTGAAAAGAATTTATTTCTTTAGCGTCAAGCAAATTAGTACAAGATAATCTAGGAGTTCATCAAATGCCTACTTATTTGTCGCCCGGTGTTTATGTAGAAGAAATTGCTTCTGGTTCTGCTCCCATCGTAGGGGTAGGAACCAGTATTGCTGCTTTTATCGGCACAATTACTATTATAGACTCATCATATAACTTTAATAATGTCGTTGGAGAGAACGTTGGAACTGGAGATGGTACAAAAACAAGTTTTGATCTAAGCAATTATCCAGTTGTAGATGATGGATTGAATGTTAAGGTTGCTGATAGTCTTCAAGCAAGTGGTTTTGCCCTTGAAAATGACGACAGTGCCCAAAAATCTCAAATTGTATTTGGAACTGCACCTGAATCTGGGGAAATTACTGTTGATTACTATCTCAATAAATCAGTAGAAAAAGGAGAAATTAAACTCTGTACTAACTTTAGTGAATTTAAGAACTTCTTTGGTGATTTTTTACTCCCTAGTGGTGATACTCCAGGACAAAACACCTTAGCTCATGCGGTTTATGGTTTTTTCAGAAATGGGGGAACTCGTTGTTATGTAACCTGGATAACAGAGGAAAGTGAAGTTGATGGTGTTTTGGAGGATTTTGAAGCTATTGATGAAATTACCATTGTTTTGGCCCCAGGAAATCTAGATTTAAGAGATAATATTAAAGACCACTGTGAAAAAATGGGCGATCGCATTGCTATCCTAGATAGTGAAGAGACCATCAATCTTAGCGATGCTAATGATGTCCAGAAACTGAAACCTTTCACTTCTAACTATGCAGCTTTGTATTTCCCCTGGATTCAAGTTTACGATCCTGCTAGCAATAGTAATATTTATGTTCCTCCCAGTGGTCATATTGCCGGAGTTTATGCACGGGTGGATGGACAAAGGGGTGTCCACAAAGCACCTGCCAATGAAACAATTTTAGGGGCATTAGAATTAAAATATAACCTGAGTAAAGCCAAACAAGATGGACTCAACCCCGATGGGATTAACTGCATTCGCAAATTAAACGGAAATATCCGGGTTTGGGGTGCGCGAACTTTGGGGGGTGATGCTAACGGAGAGTTTAAATATGTAAATATTCGCCGTCAGTTTAGTTATCTGCGAGACTCCATTGATAAAGGAACTCAGTGGACAGTTTTTGAACCCAATGACTCGGAACTCTGGGCCAAAATTCGTCGTAATATTAGTGCTTTTTTGACGAACGAATGGCGCAATGGAGCATTATTTGGTACAACACCCCAAGAAGCTTTTTATGTCAAATGTGACGCTGAAACTAACCCTGCTGAAGTTCGAGATTTGGGTCAAGTTATCACGGAAATTGGCGTAGCAGTTATTAAACCCGCAGAATTTGTGATTTTCCGTATCAGTCAATGGTCTGGTTCGTGACAACTAAAATTTTAAAACGTTTCATGGAATTCAAAAGTCAAAAGTCATGCATTCAAAAGTAAGATTTTATAGACTCAAAACTTTGACACTATGGTAATTGCAGGAAATTATTTCACATTTTTCCCTATTCCCTATTTCCTGTTCCCTGTTCCCTATTCCCTATTCCTAGAGTTTTATGCCAATTCCAGGTATCTCTCTTAACGAGATTGTTCTAACAGCAGAACCTGAATTACTTACTGGTGTTCCGGTATTCCTTGGCTTGGCACAGGAACACCATAATGAACCTCAAAAGCTAACTTTGGGGACTCAGTTTGACCAATATTTTAGTAGTTTGCCAGAGAGCGAGGAATATTTGCGAGATGCAGTCAAAGGTTTTTTTGAAAATGGAGGTCGTCTTTGTTATGTCATTGCCTTAGCAAATGATACTCCTAAGGCACTGCAAGAAGGTTTAGAAGCAAGCGAAATCCTAGAAAACATTGATTTAGTTTGTGTTCCAGACATCATGCTGGAAACAGAAACAGAAGCAGAAGCAGAAATTGTTCAAATGCAGCAAACTGTTTTAGAACATTGTGAGCGTATGGGCGATCGCTTTGCCATTCTTGATGGTTTGAATGATAATGATATTGAAAAACTAAACTGGCAAAGACAGCAACTTTCTAGTCATAATGGAGCATTATATGCACCTTGGCTAAAAATCGAAAATCTGACAAATTCCAGTAACCCTAAGTCCATTCCTCCCTGTGGTCATATTGCCGGGATATATGCTAGTTCTGATAGAACAGTTGGAGTACATGGTGCACCTGCCAATATAGAACTTGAAGGGGTACTGGATTTGAGTTTTTCCTTAACTCCAACAGAGCAAGCACAGCTTAATCCTGAAAATGAACCAGGAATCAATTGTATTCGTAGCTTACGAGGACGAGGGATACGAGTCTGGGGAGTGCGAACTCTGAGTTCCCTTCCTGAATGGCAATATGTTAATGTCCGTCGCTTATTTCTCACTTTTGGACGGTGGGCAAATCAGAACCTAACGGATACAGTGTTTGAACCCAATGATTTCCGTTTATGGGTGCGACTGGAAAGGGAATTAAGTGTTTATTGTGAATCTTTGTGGCAACAAGGAGCTATCCAAGGTGCTGTCCCTCAAGAAGCATTTTATGTGAAATGTGATGAAGAAACCAATCCCCCTGAAAATCGAGAGATGGGACAGCTAATAGCAGAAGTTGGTTTAGCACCGACTATTCCGGGAGAATTTATTCAACTTTTGCTGGTTCAAAGTAGTAGTGGAATTACACTTACCAATGGATAATTGATAATGGATAATTGATAATTAATCTCCATTCATTATTCATTATCAATTAACACAGGAGGAGGACATCACTTCTGTTAAAACTGCGTTCAGGGTCTCCCAGACTGAAGAATCCCGCGATCTCCATTCCCCCTAACCCCCATTTGGAAGGGGGGAGGGGAGCGTCGGGAGTATGTCAATGAATTAATTTCAATTTAAGGAGGTTATTTTATGCCAACACTTTCTAATCCCCATGACCCCTATAGTGGTTATAATTTCTGGGTTGAATGGGATGGTATTGTTCATGCTGGTTTTCAAGAATGTAGCGGTTTAACAGCTACTCGCAATACAAGTGATTATAGAGAAGGAACAGATAAATCGTTAGGGAAGCGTAAAGTTCCTGGTCTGAATGATTATGGCAACATTACCTTAAAACGAGGAATTACTGATAATCAAGAACTGTGGGAATGGCACAAAAAATTACAAAATGGAGATACAGATAGGCGCAATCTTTCAATTATTTTGGCAGATGACACAGGAGAAGAAAAAATCAGGTGGAATTTAGAAAATTGCTGGCCTACTACTTGGAATGCTCCAGATTTTAATGCTACCTCAGATGAAATTGCCGTAGAAACTCTGGAATTGGTTCATGAAGGAATTACCGTAGGTTAGTACAGCATATTTCGGACAAATGATTTACAAGGCGAAAATAGTAAAAGTCTTGTAGTGCGGGCATCTTGCCCGCGAAAAAGGAAAAAATTTATTTTTTTCCCCTTTACCCTAGGAGGCTTTAAACCTGAATTATCTAATTATCTAATTGTTTAATTGTTTAGTTGTTTAATTGTTTCGGTAAGATTTTATCGTAGGGGTTTGGTCTCCAAACCCAATAAATAAGGGATTTGGAGACTAAACCCCTACAGTTTTTTCTCACGAATGGTTTCTTATGGCTATATATATTGTTCAAAAACTATAACATTTTAAAAAGAGTGTTTAGAACTCAAAAATGCGCAAACCCTGACTTTTGACTTTTGACTTTTGACTTGAAAATAATGCAGCAAACAGAATTTCCTTTTATCTTGCCCCAAGGATATCTTGACTCGGAAGGTAATACTCACAAAGAAGGTATTATGAGGCTTTCTACAGCTTATGATGAAATTGCCCCGATGCGAGATCCAAGGGTACAGAAAAATCCTGGTTATTTAGTGATTATTCTCTTAGCAAGGACAGTAGTTCGACTAGGAACAATAGAGCAAATTAATACTAAGGTAATTGAGGGTTTATTTTCGGGAGATTTTGTTTACTTGCAAGATTTTTATCAAAGAATTAACCAAAATGGTCATAGTCGCCTCCGGGTAGCTTGTCCTCATTGTGGTGGTGAGTTTGAGGTGGAAACTACTCCTATGGGGGAGTAGTTAGCTACCCCCTAGAAAGACTCATGGAGGAGGTAGCTTATCTGGCATATCATTTTCATTGGTCTTATGAACATATTATGACAATGGAACACCGAGAACGTCAGCAGTGGGTAGGACAGGTAGCACAAATTAATCAGCGACTAAACGATAATAATGGATAATTAATAATTAATAATTAATAATTAATAATTGATAATTAGGACTTGCTGATTAATTCTCAAAATCTTTACAGATAAAGGTTTGGACATTTATAATTCCCCTGAATTCTGAATTCTGACTCCTACTCTTACTTTTACCAAAATATTTATTCAGCAAACCCTAATAAGAGATAGTTTTCATTATTCATTATTTATTAACGAAGGAGGAACGGATGAATCCAATATTTCTGGGACTGAAAGCAGCTTTACTTGCAGGTTCTGCTGCCAGTTTAGTAGGACACGACCCCTACATGAGTTATAATTTTGCCGTAGAAATTGGTGGAGTTGTTGTTGGTGGGTTTAGTGAAGTTAGTGGTTTAAGTAGTGAAATTGAATTGGAATCTTATGAGGAAGGAGGATTAAATGGTTTTGTACACAAATTTCCTAAACATACTACTTATCCGAATTTGGTTTTAAGTCGGGGATTAGTTAATACTGATTTGTTTTATACCTGGTATCAAGCAACAACTCAAGGGTTGATTCAACAATTAAATGGTACTATTCAGTTGCTTAATAGTCAGCAAATTCCGGTGATGTGGTGGACGGTGAAAAAGGCATATCCTGTGAAGTGGGAAGGACCACAATTTAACGCGAGTAGCGATGAAATTGCTGTGGAAAGAATTGAACTGGTACATCAAGGAATTTCTAAGTTGCGTAGATTTTCTGGGTGATAAATTATGACAAATGTTTCATCAAATTGGCAAGATTCTCTCAATAATAGGTTGGTAAATAGACTCACTCGTCCCTTACATCAACCAGGAATGATTAAAATGGCCATGAGTCGGGGGATAATAAATCGTAACGATCGCTTTTTAAATCGCGTACCTCTCCTGAGTGAACAAATGGGACGTTGGGGTAATAATACTAATACCCTATCGTATGATGCTGTTCCTATTGTTTATGCACAACCTGTTCCATTACCAAGGGAACAGGAAATTGGGACTGGAAAAGATAATGTTCAGGTGTCTAATAAATCTAAAAATCAGCCTTTAGTTCCTATTATCCAGCGAAAAGAAGATTCTTCTCAAGTCAAACCAGTTCAAAAAGATAATAAGACTATAGTTGTTCAAAATTTAACAGATTTATCAAGTCCTAATTTTGCGGATGAAATAACTCCCTCTTTTTCCTTAGAAACTGAAATTAATCAAAGGTCTACTTCTCCATCAGAGATTCCATTCGTTTCACCACAACCGATTTCTGAGGAATTAGCTAAGACTTCAGAAATGCCGTTACAAGGAAAATTTATCGACTCATCAAATACTTCCGAATTAAATCCCAACATTTCATCAACTTCGAGTCAACAAGAGACAAAAATAATTAATCAAAGGTCTATTTCCTCATCAGAGATTCCATTAGTTTCACCACGACCAATTTCTGAGGAATTAGCTAAGACTTCAGAAATGCCGTTACAAGGAAAATTTATTGACTCATCAAATAGTTCCGAATTAAATCCAAATATTTCATCAACTTCGAGTCAACAAGAGACAAAAATAATTAATCAAACCTCTATTTCCCCATCAGAAATACCAGCAGTTTCACCACAACCGATTTCTGAGAAACTAGCTAATACTTCAGAAATGCCGTTACGACAAGAATTTACAAGTATTTCTGAACAACCACTTCCCATCATTAAAGCAAAGCAGCAAAATTCTTCTTTATCACCCTCATCTCTTACTTTAGTTAATCCTTTAAATACTCTAGTGCCAATCAAACAACCTCAACAAGATAATAATTATTCAACTAAAATAAATACAATCAAACAAAAGAATTTAGAATCTCAAATATCCTCAAATAAATTGCCCATCGTCACTACTCAACCTTTAACCTCTCAAGTGAATTTTGCTGAGAATGAAAAATCATTTGCCAGAGATGAACTAAATTATCAAAATCAATCTTTTAATATTTCTAACTCACAAACTAAACCAAATAATACCAATCAAAATATTTATCCTCTGACCACCCCTGTTACTTCTCCAATTAATTCCAAATTCAAATCTCAACCTCTGCCTTTATATAATTCAAAAAATACACAATTATCAAACAGTATTAATCAACAACCAAACATATCAAACCAAAATCCAATAGGAGCAAATACCAATTCTTCCTCATCCCCAAAAATTTATGCTAATCCTTCACCACCAACAGAAACTTCTGTTTCGACTATGGCAAATCAATCAAATTCAAAGATTGATATAGATGCTATAGCCAATAAAGTTGAACGGAAATTAATGCGACGTTTAGTAATAGAAAGTGAACGTAGAGGTAAAAGTAGATGACTCTAGAAAAATTAACTATTAAAGCTGAAAAAAGTAACCCTGGAGACTTTAAAGACCAAATTAAAGTTCTTTTTAATCCCAGTGAAATTACCATGACTATACCTGGTGGAAAAATGGGAGACTATGGACTTTTAGCTACAGAAGAATCTGCTACTTTAAGTCTGAATTTATTCTTTGATACTACTCTCAATCAATATCCACCAGAAAATGTGCAGACATACACCAAACAGATTGTAAGTTTAACTCAACCTCGGATTGGGACAGATAAAAAAAGACCTCCTCGTTGTCAACTAATATGGGGGACTATTTCTGGTAAAGATAGTGTTATTTTAGCTGATTGTTTTTTGGAAACGGTAACTAAAAAGTTAACCCATTTTCTCGAAGATGGAACACCTGTAAGAGCAACCTTAGATTGTACTTTTAAGGAGTGGAAAGAACCCGAAACACAGAAAAAAATTGAAAATCCGATAGATGATCCGGTAAGAATTGTAAAAAGGGGAGAAACTTTGAGTAGTATTGCTACTGAGGAATTTGGAGATCCTTATTTATGGCGTATTATTGCTGAGGAAAATCGTTTAATTAATCCCAGAAAATTAACACCAGGAACAGTGTTAACTATTCCACCTCTTTAACGAAGTCAGAAGTCAACCCACCCCAACCCCTCCCAGGAGGGGAAGTCAGAAGCGAGTGTGTAATTCTGAGGTCCCCGTTTCCTGCGGAAACGCTTCGCGAACAGAATGTAAGACACACTCAAGACAGTTTTTTTAGTAACAGGAATTAGAGCAATTCTCCAAAAACATTTAGCCTTAAAAGTCGGGGCTAATAACCCAATTATTTTGGTAAACATTCAGCCGTCAGTTAATAGCTAAAGTTTTTGTTTGTAGTAGAGCTTTAGCCCTTCTGTAGTTCTGGCTAAAGCCCTACTACAAGCTTTAATTAATATTATTCAGTGGAAATAAAAAATGCCTAAAAAACCTAGTGGTGAAGAATTACTTAATCCTAATATTAAAATTTTAGTTCAAGAGAAGGCTATTTCCCCAGAATTAGAAGCAGATTTTGTCTCAGTAAAGGTGTCCGAAGATTTAGAAGCACCTAGTATGTTTGAATTAAAATTTGTTATTTGGGACCTAGAAAAGCAAGAATTTACTTGGATAGATGAAACGGTTTTTGAGTTAGGAGATAGTGTTGAAATTCAGATAGGATATAACAATAATATCGAAACTGTTATGGTGGGGGAAATTACTGGACTTGAACCGGAATTTTCCCAAGATACTACTCCTATATTAGTAATTCGAGGGCATGATTTACGTCACCGTTTGTTGCGGGGCCGTCAGACAAAATCTTTTACTCAAATGAAAGATAGTGATATTGTTAGTCAAATTGCTAAAGCGAAAGGACTTACTGCAAAAGTAGAAGATACTAAGATTAAATTAGAATATGTTTTACAAAAAAATCAAACTGATTGGGAATTTTTACAAGAGCGAGCAGAACGTCTTGGTTATGAAGTAGTTGTTGATAATAAAACTTTATATTTTCGTCCCCCTGACAATGAGGAACAAAAACTTTTTACTATAACTTATGGGGATGATTTACAAGATTTTCAACCTCGTTTAAGTACCATGAATCAAGTTTATCAAGTGCAGGTACAAGGATGGATTCCCAAAGATAAAGCAATGGTTTTAGGGAAAGCGGGGGCGGGTAAAGAAGGTAGTATAATGGGAGGTTCAACTTCCGGTGCAAAGGAAGTTCAAAAAGCTTTTGGTTTATCTAGTGATATAATTGTTAATCAAGCTGCATCAAGTAAGGCGGAAGCTGAAAATATGTCTTTAGGACAGTTTAAAGATGGCTTGCTTAACTATATTACTGGGGAGGGAACTTGCCAAGGTTATCCAAGTTTACGGGCTGGTAAAGTGATAGAAATTGCTGGGGTTGGTAATAAATTTGGCGGTCTTTATTATCTGATGACTGTAGAACATTCTTATTCAGAATCTCAGGGTTATCAAACTTCTTTTACTGTTAGGAGAAATGCGACTTAATGAAGTCAGAAGTCAGAAGTCAGAAGTCAAAAGTTAATAGCTGTATCTATAAGTAGTAGACTGACACGCCTAAAAATGTAGGCCCTTGTTGAACGGAGTGAAACCCAACACAAGCTTACTATTGTTGGGTTTATCCTACGGATAAGCTAGCGCTAACGTCCCTCAACCCAACCTACACTTTAACCAAGTTAGAAGTCAGAAGTCAGAAGTCAAAAGTTAATAGCTGTATCTATAAGTAGGATTTGCGGAAAAAGTCTTTTTGAGCCAATCTTGTAGAGTGCGCTACATTATCATTAACGCACTGCCTCGATCAAACGTTAATTAATTTTGGTGTTGTGTATATAAACTTGTAAATTAAACCGAAACTGATGGATATTGTTTTAAAGCCAGAACAAGAAAAATTAATTCTAGCTAAAGTAAATAGTGGTAAATATACAACTGTTGATGAAGTTATTGCTGAAGCCTTACAATTGTTAGATGAAAGAGATAAACATTATCAACAGTGGGTGGAAGATACTCGAAAAAAAGTAGCTGTAGGTTTGGCACAACTAGACAGAGGTGAAGGAATTGAAGCACAAACTGTTATTAATAAACTCAAAGAAAAAGTTCACCAAGCTAAAGAAAACAAATAATGAGAATTTGTTTAATTTCCCCAGAAGCAAGTCATTTCAGTTATCAGTTAGCCTCCTATCGGAGGAACTGCGTTAACAGTTATCAGTTATCAGTATCTCTGGCTGAAGCATCCGGATTGAAATACTGAATTTGATTGTTTTCATCCCTTTGAAAGGGGAGGCTTAAGACTTCTTTTTTGGTCAAGATTTGGATGAAATTTTTGATTATTTCGCTAGTCAGAATGTAGAAGCTGGCGAAAGATTTGTTATTGCTTTTGAGAACAAATGCGAAAAATTATTACAATTTCCAAGTATGGGCAGAAGTTATCAAGATATTGAACCTTCATTAAGAGGTATTCCTCTTGATAATTATATTATTCTCTATCGTTTAATAGAAAATGGTGTTGAGATTGTTAGAGTAGTTAGCGGATATCTTCAAGAATTTAGAATTTAGAATTTAGAATTTAGAATTACCTCTTCTTATAAAAAAGAGGATTGGCGCTCAAGGATTTTTTTTCTTTATTTCTCCATGAATGGAGAGGCTTTATACCTTAATTTTTCGGTAATTTAGAGTATCTTTTCGATCGCTAATTCTATGTTCTATTATATAAAATCCGGTTATACAGTAATGGCAAAATTACTTCCTCAACTTACAAACGTTCTATTGAATACGAATTTAAAAATTTATGCTATTCAAATCCTTTCTTACTCCTAACTCCGTACGGACGTGGCATAACAAAAATGCGTTTCATTTCACGCAGTGAAACGTCCCTAACTCCTGACTCCTAACTCCTGACTCCTGTCTCCTGTCTCCTGTCTCCTCTCCTCTCTTCCCTCCTGACTCCTGTCTCCTGTCTCCTGTCTCCTCCCTCTACAACTATTCAACCGGACATGATATTACCAGGAATGCTACTCAACTTCCTGCTAATACCAAAGTTTTCCCCATAACCCCTATTTGCTTTAATATCATGCCTGTTCTCTTTTTGCAACTCACGGCTAATTCCTTCCAGCAAATCCCTCTCGTAGATTTTGGGTGGTGTACGGTTAACTGCTTTGATACAGGCGTAGTGCAGAACGTTAATAATGCCACCGCCAGTCAGCTCATGCTCATTGGCCAACTTTTCAAAATCCACCTCCTGGGCAACATCAAATGGCTTGTTCAGAAAATTATCCTGCCATAACTGCAAACGTTGTTCCGCATTTGGCATCGGAAAAAAAATCATCGACTGAAATCGCCGTGCAAAAGCTTCGTCTAATTGAGAGCGTAAATTGGTTGCTAGAATTGCTAAACCAGAATAGTCTTCAATCCGCTGTAACAGATATGAGACTTCTTGGTTGGCGGCACGATCGTTGGAATTTTGGGTTTCAACACGTTTGCCAAATAGGGAGTCTGCTTCATCAAAAAACAGAATCCAATCTTGCTGATTAGCTCTATCGAAGAGTCTGGCTAGATTCTTTTCCGTTTCCCCGATGAACTTGGATAGAACTCTGGAAAGATCGATGCGAAATACCGGAAAACCAGATTTTTTCCCCAGCAAACAAGCAGTCATTGTTTTTCCGGTTCCGGGGGGACCATAAAAAAGGCTACGAAAACCTGGTTTGAGTCGCTGCTTCAATTGCCATTTGTCCATCAGTACGTCCTTGTTTTCAACCCAGGTGAGGATATCCTCAATTTGTTGTTGTGTAGTCGGAGCAAGTACCAGGTTATCCCATTCTAAGTCGGTTGTGATGCGCTGTGCGGGGAACATATAGCTCAAAGGCGGTGTATAGGATTGTCCTGTGATTATTAGTTCCCGATACTCAGGACTGAGATGGAGTGCTGCCGATAGTTGTGGCTCGTTGAGGTGAGTATGTTCCATATAGAGAATTCCCTCGGCAAATAAGAGGCGATCGCTTCTGAAGATGGAATCGTAATCAAGTCTGGCAGAGAGGTTGTCATCCGCCAATAAAAACATTGCAGTCTCACAAGTTGGCAAAAAGCCACCGTGGGAGTTGCCCATCAGTCCGCCAAATTCCGTATATCCGCGATCGAGGGATTGATTACGAATCAAAAACATATCAAGTAGATTGGGTTTGATATGGGGAATCAAGCAGAGAATCAGCAGCAGACGTTCGGCAGGTTGCAGGTTGAATTTGTGGACAAGTTCGGCGTAGGGCACATCCGTCTGTGGTAATACTGGCGGTGGAATTAAGGCGAACACATCGCTTTCCGCATTTTTTCCATCGGCACGAAGTTGAAACCGATGTTCTAAGATTTGGCTGAACCAAGTGAGTTCGCGCTCTATGCAATCTGCGTTATTATTGAGTTGAGTTGGATTCATGAAGAATGAGGAATAAGTAAAAAGTAGCGAGTATAGTTCAAACGGCTAAGGTGATTTCTCAGAAAGAAGATACTAGCTTGGAGAAGTTATATTATGTTCGGATAAACACTAACTATAAAGTCATTGCGACTTCGGTGCTTGATAGCCAGCAGCAAGGAGAGCATCACGCGTAGGTGTATTATCAGATTTGTATTTGTTTGGATTAGGACCAACCGCATATGGAATATTCTCCCAAACAATTGTTTTACTGCGTGTAACCCAATACTCAATATTATCATCTGTTTTATTACCTGCTGTAGTTGTCAATTTTCCTCTAGTGACAGAATCGTCAAAAGCTTCTTCATTAACTCCTGTCTTGCCAAACAACAAGTCATAACTTACTCCATCATAATTCGCCCAGTAGTGATTTGTAAAAAACCAGTGTTTAGCATTATCACAATTTCCCGTTGCTTGTGAGTCAATCGTCGCTCCACCAGCTGTAAGAAATCTATGGTCATGCTTGCCTAGTGTAACATCAATTCCAAATTCCTCCTTTGCAATTGTAATAAAAGCGTTTGTAAGAGTTTTACAGTCTCCATTGCCAGCAGCATAACGATCAAAGCCACCCGCAGCCATTGAGTATCTAAATGAACGGACCTTGAACTTGTTGAATAGTTTATTAATTTTTCCAGCATTATCTAGCGTATGATAATTATCCAGATCAAGATCTGAAGCTACATCCTGCCTTTTCCCTGCGTAGATAGGATCATTAAATTTTTCATTGGTATAAGCACTTCTCGGTTCATGGGTAGTTATCGATCCGTTTACCGCACCAACAGCCCCCCCAACACCAACAGCCACCCCAATAAGACCACCAATTACTGCACCTACCCTAGCTCCCAAACCTGTCTCTACCCCAGGGACTACATATCCAACTATAGCTCCTATACCTGCGCCTACTCCTCCTCCACCAATAAGCCCTTTTGCTCCATATTTTAGTGCATCCACTCCATTTCTTTGAATAATTGGTCGATTGCCCACTGCACCTCCATGGACAATATCTTTCGGGTTTCGTTGCGCAATGAGTCCAGGACGATTGGCCATCATAATCTGTAATTGTTGGGACCAATTTTGGTCAGGTCTTTTTGCAGAGGCCGCTTTTACCCCCATCAGGTCTGCCTCCCGTTCCAAGGCGCGGTCATCATTAATCGCCACACCTTTAGCCTGCATCGTTGCCTTCACTCTCCCCTGCATCTGCTGCACCACGTGCCATGCCTCATGAGGCAGATGTTTTTCTTGCCCTGGAGCAACATGGATATTTGTTCCTTGTGTATAAGCATGAGCCTGTACTTGAGCTGGTTTATCAGAATTGTAATGCACTTTCACATCATCCATTGAATAACCAGAGAGATTCTCAACTCCTGATTTTAGATTGTCAGGCAAGCCAGTCTTATTTTCTTGTCTCTGAATTGGCTGCTGTTGCGAAGAATAATTATCAGCCATCAATTGTGCAGCTTGTTTCCCTTGGGGGCTATTGTTTACCATCCCTTGTATTTTACGCATTTGAATAGCTGATTGTCGATTATCTACAAACTGAAAAGTAGAAGTAGCACTACTGTTATTATTCGCAACCTGATTAGCCACCGATTTTGTTTTATTTTCCTGGGTTTTATTCGCGTAAGTATACATAAATTTTTCTTTTCAGGTGTTGTTTTAATGAATTTTTAGGTTTTATTATGGGAGGTGGTATGGCATATATGCCTATCCTACAGCATATTCTATGTAAATATGGGACATTAATTTTCGTAGTATAATGTCCAAAATAAAAGCTGATTCGATTGACTTCCCGGAAAAAATAATTAAAGCTTTAGCAAATTACCTCCATTGAAATAATCATAAGCTTAATCTTAAAATCATATCAGCAAAAGTCGTTGATAAATGTACCTTAGTTTGTATATTTTTGTAATGACAAAATTAGAAAATATAGCAGTTCTCTAATCTGTGAGGTTCTGAATTAACAGAATATAAATAGGGAAACTGTTAACTTAATAACTAATAACTAATAACTGAAATGACAACCCTTACTGATATTGGCCAACTAATTACAACAGATCCCCATAGTAATCGTCCCGTTATTACAGGAACAAGAACATCTGTTAGAAGAATTGCTGGTTTATATAATCAAGGTAATAACGCTGAAGAAATAGCTAGACGATTAAATCAGCTAACAATTACACAAATTTATGCAGCTTTAACCTACTATCATGCTAATCGTCTTGAAATAGACGAAGATATAGCTGCCGAACAAATTGCTTATGAAGAACTCGCTAAACAACATTATCAACAAACCTAAACCTAAGAATGACTCAAATTCGTCTGTATTTGGATGAAGATACAATGGATAGCGATCTTCTAACAGCTTAGAGAAGAAATTGAGGCGATTTTTCTGGGTAAATTAAACGAATTACAATAATGCGATCGCTATTCTTGGATAATCATTAAATCAAAAATAATGCCAACAAAAGATAGATACCATGATAATTGTAAGAATGCCCTCATAAAAGATAGTTGGACAATAACCCATGACCCTCTTAGGTTAAGATGGGGGAGTAAAGATATGTATGTAGATTTAGGAGCAGAAAAATTATTAATAGCAAAAAAAAATCAAAACAAAATTGCAGTAGAAATTAAAACTTTTGCTGCTATGTCAGAAGTTAATGCTTTAGAAAACGCATTAGGACAATATTTGTTATATCGTTCTGTTATTAGCAGAACTGAACCAGATAGAAAACTTTATTTAGCAATACCTAGTATTGTTTATACGGACATTTTTGAAGATGGTTTAGGCAAAATAATTACAGAAGATTATCAATTATTATTACTGATTTTTGATATTAATTTGGAGGAAATCATCGAATGGATAGAATAAATAACTACCGTGAAATTATCCAAAAAATTATTTTATCTCACACAAAAATTCCTTATGCTGATGAAAATATTAAATTAGAAACAGTTTTTGACACAAAACAAGATCGTTATTTATTAATGATTGTGGGTAGGGAAAAAATAAATTCTAAATATTCAGCAACAAAAAGAGTTCATGGTTGTTTAATTCATGTGGATATTTTGGATGATAAAATTTGGATTCAACGAGATGGGACAGAAGAAGGTATTGCTAGAGATTTATTAGATGCTGGTATTACTAAAGATAAAATTGTCTTAGCATTTTACGATCCACAAATTCGAGAAGAAACAGGTTTTGCTATTGCTTAATTCTCTGGATTTATCCACTATAATACTCTTACTAAGTAGGTCGGTAGGAAAATTTACAAGTACGTCATTGGGACTGGAACGAAGTGGAAGGAAGCAATTTTAAGGGTTTGGACTACATCAACATTTCGTTACATAGTGAGGTTTATTCGCGCCTACCTACTTATAGCAATTTTTACTATAAGGAGGAAGACTAAATGAATGGATACGATTTATTACTCAATAATGACAAAAATAATATTTTTAATGGGGTAACAATCGGCATAGTTACTAACAATAAAGATCCAGAAGGTTTAGGCAGGATTAAAGTAAAATTTCCTTGGCTTTCTGAAGATGAAGAAAGTTACTGGGCTAGAATTTTAACTCCTATGGCTGGAAATGACAGAGGTATTTATTTTTTGCCGGAAGTTGATGATGAAGTATTAGTTGCTTTTGGACAAGGTGATATGAATGTTCCTTATATTTTAGGTGCTTTGTGGAATGGAAAAGATAAACCTCCTGCTCAAAATGATGATGGTAAAAATAATCAAAGAATGATTAAATCCCGTAGCGGTCATCAGATTATTTTAGATGATACAGAAGGAGAAGAACAAATTATTATTCAGGATAAAACGGGTCAAAATCAAATTTTAATTGATTCTAAAGAAAATAATATGAATATTAAAGTTGAAAAAGATTTGACTATTGAAACTAAAGGTAAAATCATCTTGAAAAGTAGTGATGATGATGTTTCGATTGAATGTAACAATTTATCTATAAAAGTCAACAAAAATTATGAGTTAGAAGCGGGGGCAAATTGTACGATTAAAGCTAAGTCTAAATATGAATTAGAAGCAGCATCTGGTTTAGGAATTAAATGTTCTGCTGGAGTGAAAATTAATGATAGTTCATTGGAGGTGATGTAATGGATATTGATTTTTTAGGGGTGGGATGGACTTCACCTGTGAAACCAGATGAAAATGGTCAAATAATGGTTGCTAAATATGAAGATGCTGTGCGACAATCTATTGGGATGATTTTGAGTACGGCGAAGGGAGAACGGGTAATGCGTCCTGATTTTGGCTGTGAGATTCACGATAAAGTCTTTTCTCCGAATAGCTCAGGAACGGTGGGTCAAATTGTTAGTGATGTTCGTAGTGCTTTAATTAAATGGGAACCTCGGATTGATGTTTTAGATGTGGATACAATTCCTGATTCTAGTCAACCAAATGTAATTTTAATTCAGGTAAATTATCAAATCCGAACCACGAATAATATTTTTAACTTAGTTTATCCTTTTTATTTACAATAGTTTATTATGGTTTATTCACCTCCCAATATTGACCAGCGCACCTATGAGGGTATTGTTAAGCAGATAGAAGGTTTTGCTGAGAACATTACAAATCAAGAAGTAGGAGCAGAAGAAGCATTACTAATTGGAGGATTTTTAGGTGAAAATATAACAGATGAGGAACTAGGAATAGATGCGGAGGATGGAAAATTTATTGATGAAAATCTGGCTCAAAATTTAGTTAAGTATGCGAATAAGAATCAATTAAAGAGTTTCAAAATCCGAGGATGGAAGCGAAATAATGGACAAATAGATGCAGGAGAGGCATTAATTCGCATCTTTGCTACGATGGTAAAATCGGTTAGCGATCGCCTCAACCAAGTCCCTGAGAAAAATTTCTTGGCTTTCCTGGATTTAATTGGGGGAAAACTTATGCCACCCCAACCAGCGAAAGTACCTTTAACTTTCTATTTAGCTGAAGGGAGTCCTGTGGATGGTTTAGTTCCTGCTTATACCCAAGTTTCTGCACTACCAGCAGAGGGTTCAGATGAGGAAATAGTGTTTGAAACAGATCGGGAACTGGTGGTGACAACCGCCCAATTAAAAGCGGTATTTGTACGGGAACCTAGTCAAGATAAATATAGCGATCGCTCTTTAGAAGCAACTGGACAAAAAGATGAAGCTTTTTTAGTTTTTACCGGCGATCGCTCCATTGAACATTCTCTTTATTTAACTTGTCCAGAAATTTTTAATTTACCAGAATTAGAAAACCTCAACCTAATTATTACTACTGATAATACTGATGGTAATACCGATCAATTTTCAAGCGATCGACTTAATTGGTTTTATTGGGATGGTTCCCAATGGCAAGAAGAAATTCCTACCAGTACAACTAATGGGGATAAGTTGACTTTTACTTTTACTAATTTGCCAATTCCGACTGCTTCTGAAATTGATGGTAAAACAGATAAATGGTTAAAAGCTGAGGTAACAAATGTATTGGAAAATCCACCTAAAATAACAGATATTACAGGGGAAATAAGTATTAGTAAATCAGATTTAGTTCCAGATGTTTGTTTATTTAATTCTAGTCCTTTAGACCTCACTAAAGATTTTTATCCTTTTGGGGAACAGCCAGCATTTAATGATACTTTTTATATTGCTTTAGACGAGTCATATATTAAACCTGATACTGATACTACCATCACTTTAGGTTTAATCTGTCAATCAATTAGTCCTTCTTCTGATCTAAATATTGTTTGGGAAATTGGTGATGGAGAAGAATGGAAAGAAATTTATCTGGAAGTTTATACAATAGAATCAACAGCTCCAGAAACAAAAGACAATAGTTTAACACCTAATTTTAATTTTCCGATCGACGATCAAATAGAAAAACTAAGATATAAATTAAACCTGACTGAAAAACCATTACCTAGCACTGTCAATGGAGAAACTCGGTATTGGATTCGGGCGCGGATTAAAAAAGGTCATTATGGAAAAATAGCTTCCGAGCGTAAATATCCTATTTATGATGATTTAGCAATCTTGACAAAGGAAATAAACAAAGAAGCAACAGAAGAAATAAAAGAAATAGAAGTTGATAATTTGGATTTATTCCAAGCAGAAGAACCAATTCGTATTCTGCCAAGTACGGGAGGATTTCCAGAAGAAAATATAATTGAAGAAATCCGTCCAGATGAGAATAAACTGATACTAAAGAAAGGGATTATTAATGATAATTTGACTGTGGGAACTCGGATTATGCGTAAGTTAATTATTACCGAAACAATTCCCCCAACTTACGATCCTCCTCTAATTCAATCCTTAACGTTAAGCTATGAATTTACCCTACCTGAAGAAGCTGTTTATTTGGCTAATAACGATTTTATCTATTCTTATCCTAACGATGATTTCCGACCTTTCACTCCCACATTAGATACAGACTCTACCCTTTATCTAGGATTCGATCAATCTTTTGGGAATAAAACCGTTACTCTCTACGCTCAGGTTGAACCCCCATCAACCGAAGAATTATCCAAAGATATAACAACAGAAACATTTCTCACACAAGGGGCAAATGCCCAACAAAAAATCTTAAAATTAGATGATGTAACTGGTTGGGAAGAAGGGGATATTATTGAAATTAAAAAATCAAAATCAAAGGAATACAGTAGCTATACCATTAGCAATATTGCTATTATCAATATTGATAATAATAAGACAGAAATTACTGTTACTGTCAAGGAAAATCTGCAAGAAAATTATATTCAAGGCAGTCGAGTTATTTACTCAACACAACCAGAATTAATAGCGGAATATTCTAGCGATCTGGGATGGCAAATATTAGACCTAAAAGATGAAACTAAAAGTTTTTCTCAACGGGGTTTAATTCAATTTATTGCTCCTGCAGATTTGAGTAAAATAGAAAACTTTGGTCAAGAACTATATTGGTTACGAGTTCGTTGGCAAGGGGGTAATTTTATTGCTAAACCTCGTTTGCGTCGCCTATTAACAAATACTATTTGGGCAGTTCAAGCAAATACTATTAGAGAAGAAATTTTAGGTTCAAGTAATGCCGATCCTAATCAAGTTTTTGTTGCCAATAATAGTCCGATTTTACAGGGACAACAATTAGAAGTTGAAGAAGGACAAATTCCTGCCGAATTAGAATCCGATCGACTCACAGTGATTCAAAATGATACAGAAGAAATTGAAGAAGTATGGGTAACATGGGAAGAAGTAGGTGATTTTTATAGTTCTGGGGCGAGCGATCGCCACTATACTTTAGACAGACAAACAGGAGAAATTAAGTTTGGGGATGGAATAGCGGGAATGATTCCGCCTCGGGGGCGTAATAATATTCGACTTTCTTTGTATAGAACGGGAGGAGGTGAACAAGGAAACATTGCTGCGGAAACCATTAGTCAGCTAAAAACCACTATTCCCTACATTGATCGGGGAATCAATCTGGAACCCTCAACAGGAGGTGCCCAACAAGAAACCTTAGATCGTCTCAAAGAAAGAGTTCCCAAGCAACTCCATCACCGAGATCGAGCTGTTACCGCAGAGGATATGGCAGATTTAGCTTATGAAGCTTCCACTGATGTTGCTAGAGTTAAAGTTGTCACCCCAGATTTGATAACGAACTTTAATCCATTAGAGCAAAATTTTTGGCTAGATCCGGATCAACCCGATCTCTCATTTGAAGAGGCTCTCGATCAAAAATCGGATATCTCACAGAGGGAAAAGGATAACCTTAAGGAAACGATGGAGGAAATTAAATATCGTGCGGGTAAAGTTAAACTGATTATTTTGCCTGATAGTGTGGCGCGGCAACCTATTCCTAGTTTAGGGTTATTAGAACAAGTTGCCAGTTATATTCGTTCCCGTTGTGAAGAAACTACAAATATTATTGTTTTAGGTCCAAAATGGCAAGAAATCAGTGTTACTGTCACCATAACTCCTGTTTCCTTGGAAGGGGTAGATCTGGTGAGAGATACTGTTAAACAGCGGTTAGAAGCTTTTCTTCACCCCTTAACGGGTGGCAGTGGCAAGGGATGGCAATTTGGCCGTTACCCAAAAAAATCAGACTTTTACGCTATTGTTCAAAGTATTCCTGAAGTAGATCATGTTGATTCTCTGACAATAAATGAAGTTTTAGAAGATGCTTCCCTTAGTGAAGTTTCAGAAGATGCTTCCCTTAGTGCTGATACTTTAATTTTTTCTGGCAATCATACCGTTAATGTTAGCTCAATAAGGAGATGATGAGGAGTGTGGGAGGTGTGGGAGGTGTGGGAAGTGTGGGAAGTGTGGGGAGTGTGGGGAGTGTGGGAAATCAAACTTAAGTATTTCAATCCAAATGCTTTAGCAGTCGGTACTGAAGTCCTGTAATAACTAATAACTAATAACTGATAACTGATAACTGATAACTGAAATGACTTTACCTTTACCAAATCTTGACGATCGCACTTATGCCGACTTAGTAGAAGAGGCAATTTCTCAGATTTCCCTTGAATATCCTGAATGGACAGATCATAATCCCACAGATACAGGAATTATTCTAATTGAATTGTTAGCATGGTTAACAGAAATGACTCTCTATCAAGTTAATCAAATTCCTGATGAAAATTATGCTAGTTTTATTACTTTACTAAAAGGAAAACAAGAAGAAAAATTGGAATTATCTAATGTTTCTGCCCAAGAAAAACACAAAGCTTTGCAATTAGAAATTAAGGAGACTTTATTGGATTTACGCGAGCGTTATCGGGCAGTGACTATTGAAGATTATGAGCAATTAGTTCTGGAAGATTGGAAGAAATATACAGATTATACTGGCTTAGAAATTAAACGGGTTAAGGGTTTAGCACAACGCAATTTAGAAGAGGGAGATGCTGATACTTTTGACGAAGGACATATTAGTTTAGTAGTTGTGCCTGAAAATGATCAACCGAACAATTATGACAATTTATTTAACTTTCTTAAGGACAGAAAACTGTTAACTACTCGTCTGCATATTGTAGAACCTGAATATGTATCTATATCCATAGATGCAGAATTAGTTCTCAAAGATGACGCCAAAGCAGAAGATTTAATCGAAAAGGCTAAGACAGAAATGAAGCTATTTTTTGATCCTTTGAATTCTGGTAAATATTGGGAGGGTAAAGGATGGCCTTTTGGCAGGAGTATTTATGTCTCAGAAATCTATAAATTACTAGATGATTTGGCAGGAGTAGATTATGTGAAAACTATTGTAATTAATGGGGATAAGGATCTATCGGAAGTTTACCTAGCTGATAATCAGTTAGTTCGGTTGCTAGTAAGTAAATTTACAGTAGAAGATAATCCATTTATAGATTTATAGTATTAGTCTAGATTAACAATGAACGCAAACAAATCAATTAGTACCTATCAACAATATTTACCTGCAATTCTCCAAGAACAGGTTTTCCTGGGTCGTTTTTTATTGGCTTTTGAAAAGATTCTTAGTGGAGGTGATAAAATCCCTAGTGAGGGAGAAATTATTACAGATGAAAGTGAAAATGTACGAGGATTAGAGGAGATTCTAAGTGGGATTCATCTCTATTTCGATCCTGAAAAAACACCAGAGGAATTTGTACCTTGGTTAGCGGGTTGGGTAGCTTTAAGTTTACGGGATGATTGGGATATTAACGTTAAGAGAGCTTTTATTCCAGAAATTTTTCAATTGTATAAGTTGCGCGGAACAAAAGATGGATTAACTAATATTTTAAAGCTTTATTTGAAAAAAGCAGGTTTAGGAGAAGATGTTAAAATTTTTGACAATTTTACTCATTTTCCCCATTATTTTCAGGTTCAATTAACTTTAAATGACCGTAACCCAATTAGATATTGGCAAGAGGCTAAAATTGCTAAGGCAATTATCGATAAAGAAAAACCAGCACAGACTTTTTATAGTCTGAAAATTCTTGTGCCAACCATGCGGTTAACGTTACGACCGGAGGTTTCTGAGCCTTTAACAGTTACTGAAAATATAAAATTAGACCTAGATACTACTGCTACAAGTGATAAAATAAAACTAACAGCAATTGTAGAAGTAACTGAACCAAACCAAGTTACTTCAGATATTCTACATAAAATTACAGTCCGTTTCAAAGATGATGTATCTGACTTTCATTTATTTACCCCAGAAACTACTACCGGAAATAATGGAAATAATGAAATTAGAATTAAACGAATTCTCTATAACTATCAATTTATGGAAACCATAGATGGATTAACTGTTACTCTTAAAAATCTTAACAATGTTGAAATTGTAGGTAAAGTAACTGTTGAAGTATCCTGGGATACTAATCAAGGTGAATCGCCACATCAATTACTACAAAAAGACTTTATTTTGCAAGAAGTTCTGACCACAAATATTCTACAAATTTGTTATAATAATGAAGTCGGAACAGAGATAACAAGAGAAACAATTCCTACTATTTTAGGAACAGAAACTCAATCATTATAAATAATCAGGATAAAACTATGGCTCAAACAACCGATTTTTCTAATTTTGCCACCGAATACCCAAACTATTTTGCAGGGCAATATTTATTAGAAGAAGACTTTCAATTACAACATAAATATTTAAGCGATCGCCTTCGTTACCAAAACCAAAGTCTTCATGTTTCAGGAATAGTTGAAGGACTAGAAGTTGCACTTGAAGCAGATCAAAAATCTGTGCTGATTAAAGTTGGTTCAGCGATAGATAATCAGGGAAATGTGATTGTTTTAAAAGAAGATAGAATTAATCAATTTGAGGATCTTAACCAAGAGGATCTTAGCGAAGGGGAACTTTATATTGAGTACGATGAAGAGCCAGGCATTGAAAAACAAAATGACGTTGCAAATAACCATACACGGTGGAAAGAAAATCCAAAATTGACTTTTGCTGAGACAACACCAGACACAGGTGTAAAGTTAGCAAAAATCACCATTTCTGATTCTGGTTTTGAAAGTAATATTACTCTTTATACTGATATTCGGGAATATTCAGGATTATCTTTACCCAACTCTAATGGTAAATCATTGACTCTTCGTTCTGGAGGAGATACTAACTCCAACCTAGCCGTTTTAACAGGCAGTTTAAAGCTTGATGGGAATTTAATAGTTGATGGCAATGTGGGAGGGGAAGACGCTATTCTCACCCTTCAAGTTGCCGGGGCAAGTGGAGGAAATCCTTTCGTGTCTTGGAATGTATCTGGTGAGTCTGGCTGGGCAATGGGGATTGATAATAGTGATAGTGATAAACTCAAGATTGGGCGTGATGGGAATTCTTTAGCCAACAATACCTCCATCACTTTAGATACAAATGGCAATGTGGGAATTGGGACAACAACTCCAGAGGCTCCTCTACAGGTACAGGCCACAAACCAAACCGCACCAAATAATAATGGCCTGTATATTTTTAATCCAACCGACAGTAATGAGGAACACGCTATTCTCAGCCTTCAAGTTGCCGGAGCAAGTGGAGGAGATCCTTTCGTGTCTTGGGATGTATCTGGTGGGTCTGGCTGGGCGATGGGGATTGATAATAGTGATAGTGATAAACTCAAGATTGGGCGTGATGGGAATTCTTTAGCCAACAATACCTCCATCACTTTAGATACAAATGGCAATGTGGGAATTGGAACCAATGAGCCAGGGGCGAAGTTAAAAATTAATGGAGATTTGGAGCTACAAGAGGGAGTAGCGGTGAATAAAATTTCTGATAATCTTGCTGATGCTACTAATGATGATACGACTACAATAGCAACTTCACTAGCAATCAAAAACTATGCTGCAGCACTTAATGGTTCTACCACTAAGGAATTTTCAGCAAGTGACCTATCAGTCGTAGACAGGATTTCCTTGGGGAAAAATAATGATGATGGAGAACATGATGTTAAAGAAGATTCTGAAGCGGGAATTTATTGGCATAGCGACAGCAATTTTGGAATTTATCGAACCTCTGGTGCATGGACTAATACTTATCAACAGCTTAAAATACATTGGGCAACAGGCATTATCCTGCAACCAGGCACAGGTGATAATAATGGATATGACAAAAGCTATGTGGAAATTGTCAATGGCAAGGGTTTAAGAGTAACCCATGGAATCATACAACCTAGTGCTGGTAGCACTGACACTGATGGAATTTTATTTCCTGCAAATCCTGGTAGTGGTGATGATGACGCGGCGTGGATACGCTATTACAGGCGAGAAAGTAATGGAGAAAAGACTACTTTGGAGATTGGTATTAGCAATGATGCCGATGATCATATTGCTTTGATGCCCAATAATGGAAACGTTGGAATTGGAAAGATAGATCCAGAGGCGAAGTTAGAAATTAATGGAGATTTGAAGCTAGCAACAGGAGTAGCGGTGAATAAAATTTCTAGTGATGTTAATCTTAGTGACGATAATCATGAGACAATAGCAACTTCAAAAGCAATCAAAGACTATGCTGATAATACTAAAGCACCAATTGAGGGTTCTACCACTCAGAAATTTTCAGCAAGTGACCTAGATGTTTCAGGAAGTCTTAGCTTTCTTGGTATATCGCGAAGGGAGATGATTACCTTGTGGAGTGATGATTTCGGCAATCGTTATGGCATCGGGGTACAAGATAACACTCAATATTTCCGCACTGCCACAAACTTTGCTTGGTATAAAGGTGGTAGTCATGTAAAGAACGAACTAAATTCAGGTGGCGGAACAGTACAGATGGTCATCAAAGATGGCAACGTGGGAATTGGAACCAATGATCCAGGGGCGAAGTTAGAAGTACAAGGTAGTGGAAACCTTTTTAAACTTAAAAATACCACACTTAATGAAAAAAATGAATTAATAATGTCTATGGATGGCGGGAATTTATACTTTAAAATGGTGAATGTAACGAAAGGTACTGGCGAAATAAAATGGACTGGTAGGGATGGCTGGGATTCTGCGTCTGACATCCGCTTAAAAACAAATATCGAAAAAGAGGAGAATATATTAAGTCGTTTAATGAAATTGGAAGTCAAAAACTATGATTGGAAAGATAATACCAAAGCTGAAACGAAGACAATAGGTTTAATTGCACAGGATGTTCAGCCTTTATTTCCATCTATTGTTGGTGAAATGAAAGCTCAAGAAGGTGAAGAAACAACACTAACACTTAAATTGTCTCAATTTGGTGTTTTAGCAGTGGGAGGATTAAAAGAATTGAAAGAGGAAAAAGATGCCGAAATTAATCTTCTCAAAGAACAAATACAGGAATTAAGGAATATGATTTTGAAGAACTAATAGAAAAAGATGAGTATCAAGAAGGTAGACAATTTCGAGACGATGACTTGATTCAATTTCCCTAAGTATTCAGCTATTAGCTATCAGCTCTCAGCCTTTAAGGAAGCAGTTTAAATGAATATTGACTTTAAGGTTAAAGGAGTCTATTTTTTTTTAGTAAGCTTTAATTCTGAATTAATATAGCGCTACGCGCTAGGGAATGGGGAATAGGGAATAGCGGTGCGACCCCGCGCCGCCGATAGGCGCAAGCGGTGCGACCCCGCGCCGCCGACAGGCGCAAGCGGTCAGACCCCGCGTCGCCGACAGGCGCAAGGGAATGCTGACCAAGAGAGGGAACGCGCACCAAGAGAGGGAATGCTGACCAAGAGAGGGAACGCGCACCAAGAGAGGGAATAGTAGACTATTAAAGGATTTCAAGATTTAGAAATGTCCTAACCTTAATGCGTAGCGCTATAAAGCTTTGATAACACACCAAAAGTAATAGCAGAGAGCTATTAGCTTCATTAATAAAAAGCTGATAGCTGAGGGCTAATAGCTGAATGCTAACTCGCACATAGCTCCCAAAGTGCCTCTAGATCAGGACGTACCCAAACAAGAAACGGGGTTTATTGCCCTGATTATTTGTTCAAACCACGAAATTTACTTGATAAACCCGGTTTCTCTATAAGTCCTCTATATTTTTTAGCCGATATTAAACTATGGCAGACTTCATTCTCATAACAGGCGATAAAGCTAACTTTAACCCTACCTTTGGCATAGCAACTGTCAATGTACGTCCAGGAGATTTAATTGGCACAGGTAAGAGTAAAATCAACCAGAAACTCGTCTGTGTGGATGGGGATGAAAAAAATGTGATTGTTCCTGGTTGTCTTTACAAGACAGCTCAACATACTATTCCAGGGGTAGGAATGATTTTCATAGAATCCTTGGCAGGCAATCAAAAAGCCAAAAAGACTAAATCTGGGGGTAAATCTGTATTACTCAAAGGAGCATTATTCAATGCTAAATTTAAAGTGCTGGCTCCCGCACAACAACCCTCATCGCCTAACCCTATTCCCGATGCCAACCTCGAATACCTCGGTAATGGTACATTTATAACAACCAATATGAAAGTCAAAGGAACATGAAAGAAAAATTAGAGAAACGTTTAGCAGAACTGAAAGCCGAATTTGAATCAGGACAGAAGGTTATGGCAGAATATGAGGCTAAAGTCGCTAATTTGCGGGATACTTTACTTCGTATTAGTGGAGCTATTCAAATTCTGGAAGAAGAGATTTCCAAAGAAAATGAAACAGAGAAGGAGAATGCTATCCCTGAAACAGTAAATGCAGAAAAGACCAATTTATGACCAAGAAATAAGGTCTCATATAGAATTCGGGTAATTAGCCACTGGATTTGTCATTGCGACTTACACTCCTTGGAAGGAAGGAATCTCAGGGGTTTGGGGAGATTGCTTCCCTTCGGTCGCAATGACAACTGTTTAACGGGATTTTATCTATTTTCCCGAAAATTATTCCTATAATCCTGGCGCATTTGTTCAATAAATTCAGGATATTTTTCCATATCTTCTAATGATTTTAAAGGTGGATAAATTACTCTATCTTTCCTTTCATTTACTTTATCAACATAAGCAGAGAAAGCCTCATCATCATCTCTATGAGATAAAACATAACTTTTTAACTCTTGATAAGTCATAGTTTGAAAATTAGGTTTTTTATTCATTTTATCCATTCACCACTAGGTTTAATTTCAATCTCAATATCTTCCCCAATTAACATAAATATATTCTGACTACGCTCATCTAATCTTATCAAGTTAATTGGTAAATAAAATCTTGTTACCCAACAAGCAAGATAGAATATAACATTGTAAGAGTTGTGCTTGTGTAGGAATAATTTTTTCTCCAAAAGCTGAACAAATAATATTAATTGTAAAACAATAGTCTAGTACTAGACTGTTTCATCTTAAATGTTGCAATATGATGTAGGTTGGGTTGAGGGACGAAACCCAACAACAATCTTTATCCCGTAAGCACTAAGGATGCTTAGTCCCTACCGTACTCCCTAATGCACTATTTTAGATGAAACAGTAAAGTTGTGTTGGGTTTCACTCCGTACCGCTACGCGGAAGCAAGCTACAACCCAACCTACATTTTTAGGTGTGTCAGTCTACTACGAAAAAAGACTGAATAATATTACGATAAAATTTTAAGATATCCATTCTACAATTACCTAAGATACAACCTATGGTAGAACCATTAAAAGCTAATGTACAAACTCAGAATACAGAAACAAAAACTTTTAATAAATTCATCGCTTCAGAAACACAAATTACCCCAGATATTAATGGGTTACTACCTCTCATTCAAAAATTAGATCGACGAATAACTCAATTTATTTCTACTCTGCAAAAACACCATGAAACAGAGGAAAAATATGGCATAACATGGTTTCACGAAACAGAGAAAGCAGATGATGAAACCCCTAGTCAAATTCCTGCCAATTCCCTCATTTCTTGGTTACAAAATACTTTTGAATTATCTCCTTTTGACTTAGATATTTTAACTGTTACCCTGGCACCAGAAATAGATAGAGAATATGAAAGACTTTTTGCTTATATTCAAGATGAAACAAACCACAAAAAACCCACAGTAGATTTAGTCTTAAACCTATACTGTTCTAATATTCTGGAAAAACTCTCACGACGTCAACATTTTACTACCAATTCACCCCTAATTTCTAATGGTTTACTATATCTATCCTCAGAATTAGCATTCCTTTCCCAACATCTAATAATTAATCCGCAAGTTTTAAGATTGCTATTAAATCAATCAGGATTAGATTCCCGACTCACTTCTTATTGTCAATTAAGAGAAACAAATATATCCACTGACATCTTATATCTCAATCCCAATATCCAAGAAAAACTACAAAACTTAGTCAAAGAAGATTGGCAGAAACAACAACCCCTCCTGCTATATTTTCAAGGAAGCGATCGCACAGGTAAATGCAACACAGCCCAATTTCTCGCCCAAACCCTAGAAATTCCTTTATTAATAGCTGATTTAGCCAAATTATTAGAAGATAAATCTAACTTCCAAGAAAACCTACAATTAATATGGCGAGAAGCATGGTTTTTTCAGCGATTATTATATCTGGAAAATATTGATATTCTCTACCTCCCAGAAAATCAAATTCCCTATCAATCTTTCCTAAGAGAAATCGAAAAAAATAGAGGTATTACTATCCTCTCTGGAATCGAAAATTGGCTCCCCACAACCACAGGAGTAAAAGGATTAATTACAATAACTTTTACAATTCCAGAATCCAGTCAACGTCGAGAATATTGGCAAAATCATCTAAACAAATTAGAAATTAGTATTGAAGAGAAAGAATTAGAAATATTAAGCGATCGCTTTCGTCTCACCCCAGACCAAATAGCTAATGCAGTAGCCACTGCCTATAATACCACACGTTGGCAAGAAATATCTGAAACTAAAAATGAATCTTTAAACAATACTTCCACCAAAAAATTCCCACCCTCATTTATTAACTTATGTAGTGCAGCCCGCCATCAATCAGGTTACGATTTAACAAATCTAGCCCGTAAAATTGAACCCAAATATACTTGGGATGATATAGTATTAAAGCCCAAGCAACTAACACAACTACAAAATATTTGTAAAGAAGCAGAATATCAAAATTTAGTACATAATCAATGGGGTTTTGCCGATAAATTATCATTAGGAAAAGGTTTAAATGTTCTATTTTGTGGCACTCCCGGTACAGGAAAAACAATGGCAGCAGAAATCATTGCCCATAACTTACAACTAGACTTATACAAAATAGATTTATCGCAAATAGTTAGTAAATACATTGGCGAAACAGAAAAAAACCTCAACCGAATATTTACCGCAGCAACCAACTCAAATGCCATTCTCTTATTTGATGAAGCTGATGCCTTGTTTGGTAAACGTACAGAAATCCAAGATGCTCGCGATCGCTACGCCAATATTGAAGTCAGCTATTTATTACAAAAAATGGAAGAGTATGAAGGCATTACCATATTAACTACAAATCTTCGTAGTAATATGGACGAAGCCTTTGAAAGAAGACTCCGATTTATTATCGAGTTTTCCTTACCAGATGCCAAGCATCGTCTCCTAATTTGGCAAAAGATATTTCCCAAAAATGCACCTTGTAGCCCCGAGCTAGATATAGAATTTCTGGCACAAAATTTTGAGATTACTGGAGCAAATATTCGCAATATTGCCCTGACAGCAGCATTTTTAGCAGCAGATGATGATAATAGAGTAATTGAAATGAGGCACTTAATTCGAGCCATACGTCGAGAGTACGACAAAATGGGACAAATTCTGTGGGATAAGAATTTAGGTTCTTATGTAAATATCTAAGCAAGAAGAGTTTTTAACTGTTATCTATGAATCTGGTATTATCAATCAAACGATTAAAGTTGTTATTGTTCTAGGGCAATCAAATTTTAGGGTGTGAAAAATTATAGCGGTTTTCACAAAGGTAGACTACAGCAATAAAGAGGTATGCAGAAATGAGCTATAATCTGCAAGCCCTACATATAGAACCCATGAGAACTCCTTAAAACTATTTGACAACATACCCAAAATCGTCTAATAAATCAACCAAAAAATCACCTGTTACCTTAGTACCAGATCCAACAGTTTCTATGAGGATTAATAGTGAGAAATCCCCAAACGTTTACGGCGGGGAGTATGGCCAACTTGGCTCTACCCCAAATCGAATAACTCTGGGGTGGACTAAAGAGCATTTTATTTACCGAAAAATTGTGGCCTAAAGCCTCCCCTTGTTAAGGGGATAAATAAAGAGAATATTCTTTATGTCAAGCCTCCTTATTGCAGAGGTACTGTTTAGCGTTCCGCACAACTTTCCGTTCCGGAATGCTCCGCAAACGTTAACGCTCCGCGACATGTTTGCGGAGCATTCCCTATACGAAAAAACGCAGTTCCTCCGATAGGAGGCTAACTGATAACTGATAACTGATAACTGAAATGACCCCTTGGCCTTTTTATTAATATTGGTAAGCAGAATTGCTGATCAACAACTGTTACTTGTCAATCATTTGTCACAGTTGTTTTTCGACTGTCAGCAGTTGCTGTAAATCTTTTCCAGATGGAATTATAGGTCTTAGTGTGACGACTGTTAGTATAATTTCCAGAGCGGTTTGTTTATTTATATTCAAATCTCAATTATGACCTCCAACAGAAGAGAAATTATTGGAACTATGGCCAAATATTTTTATAGAGGCCAATTTGAACTTCGCCTTCCCCAATTCATAACTGACAAAAGCATTATTTGGAAGCTTCTAATATCAGGTCATAAAACTATCGAAAGCAGACTATCAAAAGGAAAAATCCCCCCTTCCAGTATGTAGCTGAAGAATTCCAACTAATTTTGCTACTTCAGGGGGCAAAAGCTTTCCAAAACTTAGAGAATTTGTAATAAATTTGTACCTGTATTGGTAGAGGTATTCTAGGCTCTATTTGAAATCTCAATAAAAAAGTGTTTTTTTACGTTTAACTATTACTTGATTATTTCAGGCAAAACTATTTTTTTTATATCTAAATGTAGATAGTGGTTTTTAATAATTTCCTCTGAATTACCCACAATTTCAGCAAGTTTATGTATAGGGAAATCATTATTACAATGGTATGAAATCATAGTATGTCTTAATTGATAAGACTTCCTATGACGAATATTTAGACGCTCTAATAGATACTTCCAGATACGGCTAAAAGCTTGTTGATTAATAGGTCTTTCGCCTATATTTACAAAAACATAGCCTGTTTTTTTGGGGATACTTTCCAGTAGGTTATTAAGTTCTAGGTTAATAGGAAAATATCTATAAGCATTTGTTTTTGTTCCTTGTTTTTTAATAACCTTGCCACTAACTAACACTTCCCCTTCAGAGAATACAATTATTTTTTTTCTTAAGTCCACGTTTTTCCACTTAAGAGCTATTGCCTCACTGGGGCGACATCCAGAAAGCCACAGAAAATAAGTGTATTTGTAATATTGGGAGTGCCTTCCTTTAAACCGAGCAAATTTGTCCAGTTTTAAGGCTTCTAAAATTTGGTAAACCTCATCTACAGAAAAGATATCAATATCTCTATCTTCATTTTTAGTATTTGATTTTTTGTTCAATTTAATGCTGTTGAGTAGGTCTCGGTATTCTATACCATAATGTCTAGGAATATTACCTTGGCGACTGTTCCAATCAATACAGGCCACTATAATTTTTAATCTATCTTTGGAAGTTTTTCGCGATCGCTGAGGATCTGAGAAAATCCACTCAGTAATTTTTTGTTTATTGTCTAATTCTTGATAAGGGCACTTAGCAATTAGATTTCCTACTGTTTTTATAGTTGTTAAAAAATAACTATCTTCCCAAGCCCCTATGCTTTGATGAAAACTAACGTAATTATTCCATAGGACTGTCAAATTATCCTTGTCTACAACTTTTATTCTTAATAGCCCATCGTCTTTACTTTGTATGCCAGATTTTTTTATTTCATTCACTGCACGCTTAATAATACCAATATCTACTGGTTGATTTTTAGCAATGAATTCCTTAATCATGTCATCTATGATTTGTGCTAAATACAAAGTTTGAATCAAATCACTGCCCAAGCCAATAGTTTTCCGGCCAAACTTAGCACTGAGTCTAGCTTGGTACATCGGCCCACTTTTAGTCTGCATGGTATTAATTGCCAAGTGTGTAAAAGCTTTTTTATTTTTTGAAAGCATCCTAATTTAAGTAGTTTAAGAACTGGCGTCCTAATCCTATACTAAAGTGGTTTAAAAAAATGGTTTAATAAAGCACTTTCGTAGACAAAATAGGATTCTCAAAGCCTTTAAAGACAAAGCTTTTGCTCAGTTTTACCGCAGCACTGGAAATGCTGTTATGGGGTAACTTATACGGGGGTTCGAATCCCCCCCTCTCCGTTATTTCAGTTATCAGTAATATCAGTTATCAGTTATCAGTAAGCTCTGGCTGTTTGCACAGCATGACCTAGGAAACTCAGAGGCTTGAAATAATGAACTGTTATCTTTTGAGCATTCAGTTTATGGAAGAATCATGATAGTATTATACCAATTTCCATGCATTAATGCTATGCTTTCGATGGAACTTCAGTTATTAAGTAATAAGTAAGCTTCAATCATTTTTTTAACGATTATCAGCATTAAGCCAAGATATCTTATGTCTAATAACCCTGCTCCCTACTCCCGTACGGACGCCCTTATGCAACGTCCCTACCCTACTCCCTACTCTCAAGGAGATGTAGCAATATGAACGAGAAATGGTATTAGATATACTGAATATTGAACATTTAGAGAAAGTTAAATCGCCTTTTGAATCTTTATATAAAAACTTGTTAGAATCTAAAAAAGAATGTAGGAATGTTCCATCACACATCCCTACATTCTTTGCTTAATTATCATCAATTTTTATTAACTTTTATCGATTTTCTCTGGTGGAAACGTTAGAAAATTTCCCACTGCACCAATAGTCTGATATCTATTGCCCTGAAACTCAGTTGTATAAAAACTAAATAAGATTAAATTTTGACGTCTGGTGGCATTATCCATTAATTCTTTAATTGTAGTTCTTTGACTCTTAATTACCTTTTCACAACTTTTAACTAAATCACCTGTAAAATCATTTAAAAAGTCTGGTACTTTAGATTCTTTACAAAGAGATTCTCTAATCTCAGTTGCCAGTTTATTAGAAGCATAATTAACATATTCATCTCTAGGAGGATTAGTAAATCCCATTACTGTAGCTCCTACTGTTAGAGCGATAACTCCTGCTTTGCTGAGACCCCAGAATAGAAGTGGTTTGTTGTAGCCGTTGGATTTTTTATCTTGTAACATAGTTAGAAATTCCTGATTATTTTGTATAGTTTGAATAAAGAAAATGATAGGTGAGTTTTCTTGACTTACGAAAGAAGATATTAATACATTTCTAGAGTAGTTATATTTTTAACTACATCTCAGTGGAAGCTACTTTCCGGAAAAAATCTAGGAGTCGGTTTATTAATTGATAATGAATAATTAATAATGGATAATTACCAAAAAATGAGGGCATGAGCCTCCCCTTTTAAGGGGATGAAAAAATATTTAACTCAGTATTTCAAGCCTCCGACTTTAGTCCTATGCTTTATAAACATCTTTCTTAACATAAAACTTGACAAAACAGACAAGTTATGAATAAGTCTAGGAGCGTCTTTTTCGGGAGAAAATTGTATTTAAAAATACACTTTTTTTGAGGACTGTAGACAAAATTCTTACTCCCCCCTCTTCCCCCTCCTCCCCCTCTCCCCACCCTCCTACAAGGGTTTTAGGAGTTCCTTATAAGGGATAGGACTTTAGTCGGAGGTTCACTGATAACTGTTAACGTTAGCGTTTGCGTAGCATTCCGCAGGAAAGCTCCTCTGAAAGAGGCAGTTCCTCTGTTTGCGCAGCATTCCGCAGGAAAAGAGGCTAACTGTTAACGCAGTTACGACCATAGGAGGCTAACTGATAACTAATAACCTGCTGGTTAAAACCTTAACGTAATTGAATCTCAGGAAATATTATTAATGGATAATCAAAACTTTCTCTAATTATCAATCATCCATTGGTAATATAAACTCAGGTACTTTTCCTAATACTCCTAAATCTATACAAAAAACCAGGTCTAGAAAAGTTTATTTTGATTTTATCCGATTAATTTCCTGTTGTAACTCCTGAATTTCACGGCGCAAAACTTCCGCTTCATTCTCTGGAGAGTCTACTTCTACCTCAACAGCACCTTCGGCAGTAGCACGTTTATAATTACCAGCATGAATTTGACGATATTCCTCAGAATTTGCCCAATTTTGCAAATAGCGCACTCGCTCCACTGGGAAAGGATGACTCAACATTACACCCTGACCACCATTGTAAAGCAAAAACTTATAGACTTGATTGAGGCCATCTTGGTCTAGGTCTTGATAATTATCGGACTGACGAATAAATTCTTGTAAACTACACTCGTTTAGATATTTACTACTCACTCCAGCCAACTTCATCATAGTTTCCATAACTAAATTTAGGTCATCCATGACTAAAAGAGCTGCCCGATCTGCCGATAATTCAGCTTTGCGTCGCCATTCGTAGAAAGCATAAATTAATCCGCTGCTGACTAAATTACCTAAACCAAATGTTACTTCTCCAATGGCTGAAGCAACACCCATTGCCCAAATTGACATCTGATTTAATATTGGATGGCCACACTTAATATGTCCTAATTCCTGAGCTAGTACAGTTTTTAATTCTGCCTCATTTAATAAGTCTAAAAGACCAGTATTTAAAACAATTAAAGGTTGCTCTTTACCCAGAGAATAACTATTTACTTGTGGATTTTGAGAAACGAATAAGGTAGGTTCAGGTAGTATATCTAAGTCTCTAACACATCCTCGAAATATCTGATAAATACTGGCATATTGACGAGGCCCAACTTGAATTCCATTCCCCATTAAATAAACATATTGTGGTCGTTCATAAACAAATTCTACGAATTTACTGGCAACCAAGTCAAATCCAGGCACACTGCGTAAAGCATCTTCTGCTTGACGATCTAGGGGATGACGAAAGGCTTCACTAGAAATTCCGGTATAGGTAGGCATGATTAAAATTTGATAATTTAGTCAGAATAAGCCAGTTTTGATTCTGGCATTTAAAGGTTTATATTTATTATGTTGACAGATAAGACAAAGCAATTGCAATTTGAGGTTCAGATTGAAATATGGATTACCTAAAAAATCACGATTCTTTGGATCGTTCTTTAGAAAAAGCTTTGACAAATCAACTTATAGATAGATATTTTGACTACACAGAAAGTTGGCTAAGGGCTATTCTACGGAAGTGTATTTTTTCTCTTACTTATTTAGATGGAGAAACTGTTTTTGTGATTGAATGTCCAAATCTGGCTGTTGCTAAACGATTAAGTCGTAAAACTTATCCTTTTTTATGTTTTGCAGAGCATTTTTCTGACTCTAATAGTGACAGGGTTTTAATATGTTATTTGGATAAAAATGAGAATTGGCAGTGTTATGATTCTGGTCAAAGGTTGTGGATGTCTTTGCCTAATTTTATTTCTTATTCTGCTCAAACTGATGGTTAATTTAGAAAGCTGATAAATTTTATCTGGGTGTAGATAATAGGGTATTTTTAGTTATCAGTATCTTAGCCTGAAGTTGGAAGCTTGAAATAGGGAATTTTCTTTTTTATGGTCTTCAAAGGGGAGGTTTGAAGTCTTATTTATTAGTCAAAGGAATTAAATTTTGTCTATACCACTATAGCAATCCTCCGCATATTCGTGGCAAAAATCTTACTACTTTTTAGGGAAGACTTAACTGGGAACAGGGAAAAGGTGAGAGTTTCTACTTTTTTATTTACTTTTTAATTACCCGCAACCTATTCAGGATTGCTATATCATTTGTTAGATGGAAATTTTTTTTAGAGTGTTTCAGATAAATAGATATCTCTAGAAAAAAAAGAGGGAGTAGGGAGTAGGGAGAAATAATTGACGGTTTATGCTCGATAATTGATTTGATTTTTTATTTTTGGAGATTAACTCCTACGCTATCAATTCTTATCCTAAACTTCAATAATGCACTTCCTAATTTAGCCGAAAGTTAAAAATTATACCTTGAAGATCATTACTAATGCAAAAAAGAGCATGAATGTTCCTCCAATTAGCTTAAGTATTCTTCCCTGACTTTCAGTTAGTCTAGAGGACTTAAAAAAATAAATAAAGTTGAATAAAATTGCTAGGAGAGGAATAATATAGATTAAAGCATAAATTCCTGTCCAGAATGAAAAACAAAGCCAAACATTTTCTTGGCACTATTGAATCAAAGTTGTCATGTAAACTGCGGGAAGAATTGCGGTACATCCTAATTCGACAATGTTGACAAATATAGCTAATAAAATTGTTCCACCCAAGGCAGCTAAAAACATTTTCCTACTACCCTGGGAATTTTGTAGTTTACGAGCAATTTACCTGGCTTTTCTACTAATAGATAACTGCTGTTTTTCAGATAGGGAAAGAGAAAATGCTTGTTTAAAAAAGAAGTAATCTTTAATATTAATAATCCTGCTAAAGTAATAATTACTTCTAGTACGAGCATAAAGATAGTTCCATATTTTTCGAGAAATACAGAACCTACCAGAATCATAATCATAATAAACAGAAAATACATCACCCCTGAAGTAGCCACAAAAGTAGAACCAATCAGCGTCATATCTATCCTGCTTTTGGTATAACTCAGCAATGACAAGAGAATAATTAGGACAGTAAAAACACAAGGATTAAAGCCATCAGCTAGACCAATTGTAGATACAAATAAGGGAAAAGGAAGTCCTTGAGCAAATTGTTTAATAATGGCATCTGGGGTGAAGGTAATAAAGAAAAATAAGCTGATAAGAATCATAGTAATTAATCCGCCAAACCAATATCTTTTTCTTTGCTCATTATTGAGTTTTTGCTTAAGAGGCTAACTGTTAACGTAGTTCCTCCCATAGGAGGCTAATTGATAACTGAAATGACTCCCATTCAGTATTGGGAGACAGAATAATTATCTTTATCTTTATCTTGACTCTTAACTAGCACTTTCTTCCCTGATTAAATTATTTTATAATTAATTTGACCAGAAAATCAGGTCTGAAATTTCCCTTTAAATGGGATAAAAAAAGAAAAAATAAAATTCAGTATTTCCAGCTATCCTATTGCATGAGGTACTGATAACTAAAATGATAAAGGTCTAATCCGCTGTATTTCCCAAACTCTATAAAATTCTGATAGAGTAATCAAAATTCTTGGTATTTATTATGAACTTAGTCACAATTTTAGGACTATTAGCAGGCACTTTCACAACTATTTCATTTTTACCTCAAGTTATCAAAACTTGGCGTACTCGTTCCACAAAAGATATTTCCCTAGAAATGTTTGCTATTTTTTGTTCAGGTGTATTGCTTTGGATAATTTACGGCATCCTTATTAATAATTTACCAATAATTTTTACTAACGTTGCTACGTTGAGTTTAGCTTCACCAATTTTATTTTTTAAACTTAAATATAAATAGTTATTGGGTTTGGAGAAAAAACCCTACGATAAAATTACAACCTATTTATAATTGCTATATTATACAGCATTATACAGCGGTTTGTATTTGGGCAGACTACAGTAGGAATGTTCTATGTAACTTCCCTACAGAATTATTATTTTTTTAATGTGGTTTATTAACCTGAAAACTACTATGTATTGGGTTTGGAGACCAAACCCCTACGATAAAATTACAACTTATTTAGTTATGTGGTTCATTGATCGGAAAACTACTGTGACTAATAACTAATAACTAATAACTAATAACTGATAAATGTTTAAATATGTCTAATAATCTCTTTAATACTGAAAGTTTACTCTTTACTGCAGCTATCCCTGAATCTAATGCTATTCCGATTATTTTTGCTTTTCCTAATGAATATAGTGTCGGAATAACGAGTCTTGGTTATCAAATTGTTTGGGCAACTTTAGCAATGCGTTCTGATTTACAAGTTAGTCGGTTATTTACTGATATTAATGAACCTCTCCCAAAGCAACCAGAATTATTTGGGTTTTCTCTTTCTTGGGAACTTGATTATGTCAATATTTTCAATATTCTGGAATCTTTAGAAATTCCAATTAGAGCAAAAAATCGTTCGACTAAAAATTATCCAATAGTATTTGGTGGCGGACCTGTTTTAACTGCTAATCCAGAACCTTTTGCTGATTTTTTTGATGTAATTTTGTTGGGAGATGGAGAAAATTTATTGGGGGATTTTATTGATGCTTATAAAGAAGTTAGAGGTGCTGAAAAACAGGAAAAATTAAAACATTTAGCTAAAGTGCCAGGGGTTTATATTCCTAGTCTTTATGAAGTAACTTATCAAAGTACCGATGGTGCGATTAAATCTATTGAACCTATAGACAAAGATATTCCTCCTATTGTGCAAAAACAAACTTATCGAGGTAATACTTTATCTGCTTCTACTGTGGTGACTGAAAAGGCAGCTTGGGAAAATATTTTTATGGTAGAAGTCGTGAGAAGTTGCCCAGAAATGTGTCGTTTTTGTTTGGCAAGTTATCTGACTTTACCTTTTAGAAGTGCTAATTTAGAAGGATCTCTTATTCCTGCGATTGAAAAGGGATTAACTGTGACAAAACGTTTGGGTTTATTGGGTGCTTCGGTAACTCAACATCCAGAATTTAACAGTTTATTAGATTATTTGAATCAGCCAAAATATGATGATATTCGGTTGAGTATTGCATCGGTAAGAAAAAATACGGTGACAGAAAAGCTGGCAAAAATTTTAGCTAATCGTGATACAAAGTCAATTACTATTGCTATAGAAAGTGGGAGCGATCGCCTGCGTAAAATTATTAATAAAAAGTTGGCAAATCAGGAAATTATTCAAGCTGCTATTAATGCTAAAGCTGGTGGTTTAAAAGGGATAAAATTTTATGGAATGGTGGGTTTACCGGGAGAAGAGGAAGAAGATTTAGATGCAACTATGGAGATGATGTTGACTTTGAAAAAAGCTGCTCCTGGTTTAAGGTTAAATTTGGGCTGTAGCACTTTTGTGCCGAAATCTCATACTCCTTTTCAATGGTTTGGAGTAAATTATCAGTCAGAAAAAAGGTTGAAATTTTTGGAGAAAAAATTACGTTCAAAGGGAATAGATTTTCGCCCAGAAAGTTATAAATGGTCGGTAATTCAAGGGTTAATTTCTAGAGGAGATAGAAGATTATCTCATTTGTTAGAATTGGTAAGAAATTATGGGGATTCTTTGGGTAGTTATAAAAGAGCTTTTAAGGAGTTGCGTGGAGAATTGCCAGAGTTAGATTTTTATGTTTTTAATGATTGGGAATTAGAACAAGTTTTGCCTTGGAATCATATTCAAGGTCCTCTACCAGGGGCAACTTTGAAAAAGCATTTGGCTGAGGCTAAGGCACAGTTTAAAAATTAAATAATTTCTGTTTTAATTTTTTGATTAAAATAAACTGTATAAACACAATTAATTACCGAAAAATTAAGGTATAAAGCGTCTCAATTAATGGATAAAAAATTAAAAAAAATCTTCTGGCCAATCCTCTTCTTTATCAGAAGAGGTAATTATTAATCATTGCTCTGCTGATTAAATATCAAAGCCTTTAAAGATAAAGCTTTTAGCCTTTTTATATCTGCAAAAAGTACGAACTTTTCGATCAAAAAGGTTCAAAAATTTAGCATTTTTGCCTCAATATTACAGAAAAATTAAGGGATAATTCCTCCGACTACCTCCTCCATAACTCCAATTCCTCCTGACTTCCCCTCCTGGCTCCCCTCCTGGGAGGGGCGGGGGTGGGTTCGGTTAGGGCTGGGTTGACTCCTGACTCTTCCCCGTACTCAAAGACTTTTTCAGCAAGCCCTAATTATTGAAATACCTTTCCTTTTCTAAATAAAATTCTGTCTATAAGATTAGGAGTATGATTGAATTGGTAATTAATTTTTATTATTGCTGTAAAATTAATTTTTAGAGGAAATAGAAAGTAATATTGTTTCCTATAATTAGTGATAAATTATAGAGATTATTTATTAACTGCCTATACAAAATTAATTACACATTCTACTGACTCTCTGTTGCCTTTTGCCTATTGCCTGTTGTCTCTCTCAACTAGGAAATTCCTAAAAGCACGACTACTTTATAATTCAAAATCGCCTATTTTATCTTACTAAAAATAGGCGATCGCTTATCAAGTTTATTTTTATCAATGTTTAATGAAGCACCCACACAAAATTGATGATCTACTCTAATTGTCTGTAACTATTGGAGTAATATAGTTTCAATGAAAGAAAAATGTGCAATTATCTTTCTGTACCTGCTTGTATTAAAACCTCTTGATTACACAGGCAAAAAATTCTCTAATTGCCATTTTATATCTCAAGAAATAGGCGTCAATAAAAAAGCATGACGACTTTCGCCTTTATTTCCCCATCCGACAATTTGCCCATGATTATTAATAGCTCGTGCTTCTCTGAGAATCCAATCATCAGCAGTATAAGTTAAATCATTGAGGTCTTGCATCTGATTAACACTATCCCAAATAAAAGCTTTTCTAACCCATAATTCTCGATCTGCATCTATTATCCTGTCAGAATATCCTACTATTAGACCAGAATTATTAATACTATTAGCTTCACTATCAAAAAATTGTAAATTGACATTACCAGAAATGGTACTTAGGTCTTGAAATTTGTTACTGCCATCCCATAAAAAAGCTCGGTTATTATCTTCAGGTACAGCATAAAAACCAACTACTTGACCAGAAATATTAATATCTGAACCTAAAAAACCTGGTAATTCTTGAGTACCTTTGTCACTTTTCCAAACAAAAGCTTTAAGGATAAAATCTGAGGAAAGAGAATAGCCTACTACTTCACCAGAATTATTAATACTATATGCAATGCTTTCTATCTCACTTTCATTATTAATATACTCCATACCATTTTTGCTATCCCAAATAAAAGCTTTTCTATTACCTTCACTGGAGATAGCAGAACCTACCACTTGACCAAAATTGTTAATGCTATAAGCTTGACTGAAATTATTACTTTCGGTATTAATATCTTGAAAACCTTTTGTTTTATCCCAAATAAAAGCTTTTGGTTGACCACTGTCAGATACAAAATACCCAACTACTTGACCATAGTCATTGATATTATAGGCACAAGAAGAGATATTGCTAAGAGTATCAATATTCTCCATACCTTTATTGGGACTCCAGACAAAAGCTCGTCGTTGTCCGCTACTGGTAATTGAACAACCAACTATTTGAGCAGAGTCGTTGATACCTTTAGCTACACACAGGTTGCCTCCAAGTGTACCTAAGTCAGTCAGAGCATAACTAGAGGCAGCAGTGGCAGTATTCGATTTTGTTACAGCAAAGTTCTGTAATTCAGAGGATACTTGGGTTAGTTGCGTTTTTTGAGTCATAGATTTAGATGAAGTCATAGTAATTTGGGTTGTGCATCAAAGTAAAGTGTGGGAGTTTTTTTAGCTTTGGTTGAGTGTTATTAATTTATTCTGATTATCAGTGTATTTCTGGATGAATAGCGATAATGTGCATGAATTGGCACAATAAATTATTTTCTTGTTATGGACGTGCAAAAAAATACAAAAATATAGATATTTGTATTTGATTCATAATGCCCATGTTCATGCTTATCGAAAACCTCCGAAACCTCCTATAGCTAGATCGCTCCTTGGAACTGGAACGATTTTATTGCCTATTCCACACTTGACTAATGCACTACTGTAATTTGCAATTTATTAAGAGGTTTGTTTGCTTTTACGTTCCATTGTTTATAAAACAAGAAAAAAATAGGTAATTACGTTTGACTTCATCAGAAATCAGCTATTTCTATTAGTATTGGTTGATACATTTTTTTTTGTACCCATCAAGATTTTTTAGTTAAGAGTTAAACTGTTCAACTTGATCAACATCATAAATTAAGAAAAGCTTGACTAAAACATTTTCTCAGTAGTTTTACCGAATCTTCATCAAAACTGGCAATTATCTTGAAAAATCTTTACTAAATCTTTATAATCTGATTAAGAAATATCCCAGTTTTATTTAAAGGTAGTCCTTCGATAATCGCGATTTACTATATTTCTAGGGAAAAGGGAACAGAAAGCTTTTTCAATTCTGAGTCTCAAATGAATAGTCTTGAAAAATTATTAGATTTTGTCGAGAGAAAATCACTCTTTGTACACAACTACCTATAAGTATGGGATTTTTCTACCCTTATAATTTCAAATACCCTCTAAATCAGGCAATGAAATCAGGATTTATACATTACTTAGAGGTTGTTTGAAAAGTCATTTATCCCCCGCGCATCCCCCTGAATATGGGCTAATTTCCTTTCTATTTCCCTCCTTGAAAGCGCTGTCCAGGAGGGATATAAATCAAAATTCATACTTTTCAAATATCCTCTTGAATTAGACACGAAAAAATTACTTTGTATCTGAGGATAAATAAAAATTTCGGATGTGATGTATAAAATAGATATTAATAAAACCGAGATAATAGGGATATCTTATAGAAAATAATTACAGGTATTACTTTGGTATCAGGATATATTTTATAAAATATTTATAATTAAACGAAAAAATACATCTAAACTTTAAAGATTTAGTAAACTTGTCAATAAAAACACAGTCTGAAAACAATAATTCTGATATAAATTTAAGGCTTAAAAATGTTGCACTTTCGTTATTCAACCTTAATCAATGCCCCAGTTGAAGTTGTTTGGAAATTCCACGAACGTTCCGATATTCTGCAAATACTTACCCCACCTTGGCAACCAGTCCAAATTATTCGTCGTCAAGGTGGACTAGAAGTAGGAGCTATATCAGAATTTATCATTTGGCTCGGTCCAATTCCTGTGAAGTGGGTGGCCGTACATACAGAATATGAAAAAAATAGTCTGTTTACTGATGAACAGAAAGAAGGCCCAATGACTAGCTGGACTCATCGTCATCAGTTTAGTGAGGAAGATGGTAAGACTAGGTTAACTGATGCGATCGCATTTTCTTTACCTGGAGACTGGTTGGCAGAATCTTTTTTAGGTTGGTGGGTAGACTCTCGACTGGAAGATATGTTTCGTTATAGACATGATGTGACAAAACGGGAATGCGAAGGAAGTTAAACACCACAGGAAATAGGGAGCAGGGGAGTGGAGGAGTGGGATAAATTCTACCGTTTCACGGAAGTCAAAATTCAAAATCCTTGCATTAAGATTTTACAGACTCAGGACTTTAACACTACAGTAATTTCAGGAAATAATTTCACATCTAAAGTTTGAAATTATTTGTGACATTTTAAAGTGAATTGGTATCACAAGGGTAGGTTTTTTACTTTCTGGTTGTAACAAACAATAGAGAAAAAACCGTAGATATTAAGAGCTATTTGGAGTTTGCTGATTAAATCTCAAAGCATTGACATTTAATCAGCAGAGCAATAATTATTAATTATTAAACATCTCCGGAAAATAAATAAACCTCTTAGTTAGAGCAGTTAAAGAAGGAAAAAGTCACTATGAAAAATTATTTTTTCAGCCTTTTTCGTAAAAATATCTTACCTGTTCCCTGTTTCCTGTTCTCTATTCCCTACTACGGCAAAAAATCTATATCTTTTTCGCCAGATGTCTATTAATAATTAATTATCAATTATTAATTATTGAAAGTAGCTTGTTGTTGGTTTGATGGGATGGAGATATCTGTTGCTAATAGTGGGGAACGAACAGACAAATAAATTAACGGGCCTAACAGTGGAATTAATGCTACCCAATACCAAATATTTTTTTCCATTCCTCGCCTACTCATATCATCTCCTAATAAAGTGGGAAATAACAGGCACAACATACAAAAATCCAAACTCATTACATGAATAAATCTACTACTTTGCCACTGTTGAATAAAGTTTTCCCAGTCGCCATTTTTCAAACCGTATATTAATAGGATACTCGTACCTATTGTTAAAGCAATTCCTAAAATCCGAGAATCTAAGATATTCAGAAATAAATTCTTTTTTCCGGAAAAATTTGGATTAGGTTTACGCAATCCTAAATAGGGTAAAATAGCAAATGCTCCGACTCCAAATGATAATGTCGAAAATAACCATGCTGGTACTTTTTGTTCTCTACCATCAAAGAATAATAAACAACTATAAATTAACGGCCAAATTCCCATAATATTGAATAGAGATACAATCAAAGGATTGATATTTTCCCATTCACCTGTTGACAATTTTTGGATTAATTCTAAAGTATCTGGTCGATCAGGGGGTGCTAGAAGAAAAGCATAAGCACTGAACCCTATCCAAAGTAACCAAAAAGCTATTTTTGTTTTGCTCATAGTTTTTTTTAAATTAAATATTTTGTTAGTCTAACTGAAACTTCAACTATCAATAGACATCTCCAATAATAAAAAATAAAACAAAATAAATTATTTGCCTCTACTCCCTACTCCCTGATTTAAGAAACTTTTTGCAAAAGTTTTAATTAAATAAATTCAAGATATAAAATTTTTGATTCCCTATTCCCTAATTCCCTGACATAGACATCTCCAATAATCAAAAATAAAATTACCCTTACTCCCTACTCCCTACTTCCTGATTTAAGAAACTTTTTGCAAAAGTTTTAATTAAATAAATTCAAGATATGAAATTTTTGATTCCCTATTCTCTACTCCCTACTCCCTACTCCCTAATTTAAGGTAAAAATCGGTCTAAAGCTGACTTTAAAGCAGCAATTTCAACATCAATATCTCCATCTTGAGTCGCGCGAGAAATACATTCAGATAAATGATTATCCAAAACCATACGAGCTACTCTGTCTAAAGCACCACGGACTGCAGCTATTTGTATCAACACATCAGGGCAATTCCGATTCTCTTTGATCATAGTTTTAATTCCTCTAACGTGCCCTTCAATTCTTGATAATCTATTGATCAGACTTTGTAGAGATTCTTCACTATGAACATGAGGATGAGCAGAAGAGTGATGGTGATGTTCAGAATTAGAATCTGTCTGAACTGTATCATTAGTTGGCTGTTTTTTTTGTTTGTCAGATATCACCATAAACTTATAGTATAATATTAGATTGTTGGGAATATTGTAACACCAAACCTACCAACTTAGTCAATTAAATCTTAATGCTATGAGATTGTTAAATTTTTGTCGAATAACTACTAAAATCATTTCCCAATTATTGGCCATTATTATCGTTTTTACTTTTGTAGTTGCTTGTATACCAACAATACCAGCAATGGCTGCTCCAAGACTATTTGCAGGGTTATCGAATCCTCAGTTATTAGCATTGCAAGCTATACCAGAGAATATCAATACTGGAAATAGTAATAGTTTTGTGACAGAAGCTGTCAATAAAGTTGGTTTAGCAGTAGTTAGAATTGACACCGAACGACTAATTACTCGCCCTAATAATCCTTTTTTTGAAGACCCATTTTTTAACCGTTTCTTTGATGATAACTTCAGGATGCAACCACCTTCACAAGAATTGTTAAAAGGTCAAGGTTCGGGTTTTATTGTTGACTCGAAAGGCATAATCTTAACCAATGCTCATGTAGTAGATAACGCTGATAAAGTTACTGTCAGTTTAAATGATGGGAGAAAGTTTATTGGAGAAGTAAAAGGAACAGATGAAGTCACAGATTTAGCAGTAGTTGAAGTTGATACAAAAGGTGAGGTTTTACCAGTAGCAACTTTAGGTAATTCTGATTTAGTACAGGTAGGAGATTGGGCAATAGCAGTAGGAAATCCTCTAGGATTTAATAACACTGTTACTTTAGGAATTATTAGTACCTTGAAACGTCCTAGTTCAGCAGTAGGAATTCCTGATAAAAGATTAGATTTTATTCAAACTGATGCAGCAATTAATCCAGGAAATTCTGGGGGTCCGTTGTTAAATGGTAAGGGTGAAGTAATTGGGATTAATACTGCAATAAGAGCTGATGCTATGGGTATTGGTTTTGCTATTCCTATCAATAAAGCGAAAGAAATTAAAGATGTATTAGCTCGTGGAGAACAAGTACCTCATCCTTTTGTTGGAATTCAGATGATTACTCTAACTCCAGAAGTTGCTCAACAAAATAATAGTGATGCCAATTCTGTTTTAATTTTGCCAGAAGTAAAAGGAGTTTTAGTAACGAAAGTATTATCTGGTACTCCAGCAGAAATATCGGGGATGCGGATAGGAGATGTGATTCTAGAAATTGACGATCAATCAATAATTAGTGCGGAACAATTACAGAGGAAAGTTGAAAATAGTGGTGTAGGTGAGAAATTGCTGTTCAAAATTATGCGAAATGGTAGAGAAGAAGAACTATTTGTTGTGAGCGGACAAATGAATTATTGAAAAGAGGGAGTAGGGAGTAGGGAGTAGGGAGTAGGGGGGAAAGAATTGGTTATTGAAGATGTTTATTAAATAAGCAACATCTAGCCAGGGAGCAAGATGCTCCCACTTTTGCCTTGATTTATAGATTGATTTATCCATTCAACAAAAAGAATTAATGCTAGCTAAAGACTTCTATCAACAGAATTTGCGGTTAATTAGCTATCACCTGCTACTCAGAATGAACGTGCAGTTTTAACATTAATAGGACTTACGCAAAATATTAAGTCATACGCTATCTGTAGGGACGATTCGCGTTTGCTCCGCATTCCGGAGGAAATCGCCCCTACTAGATATGGTGGTTCTGCGTAAGTCCTGTATATTATATCTTAATTGATCTGCTCTCTTGGCTCGTAGTTGGGCTTTAGCCCGGCTATATAGGGAACGGGCTTTAGCCCAACTATATAGGGAACGGGCTTTAGCCCAACTATATAGGGAACGGGCTTTAGCCCGGCTATATAGGGAACGGGCTTTAGCCCGGCTATATAGGGAACGGGCTTTAGCCCAACTACAAACAGCGCTAAAAACTATGAATAAAAATCCCACTATCGAAGGTATCTACGAAGTCTGCATTGGTATTACCGAATCCTTGCCAATGATTCAATATTGGCAACAATTTGGTTATCGCATTGGCAAAACAGGAGAATTAACTGCTCCCACGGTTAACAATTTATATGGAGTAAATTCTAATTTACGCTCCATTCGACTCTATCACCAAGATGTCGATCATGGTTTAATTCGCCTGATGGTTTGGGAACAACCCATTAATGAAGGTTTAGAAATGACATCTATGAAAGTTTTAGGCAACCGTTGGGCGACAACCTTAACTACTGATGTTTTGAATATTCTTAACCATGCAGAAGATGGGAAATTAGCAGGTTTGCCAATTAAATACACTTTTCCCCAGTGGGAAATAATTTACAAAACAGACAAAGGTCGCCCATTTTTCGATCCAGTGGTGGGAGTACGGGAAATGATGTTGTTGCAACCATTAACGCGCCAGGTATTTTTTCAACGTTTTAATTACACAGTGCCAAAATACGGCAAAATTCATCAGACTTCTACTTTCAAAACAAGTCAATTTACCCATGCAGGTATGATTGTACAAGATGATAGTAAGGAGACATTGCAGTTTTATGAAGATGTTTTAGGTTTGTTGCGATCGCGGGATGACTCGGAAACTTCTTATGAAAGTTCGGAAGCAGCTAGACAAATTTTTGATTTACAACCAGGAGAAAAATTTACACTTACTGCTTTTGACGATCCCCGCTCTTCAACAAATTGGCAAGAAGCACGATCTGGTAGAATGTATATTATTCGGTTTCCTGAAGAAATTAACTTGCAGTCCGGTTTTGAAAAGTCACAACCTGGTTGTTTAGGAATGTCTTTGTATACTTATCGAGTTAATAATATAAAATATTATTTTGACCGAATTAAAAATTCAGGAGTGACACAAATTACAGATATTGTTGATAATGAATTTGGCGAAAAGAGTTTTTCTTTTGTTGCTCCTGATGGTTATTTATGGAATTTAGTTAGTAAATAAATTATGTAGCAAAAGTCTAAATAAAAAAGTTGATAAAATATATATCTATATCCATTGAATAAAAAGGATTAATGCCAGCTAAAGACTTCTATCACGATACGGTGAAAAATTGCTTGATTAAAGATGGGTGGAGAATTACTAATGACCCATTCCGTATTATAGCGCTACGCGAAGCGTGAATAGGGAATAGGGAATAGGGAATAGTAGACTAATAAAGGGTTTTAGGATTTAGAAATGTCAAGAGCCTTAATGCGTAGCGCTATAAATGGGGAGTTAGAGAATTGTTTATAGATTTGGGATTGAGTAAATTAATTGCTGCTCAAAAAGCTCAACAAAAAATAGCTGTTGAAATTAAAGGTTTTACGAATCCTTCAAGTATTGCAGATTTGGAACAAGCTTTGGGGCAGTATTTACTTTATCGGGCGGTATTGGAGGAAATTGAGCCAGATTGTTTACTTTATTTAGCAGTCAGAAAAACAACCTATCAAACAATTTTATCTGAGCCTATCGGCGAGTTAGTTGTTAACAAATACGGAATTATTTTATTAGTGTTTGAAAGTCAAAAACAGGAGATTTTGCAATGGATACCTTAGTTCAGTATCGAGAGATTATTCAACAGCAACTTCAAGAATATACAGAAATTCCTTATGCTTATGGAGATTTACAAAGTCGTTTAATTATTAGTGAGGATAGGAATAATTTTTTATTAATTACTCAGGGATGGGAGAATGATGTACAAGTTCATGGATGCTTAGTTCATATAGAATTGATTGGAGATAAAATATGGATACATCGGGATGGTTTAGAGGATGGTATAGCCTTAGATTTAGTCAATGCAGGTATTCCGAAAAATAAAATTGTTCTAGGTTTTCATCCACCAGAAGTACGCCCTTACACAGAATTTGCAGTTAATTAATGAGAAAAATTCCAGGGATAATTTATTTATTATAGCAATTTGTACATTTATGAGGTACAGTTGTTTTTCTTATTTTTTACTCCCCTACTCCCTAGTCCCTACTCCCTAAAACAGCAGATAATTCTAACTCATAACGATACAATGCTACGGGGCGATCACCAGCTAAAAAATAATCGGGGTCTTGAGGAGATAAATAAATGGCTGTTATCTGATTTGCTTCAATTATTTCTCCTCTATTTTTATCAAGAATATGATGATAATCTGTTGTTGTTTCTACCTCATTTAAGTAAATCATTGTCTCGCCCTGAAATAGCTGCTGCGTTATTTCACAACTAATAAAATTATCTGAATTTAATTGCTCACTACCACGACTGGTAATAAGTGAAAGTAACTCTAGATTATTTGCCAAAATAGTTGTCTGGCGATTAGGATTATCTTGGTCAATTTTGACAGATAAAATTGCATCATCACCTAACAATGCTTTGCCAATATTTAACCCATTAAATTCTCGGTCAGCGATAACTGCTTCTCGAGGTAAATCTAATTTTGCAATTTTGTTATTATTAATTACAGAAGACCAAGATGTAGGAAAATTTATTAATTTTTGTGCCGATGTTTCTTTGGTATTCAAGTTTGATTCAGGCTTAATAAATCTAACTTTAAAATTTACTGGTAGATGCAAATATTGACGATTATTTTCAAAACCAGGCGTAACAATTTCTGGAGCTAATGGAGCAACCATTTCTATTAAAGTGCTTTTCACATTCCAATTTCCTGCCATCCAGTCTGGATAAATTAAATCTGTTTTAGCAGCACTAATTGATGGTTTATTTTCCCAGTTAGGAAAATTAGCGATTCTCTCAGCAAGAGTTTCTGCTGCTGCATCATTAGTCCAAAGTAAAACAATTGTAATTAAGCTCAAATTAAAGATTACTTGCCAAAAATTTTGATAACTTTTCATATACTTGTAAGTTATATGGTTGATTTTTTTATGAGACAATTTATCTAGTATAGTATTAATAATTGTAAAAAAGATGGGAATTTCAAGATATATTAAGTAGATTGACAAATATATTGCTATTAATATACTATAGAATGGTATAAGCAAATAGACAAAATAAATTACCCACGAGAGCCTAGTGAAAATTTTACAATTTAAGGATTTATTGTGTGTAAAAAAAATTTGTTTATTAGATGCTTAACTGGCTAGCTAAAAATCATTTTATCTAGGAGTAATAACATGGGTTTAATAAATAAAATCAAGGCAGCATTTAAAAAAATACAGGGACAATATCAGGAAGCTTTAGGTGAAATAACAGGAGACAACAAACAAAAAATTCAAGGAAAGAAAAAGCAAGCTGAAGCATCAGTTCAACAATCTGTTGAAAACTTAAAAGATCGAGTAAAAAAAATGATTGATTAATCCAAAAATTCTAGAAATTTTAATGTTCAAATTTTTTTTTATTTGAGAGCATCTTGTAGAATGCTCTTTTTTAATATTAGTATGCCCACATACTCAAGATTAATAATTATGCAAATTCAGATTCAAACATTTACAGTCCATAAAAGATTTCCTTTAACTATTAGTCGTGGAACTACTTCTGAGAGTACCAATATTTTGGTAAAAATACAACAAGAAAATATTGAAGGTTGGGGAGAAGCTTCACCATTTTCGGTAGGAGAAAAGCCACAACCTACCACAATTTTACAGCAAGCTTTACAACAAGTTACCCCTGCTCTAGAAAAATTTAATCCACTTGAGCGACAACAAATTGAGCAAGTTTTAACAGAATTGCAAATACCATCAGCAGCTAGAGCAGCTATTGATATTGCCTTGCATGACTGGGTAGGGAAAAAGGTAGGGTTGCCTTTATGGCGACTTTGGGGATTAGAACGCGATCGCATTGTTCCTATTTCTGTTACTATCGGTATCAGCTCCCCGGAAGCTGCTAAACAAAGGGTGCGAAAGTGGTTAGATTTTATTGATGCGCGGGTGTTGAAAGTAAAATTAGGTAGTTCCGAAGGTATGGAAGCAGATAAGGCAATGTTGATGGCAGTGAAAGAGGAAGCACCGCCAGATGCTTTGTTATATGTCGATGCAAATGGGGGTTGGAGTTTGGAGGATGCTGTAAAAATGTGTGACTGGTTGGCAACAGTTGGAGTTATTTATGTCGAACAACCATTAGCTGCTGTTTCGGCAATGAAAGACTTACCACAGCTTTATGAGCGATCGCCACTACCTATTTTTGTCGATGAAAGTTGTTTTACTGCCAAGGATATTCCGATGTTGGCAGACAGAGTACATGGTATCAATATTAAGTTAATGAAGTCAGGAGGGTTAACCGAAGCGATGCGGATGGTTTATGTAGCGAAAGCTTGTGGGTTACAAGTGATGTTTGGCTGTTATTCTGACAGTTGCTTGGCAAATACAGCAGCAGCACAACTCGCACCATTTGCAGATTATTTAGACTTGGATAGTCATCTCAATTTAATTGACGATCCCTTTACGGGTGCGGTGATGGAGAAAGGGCGGTTGTTGCCGAATGACTTGCCGGGGTTGGGGGTTGGTGAAATCAGAAGTTAGAAGTCAGATCGTGTAGATTTGGTTGAGGAAAGAAACCCAACATAGTATAGGTATTTGTTGGGTTGCGCTATCGCTTAACCCAACCTACATGAGGAAAATTGTAGGTTGGGTTGTTTGCGTTAGCATTGCGAAGCATGGGACGAAACCCAACATAATGTAAAAGTAGTGTAGATATTTGTTGGGTTGCGCTGTCGCTTAACCCAACCTAAAACTAGGGTGACGGTTGAGACTATCACTTTTTATTGATGTTTGCAACCAGCGATTGCTCCTAAGCCTAATGTACCTATAAATGCCAAACTCATTACAGAAGTAGGTTCAGGAACAGTTTCCGCTACAACAGCTTCCACTACAACATCATCTAAATGAATATCTATGCGAAATGTTTCACTTGATTGATCTGAAAATCTTACTTGCGTTGTTGTTGAATCAGCAACAAAATCAAATGTAAAACGGTTAAAGTCAATTGGTCCTTGAGCGCTTAAAGTTTCATTCAACAAAACACTTGAACCTATTAATTCGACTTGTAAGAACTGATCGATAAAAGGATCTTTATTGAGACCAAAATCAAAAGACAGATTGTAAGACTGACCAATCACTGTTTCTATGTCTTGAAAAAGTACACCATCATTAGGAGTATTACCAAAACCAAAAACTGCACTAAATGATCCTTCGCTGACAGGTACCGAGATAACACCAACAGTACCTGATGGAGTCCAATCAGTAAAGTCACCAGTCTCAAAACCGCCATTACTAATAAGATTTAAGGCTTGTGCAGGAGATTGAGAAAGTAAGCCTAAGATGGAAGTAGTAACAGTAAAAACGGCAAGGGAAAGCTTTTTATACATAATACTCATTTTTTTGTTGAAAATTAATGGGAACTAACTTGTACAGGACTTACGCAGTAGTGCTGTTCATTGTAGGGTGTTAATGAAAATTACCAAAATCAAATAAACCCGCCCCCAGACGATATGGCTGTACAGGGCGCGGGGCGGGTTTAGATCAATAAGTTAATTGGGGGAATTTGTTATTTGCATTATTCTATTCTGGAGTTTGAATTTAGCGAGGGAGAAGATTTTACAACAGTGCGTCTAAGTAGCGATCGCGAAACTCTTCGCATCTCTGGACTGGGAGACACCAGTTTGAAAATTGCTTTGTCAATTCAAAAACCCTATCCTCAACCTATTGTCGCTGTCGATTCCGATTACAGTTTCGAGCTAGTTTTAGATAAAATCAACTCACTCCACACTGTGTCAAAAAATCTTAGAGTCGTCTGATCAAACAGTCAAGTTATGATGGTAAAATTTGAAATCCAGCTTGAAGAAAATGATTATCCAAGGTTAAAGCTGTAATAATCTTCCGTTTTTCCATAACGATAAATGATAAACAATCAGTAAGAGAATAAGATTTGTCTTGGTACTTTTGAAAATATTGCCATCCTTGGTTAAATAGACTTTTATCAATATCCATTAATTCTATATCGGGACTTTCTAATAACCGATTACCAACTTCAACTGCTTTATAATGAAGATTTCGACTATTAAAGAAAGTGACAACTTCATCAAAGATGTATGTTGTTGTGACTAAAAAAGGTTTGTCTTTTGCTAAAGAGAACCAATTTTTTAATACTTGTTGGTGAGCATCTTCATTTTTGATTTCCAGAGCTAAAATATAGCTAGTATCCAAAAAATAGGTTGTTTTCATTGATTATACAAATAACGGTCGTGATTAATTGCGCCATCTTCTACATCACATTCCACAGGATTTTCACCTAAATCCCAAATAGAAGGTGTTTTTTTGATGCTGGTGATAATAATTTTCCCATTTTCTTGAATAATTTCAAACTCTTGGTTTTCTCCTAGCAATTCTTTAGGTATTAATAAACCTTGTTCTGTTGCTGTTAATTTCATGTTTAATTACCTCAATTAATTTTCTACATTAATCAAATCCAGACTTAAAGTCCGCTTATATCATGTACGGATAATTAGTGATAAAAAAACTCTAATTTTAGCTTAAAATTCCCTCCTCATTACTCATAATATCATGTCCGGTAGCATCGTTTGTGTATAGAATAAAGTTTCAATTGTAAGAAACTCTTCTGCCCTCTGCCTTCTGCCCTCTGCCTTCCTTCCACAAAAGTCTAAGTATTCAAGCGGACATGATATAACTCATAACTCATAACTCATTACTCATAACTCATTACTCATAACTCATTACTCCTCCATTTTTATTTATAACTATTCAACCGGACATGATATTAGTAGGTATTATCTAGCTATTTTACTGATAAAAATATTACTTTAGCAAAAGAGCTTACTTTTGTCGAGAATTGGTCTTTATTCTATTCTGGAGTTTTAATTTAGCGAGAGAGAAGATTTTACCACAGTGCGTCTGAGTAGCGATCGCGAAACTATTAGCATCTCCTAGCCCGAAGATGCCACCTAATTTTTAGAAAAACTTTACTATTGGATAGGAGAGAATTGCTTTATCTTCCGTCATAATAATTAAATCATGCTCTAAAGATTGACAGAGTAAAAGACGATCAAAGGGATCATTATGTAAGGGTGGTAATTTAGCTAATTGAGTAATCGTAGTTTCAGCAATAGATAAGCTAGAAATTAGATGTCTTTCACGTTGTTGGGGAAGGTAAATTTCAGGAGATTCTGGTAATGGTAATTTTCCTAATTGATATTTAATTGTTGCTTCCCAAACAGAAACTACACTCTCGTTAAATCTCGTTATCTTGATTACTAATAGCATCATAATATTTGTCTGCTAGTCGTTTATTATTAGTAATAAACCACAAAAAAATATGAGTATCTAAGAGTATGTTCATGGATTGGTAAATAGGTTAATAATTTCTTCAGGGAGGGGATCATTAAAATCATCAGGCACAATAAATTTACCTTCACATAAACCAATAGGACGGCGTTCTTTTTGAGGTGGTTTTGTTGGTATTGGTTTAATTTCAGCAATAGGTTTATCTGCTTGAGTAATGATTAAGCTATTACCTTCTTGAATCAGTTTGATAAATTCTGATAAATTGTTTTGAATCTCATCTATGTTTAGAGTAATCATGGCGTTAGTTTTTATAGCATTGTAAGATAAATTGAAAAAAAATTATTCAAGTAAATATTTTTTTTTAAAGAGGAAGTAAACCTTGGTTTAATATTGTTAGGACTTACGCACTACAACGTATCTTCGTCATTGCGACCGACAGGGAAGCAATCTCAAATCCTAGTTTTTCGTACCTCATGCGTAAGTCCTGATTGTATGATATTAAATTACCTATTAGGATTCTATTACTTGGTAGGAGGGTTTGGAGACCAAACCCCTACGACCAATAATACTAAATTTAATCTAATAATTTCAACATCCGCAAGTCCTGTTTTCAATTTAATTGAACTTCTTGGCTTACATTTACCAATACTTTATTACCTCTAGTCAAACTATACTCGCCCCTCCATTTTCCTTTAGCAAGAGACTGAGAATTATTGCGTTTACCTACATATCCCATCCATGTCTTTTTAGCAGATTTAATTTCCTTTTTATTATCTATCACCCGCTCGCCGTTAGGAGCAAATAATTGATAATGTTCCTCATCCCCAGGCAACACCCCATAAATTTGCACCCAAAATATTAATGCAGCACTATTTCCTGGTAAAACCGTATCGTAAAATTTCCCAGACCACAAATCATCCATAGTCGGTGCAGCATCAGCAAACCCACCCCGAATAAGACCAGTCGGTTTATAACTCAAGGGTTGTTGCCAAATTGAATTTCGAGGAGTATTACAACCACTCTTAGCATTTGCTCCCACAAATGGATCGACAATTTCTCCCTGGTATCGAAAGCTCAAATGTACATGAGGAAAGGAAGCCAAACCAGACTCTCCCACCATTCCCAGTTCAGTACCTGCTTTAACAACTGTTCCTGGTTTGACAACAACACTACCATTGCGGAGATGGCAATATTGAGTTTCCCAACCATTACCATGATCTATAACCATTCCATTACCACATTCAATATTCTTCACCGCATCCCGATCTGCTTGATTTTTGATTCTGCGGTCTGGTATTCCGTCTCGCACTCGTAACACTTTACCAGGAGCAACCGCTTCTACCGCCACACCCTTCGCCATAATTTTTTCATCAGATATAGCAAAATCTGTTCCTTTATGGCCGTCGTAAGTTTGCCTGCCGCAACCAAAATCTACTGCTTTTGGACTGGGGTCGCGATCGCTATACAATAAAATAAAGCAGTCTTTGTCTAGCTTACATTCAATAGGTATAGCAAATTTCGGATTATTTGGTACTTGAGCAATAGGAGTATTAGCATTAGCAGTGAGCAGGTAGTTAGTTGCTAATACTATTACTAATGCGGTAAGAAAACCATAAAAATAATTTTTAAGTTTCATATTTTTTTCTTTGTTATCATCCTCTAATATTACAAAGGCAAGTAGATAACCCGATCTGTAAGCTCTTTAGGAAAAGAAGCTTTAGCAAGAATTTCTAGGTCTTGTACACATTTACCAATCGAAACCCGCCATTGGTGGGCATAGATAACTCCAGAAAAACTTACACTCTGAGCTTGACGGCGACTACCTTCAGCCAGAAAATCATCATCTTGAGTAAACAAGACACGCTAAAGTTGAGTAGCACGATTAAATACTACTGGATCTGGAGAACCAGATAGATCATCTTCTTGAACTGTCAACACATCTATACCTGGCTGACGCAACCCTTCAGTAATTTTTCGAGCTACATTTTCATCCATATACAAAGCTATACTCACTTAATCACTCCCTCTGCTTTCAGTCTCTTGACTAACGGTGACTCTCCTGCTTCTTGGCGTAATTTTTCTGCATACTGATAACGTTCTTCCATATCTGTATCTATTTCTGCTTGATTATCCCAATAATAAGCTAGAGCAGAATAAATTTGACTCATGCTTAAATGAGGATAGCTTTCGTGCAACTCTTCTGGAGTCCAATTGTAAGCTTTAACTGAGGTAATTAACTCGACTACTTTCATCGTGCTTCCTGTAATAATAGGGACGTTTTTTTCGTCGAAATGCACATATTTATATTCGGTTTTAGTAGTTGTCATAGTTTGAATTGATAATAAGGAGCGATCGCTATTTTGACTATATTTACGGGAGTTAGGCAAAGAAACAGGGTTTTTAGTAGAATAAATCGTTTTTTTCATAACATTAACGAAAAAATCCGGTTTCTGGGTTCGCCTGGGTAAGTCCTGATTTTATGATAATTCAATTTTTAAATTTTTGTCAAAGGCGATCGGGTATTCCATCTCGCACTTGCCATTTGTAGCAATTTATTAAGGACAGAAAGAAATGCTTGTATAGTAGCCATGATTTTTTCTCAACGTTTCCAAAATAATTCTGCTGACTACTTCTTTAAAGACTTTTCTGCAATTGATAAATAACATAGGGAGCTATCCTCATCTCATCTTTCCAAGGAAGTGCATCTGAGCTGTTTCCAAGAGGTCTAAATTCCTGTTTTACCGTCAAACCAGCTTGGAGAAACGCCATTTTGTAGTCGTTGTCGCTCCAAAAATAATCGGTTACATCAATGTTTTCTGGGAGCAGACGAGCCTTAACTTGTTGCCCCGAATGGAGGGGTAGCTTATTCTCTGGAAAGTCTACTAAGCAAGATAGCCAATTTCCTTCGTAAAACTCCTTTGTGTTAGTAACTACTATACCAAAGCCAGATGGGCAGATAATTCGAGCCATCTCTCGTACAATTAAATTAAGATCAGTCTGGTTGCTAATTTCAAGTAACATCCAGCTTGAGAAAAAAGCCAGAAAATGCCCATCTACAAAAGGCAAACCTTGCTTGGGTTTCAGAAGATGGTATTCACCTTTTGGATCTGCTTTCCTGGCCTTTGCAATCATCTCTGGACTGATATCTACACCTACAACATTATTCCCCAGGGCTTTCAAAAAACGGCTTGAACGACCTGTCCCACAGCCAACATCGAGAACAAACGAATCCCTCAATAAACCCTGTTCTGCAATAGTCCGAAAGGCAAGGTAGTCTGTGTTATTTAGTTCTCTGAGAGCGTATTGTTCAGCTTGTTGAGAATAGTTAGGACTAGGCATAGTATTGTTGATTTTTTTTAGATAATGTTGTTATTTTTGACTATGAAATGGGCAACCACCAGAAGTTAAATCTTTGATAAATTTACTATTATCAAAAAAATGTTCTACAGATAAAATCTTTAAATCTTCAGTTAATCTAGCAATACTCATCCCAACTATTTCAATAGTTTCACCAGTAGGTTGATGTTCTTTAAAATTACCTTGAAAAGTTCCCCAATGTCGCCATTTAAAAGTAACATTTGGCGGTCCCGAAAGCACTTCTATTAATTCCCAAAGGAATCCATCAGGAAAAGCTGTATGAAAAACTTCAAAGGATGATTTAAAAGTTTCTTTTTCAGGGTTATAATGCTTACCTTTATCAATAAAAAGATTATATGTTCCTTGTTCTGCTGTTTCTTGAGCGGTATATTCTTTACCTCCATTACTACTCATCCGAAATTTATCGGCAACAACAGATAACCACTGTTGAGGATTAGCTTTATTAGATGCTTCCATCTCAAAAGTTCTGACTAGGTTATGAGCGATCGCTTCTAAAGATCCTTCTGGATGATGATATTTTCTTTCTTGCTGGAAAACTTGATCGTTGTGAGAATAGTCTGGTCGTGTTCCGTCTCGCCATTCGACTCCTTCATCATTAGCAATGACTTCTTTTCTATCTTGTACCCAAAGTGGTAGTTCTGTAGAATTACTATTACTCATATTTATTTTCAATCATTAGTTTTCAGACTTTAATTTACTAGATTATTTTTGAGGATAATAACTATTATATAA
>JBCDJM010000006.1:0-59123 GCA_038747755.1 Cyanobacteria bacterium P01_H01_bin.35
CTGATGGGCTTCAACAGATAGTCCACGGCATCTAGCTCAAAGCCTTCAATCGCATAATTGGCATAAGCAGTAGTAAATATAACCTTAGGTGGTGTGGCTAAGGTTTTTAAAAAATCAATCCCTGTCAACTGCGGCATTTGAATGTCCAAAAACATCAAATCCACTTCTTGTTGGCGAAGGACTTCGTTGGCTTCAATGGCATTTTGGCATTGGGCCACCAGATTGAGATCTGGGATTTTTTCGATGTAGGTTTGTAGTACGTCTAGTGCAAGTGGTTCGTCGTCTACAGTGATTACGTTTATCATAGATGTGGTATTGGTCGGTTTTACGGTTTTACGGTTGGGGCGAATTACAATTCGCCCTTGCCCTCGCCCGGAGCGGTGGGGTCAATCCAGCTCCAATTTCAGCTTCACTCAAAGTCAGAAAAAATTTCATCAATATTATTGAAAATTTGAAAAACTCTATCTAATTGAGTAATCTCAAAAGTTAGCTTAACTGTAGGATTTGGGTTACAAATTACTAAAGTATAACCATAGTCACGAGCTGTTTTTAAACCAATAACTAATGCACTTAAACCAGAACTATCTATAAACTCTACATTTGTCATATCAATAATCCAAAGATTGGGTTCTTTTCCGATAAGAGATAAAAATTGCTCCTTCATCGCATTTGCTCCAACTAAGTCTAAGCGGTGGTGCGGAGTTAAAATAATATGTTTTTTGATATCAACAGTTTTCATTATGTATCACCATTAATTAAAAAGAAGAAGTTTATTTTTTTAGTTTACTGTAAAAAAAAGGTGAAATGGAAAATAATTTTTGTAGTGCCACTACTCGGAAGTCAAAGCTCAAACTTTTAAAGATCGAAAGTATTAATTGGTAAGACTTTGAGGTTTCTTGAACTGATAGGTTATTTGCTCCCTATTAATATAGAATTGCTATATCTCTTACCTATATCAGGATGATTTAAGTAAAAAATTAGTTCCCTTGATTTTAGACTACCTCACGCTAAAATATAAAAAAATGATAAATTTTATTAAGTAAGCTTAAAGGTTAGCGTCTAATGTCATTAGAATTTGTATCATTAGAAACAATTCAGTTCATAGCCCATAAATATGGTTATTTAGCAGTTTTCTTAGGAATAGCCCTAGAAAATGCAGGTATTCCCTTACCTGGAGAAACTATAACACTTGTAGGTGGGTTTCTTGCTGGTAGTGGAGAGCTAATGTATTGGTATGTGTTGGGTTGTGCAATTATGGGAGCTGTATTTGGCGATAGTTGTGGATATTGGATCGGCAAATATGGTGGTTGGCCATTTATGTTGCGGTTAGGCAAAATATTTCGGATTCAAGAAACAAAACTGATGGATGTGAAAAATCAGTTTAGTAAAAATGCAGCTAAGGCAGTATTCTTTGGTAGGTTTATTACTTTATTACGCATTTTTGCTGGACCTTTAGCTGGAATTGCTCAAATGCCTTACTGGAAATTCTTATTATGTAATTTTTCTGGAGCAACTATTTGGGCATTGATAATGGTAAGTTTATCCTTTTTTGTCGGACAAGTTGTACCTCTAGAAAAATTAGTAAGTTGGGTGGCACAATTTGGTATAGTTGCTTTAATTTTAGTATTTGCTTGGATTTTGATTCCTATTTGCTTAGAGTCTTTGAAGCAAGGAAAGCACAACACAGAGTTTTAATATGGGCAATTCTAAAGATTAGAAGAGATAAATTTTAATGCTAATGGCTCATCTTAAGATATACTTAATATCATAAAATTTTTTTTGTGTAAAAAAGGTAGGTTGATTTTATGGAATTAGCAATGCTATTGGCAAAATTGCCAGAAGCTTACTCAATTTTTGATCCTTTAGTTGATGTTTTACCAGTAATTCCTGTATTCTTCTTGTTGCTAGCTTTTGTATGGCAAGCAGCAGTAGGTTTCAGATAAACAGCAAGTCTTTAAATATGGTTATTAGCTTCCATTCTAATTATTAGCAATATGCTGAAATCATAATTTGGAAGCTAATAGCTATTAAGTTTTTTCATCTAGAGATAAATTATTTCTCTAGATTTTTTATTTTGGTTTATTTGTGTTTTATTTCTAATGCTTACCTGAATACTTTTACAGTCAGCATTCAGGAATAAAAATGAATGACAAATTTGGCAATTCAGTTCAAACAATTCTTTCTTTCAAAATTTCAATATAGGCCGATAATTGCTATACTAATCCTCAATGATTGGCGAACAAAAAAAATGTAGGGGTTTGGTTTCCAAATCCCATGTTGGCTTTGGTTTGGAAACCAAACCCCTACAATACAATAATATTACAACCTATTTAGGATTACTATATAATTAGCAAATCTCCTCTTCCCCATATTTTGAATTTTCGCTCAGTATCTCAATACTCGCTTAACTTGAAGCTAATAAATAATAACTGAAAACTGACTGCTGAATGCTTACTATGTAAATATTCAGCTATTAGCTAGCAGTCAATATTCAGCTTTTCCTGGGGGATACTAAATGCTAATAGCTTTTGAAAGAATAAAACAACTACTAAGGTTAAATAATAACCTTTTCCTTAATAACTTTAATTCTCGTTGGAGACTAATTCATCCTGGCAAAATAATAAGTTAATGACTCATAGCTTTTAGCTCATAGCTGATGCCTGAATGCTTACCTTACATATTAAGAACGATTAGCAATTGTCTTTTGAAAAGCTCGTCTTTCAGACATGAGTTTAATATATTCTAAAACAGCAGGATAAGGACTTAAATATAACTTTAACATCATAGGAATGTAAGCCAAAATTGAACCCACTGCTATATCTGCTACGTTAAATTCTTCACCCATTAAATAAGGTTGACTCTCAAAAATTTTATTCAATGGAGTTAATAAACGGGGAGTTTCTTTTGCCCGACTTGCTTCTACAAAAATTCCCGGTCCGAGAGTAGCATTAGCAAACAATACCCACTGAAAAATTTCTGCTTTTTTCTCTAAAGAATCAGGCATTTTGCTATATTTTTCTGCAATATATAACAAAATAGCACCTGACTCCCAAAGCTTAAATTCTCCATCAACAATAGCAGGTACTTTTCCCATCGGATTAATCTCTAAAAAATCTGGTTTGAGATGTTCTTCTGACTGCAGATCAAGAGTGATAAATTCATAAGTAGCTTCTATTTCTTCGAGATACCAGTGAACAATTGATGCTCGACTACGAGCAGCCCCATAAAGTTTTAGCACTATTAAATACCTAATCTTAGATAACTTTCATTAATGGATAATGGATAATTACTGCAAGGAAAACCTTCAATAATGGATAATGGATAATTACCCCCCCTAAAAGCTATCCCTGATAAGGAACTCCTGAAAACCTTGTGGGTAGAAGGGGAGCAGGGAGCAGGGGAGCAGGGGAGAAGGGAGAAATAGTTATAGTAGTTAGGCAAAACTACTTAACTTCTGACAATAAATGTAATGCCTGAATACATTTTTTCTGTGGAAAAAGCCTTTTAAAGGGCTGCACATAACTTGTCTGTAATATCTACGTTTTATGTTAAGAAAGATGTTTATAAAGCATAGCCCTAAAAGGAAGAGGATTGAATAAAAGGAAAATTTTTTCTTGTTTCTCCTTGCTTATCAGAGGGTTTAAACCTTGATTTTTCGGTAACGGAATTGAAGATGAGAAAATATCCTAGCACTTTTTTTTCCATATTTATAGAAGGCTTTATACCTTGATTTTTGGCGTTGCTGAACTAAGGGATGAATCTTTGCAGAAAAGGTAAATCCTATCTTTTACAAACTATGCTCTAAAACTATAATTCCAATGGACAAATATGCAAGGCCCCGACACTCCCCAACTAATTCATCCCGCAAATATGCAACGCCTGATTTTTAGGTAATTTTTGGTACTTTATAAGATATAGAATTAACACAAAGATTCAAATAATAGAGCATTTATTTAAAACTAAAAGCAAGAGCTAATAGCTGATAGCTGATAGCTGAATGCTTTGACGATTAAAGAACTTTGTGAGTATATTCGTGTTGCTTCACATTGTCTTCTGAACTGACAATATTTTCTGCATTTAATATCCGCTTACGTTCTAGAGAATAGTTCAAATCATCACGACGACTTCCTAGAGGCACCAAAGATTTAACTTCAGGATGAATTTTATATGTGCGAGTAGCAGCGATCGCTCTCTCAGCAAAATTATTAGAGAATTGAGCTTCTGAAGGGAAATCTTGAGGTAATAAGGGTTTTTCTCCAGATAATACTTTGCCCAAAGTTGTTCCACAAGCCATTTCATAAGAAGTTGGTATCCCTTTTACTATAGCTTCGAGAGCTGCTGAGGGTATTGGTTCAACAACTTTTACTTGAGAGACTTCGCCATCTTCTTTGATAAAGCAGGTTGCTAGACCAATAACTAAATAGTCATCAGTGGATAAATCTGGAGCATTGGGATAAGCAGTGACAGTTGCCATAGGCTATTGTAATTTCTAGTTCTCGGATACTAAGTCTTATTTTACCAACTGAGGGAACTAAGTCCTCAAAAAAATTTCATCCTCAAAATTGAAATCCACAGCAATTTATGTAAAAATGAATCTTATTAAGTTAATATGGATATTTTTTTGAAAAAAAATATCCATAGTATATTATGTTGCTTAAAGCATAGTTCCCATACTAGCCTGGTCATTTCAGTTATCAGTTAACAGTTAGCCTCCTATGGTCGTAACTGCCTTATCAGTTAACAGTACCTCTGGCTAAACCCAGAGGCTTAAAATACTGAAGTTGATTTTTTTTCATCCCCTTAAAAGGGCAGGGCTGTTTCAAAGTATCGTGAGTTAAAAATTTAAGGAGAACGAGAGATGTTTAGGATCAGAAAATAGAAAAATTAGCCAAAATTTGCCGATTTTTCAGCCGATAAGCGTCATTACACTCTGTCTAAATATCTGGTTCAATTCCCTCAAAGCCAGAATAATTGGTTAATTAACCTTTAAGAATAATTGGTAAATTTGGGGAAAATCTCGGGTAAAGCGTGGAAAATTATCCCCATACTCCCCTGCTCCCCCTCTGCCTTAAGCAAGAATTAAACAGCCCTACCTTAAAAGGGGGAGGCTTGAGACCTTATTTTTTTGTCAATTTATCAATAAGAACCAGGACTACAAAAATATATTATTAATTTTAGATACCTATAGTCTGCGGAAAAAGTTTTCTGATTAATATAAATAAGACTTACGCAAAGATCATGTATATAGTGTTCAAAACCATAACGTTATAGTTTTTTTTCTCTATATGTAGTATCTATGCTTAAGTCATGGTAAAGAAAAATTTTTTCGTTAATTAAAAAAAATCCAGAACTTCAAAAGCAAAGCTTAAATCGGTTAAACTTCAGTCTGTCTAAATTATGTAAGTAATAAAATTATCGTCTTGATGGCTGAGAATATCAGTTTTATAGTCAACAAAATTTATCCGTAAGTTTCCATAAGGTGTGATGTATAGTCAACAAACTCAAAACTAACTCAAAACAATGATTTAACTTGAGCATAAGTATCTAAATCCAAAGATGCCAACTTATCATAAGCTGAGTCAATTACTCGCTTACCTCTTAAAGCACCAGTATTAGCACCAGGACAAATATACTGTAAAGTTTCTGAAGAAAATCGGTCTATCAAAAATTTAACACTTTGAACCTGTCTAGGCCAATGAAAAGTCTTAGCAATACGCAACGGAAGAGGTTCCCCCTGATTATTAGGTAATAAATGACGACCTGTAAATAATACCCCACCATTTCCTGAATAATATAGACAAGATGAACCGGGAGAATGACCAGGAGTCCAGAAAACATGAGTATGTGGACTCAAATGAAACTCATGCTCAAAAGTCGTTACTTTTAACCCAGGCAATAAATAAGCTTCTTGTTCTTGAATCAGAATCTCACATTTGAAAGCTTCTTGAATTTCCTTTGCCTTACCAATAGCAGTACGATGAGTAATATATAACCACTTTACTCCTCCATGTTCCATGATAAATTTTTGATTTGTTTCATTATCCGCAGGACAATCAATCAGAATGTTGGTCTGATTCTCTACAATAAAATAAGAAGTTCCTCCTAGAATATCCCGATTTGGCGAAAAAGCAAAAATATTTTCCAGGACAAACTGGGGAGGTTTGGAGACAAAAGGCTGTTGTGTCAAGGCAGTATTCTTATACCGTTTCACGGAGGTCAAAAGTCGTAGGGGCGTTTCGCTGCGCGACAGACATATAAAGCGAGGCTTTGCGTTAGCAAACGGCCATTCGCCCGTACAAAAGTCAAAAGTAATATCTTAATAAGCTTCAAGCTTTGACTATACACTAATTTCAGGAAATTATTTCACATTTAAAGTTGGAAACTATTTGTGAGGTCTTTAAAGTGAATTGGTATTACTTAATTAGAAATAGATAGAACTCAGTAAACTATTATGGTCTTTTTATTAATTCTATTAGGATTTATTACATACTTCATATTACAAAGCAGTGTCAGCAAAATTACTCGCACTCCTATATGGATATTATGGCTAGTAATGATGACACCTGCTTTAATCTGGACAAGTTGGATGTTAATTTATGGTCAAAAGCAACTACCACCAGTATTAATCATCATTCCCTTTATTTTTTGTCCTTACCTATACTGGTTATTGGTACAACAAGGACGTTATACTCCTACTCAATCAGATAAATCAAAAATAGAAAATAGTAACTCCCAGGGTAAACCAGAAATCAACCCTACTCAAACTATCAAGCAAACTGCACCAAAATTAGCAATAGACAAAACTGAAGAAACCAACCTCCGAAATTGTTTTCCTTGGACAGTTTACTATCTGCGGAATTTAGAGTATAGACCTCAAGCAGTTATTTGTCGAGGTCAGTTACGCTCTAACCCAGAAAAAGCTTATCAAACAGTACAAGAAAATGTAGAAGGAAAATTTGGCGATCGCTTCCTAGTAGTATTTCAAAATAGCCTTCAAGGTAAACCTTTTTTTGCTCTAGTTCCTAACCCAAGTTGTAGTAAGAATAAAACTCAAGAGTCTGAAGAATATAAAAGACCAATAATGTTGGCTTTAGGATTATTACTAATCACTTTATTTACTACTACATTAGTAGGGGCGAGAGAAATAGTTGGTATTTCTGAAGAAGCAATACAATATAACCCTAATTTATTAATCCAAGGTTTGCCTTATGGTATTGCTCTAATTGTGATTCTAGGATGCCATGAATTCGGTCATTATATAACAGCTCAATTATACAAAATTCGTACAACTTTCCCATATTTTATTCCAGTACCGTTTTTCTTAGGAACTTTCGGTGCATTTATTCGGATGAAAAGTCCTGTACCTAATCGTAAATCTTTATTTGATGTTAGTATAGCAGGCCCTATAGCAGGATTAGTAGTTACAATACCGCTATTAATTTGGGGTTTGTCTCACTCTGATATAGTTCCTCTATCTGAGGAGTCAGGAATATTATCTATAGATTCATTAAATCCGACTTTTTCTTTTTTATTAGCTCTATTAAGTAAACTAGCATTAGGTGCGGAATTAACTTATAACAAAGGTATAGATTTACATCCAGTTGCAGTAGCGGGTTATATAGGTTTAGTAGTTACTGCATATAATTTAATGCCTATTGGGCAACTTGATGGTGGTCATATAGTACACGCCATGTTTGGGCAACGTACTGGCATGGTTATTGGTCAAATCTCTCGTTTTTTGTTATTAATATTAGCTTTCATAAATAAGGAATTTTTATTTTTAGCAATCTTTTTGTTTTTACTGCCTCTTGTTGATGAACCTGCTCTTAATGATGTTAGTGAACTAGATAATAAGCGTGACTTTTTAGGATTGTTAATGCTAGGTTTATTGGTAGTGATTTTATTGCCTGCACCAAAGATGGTAATACAGTGGTTAAATTTCTAATTGATAGTAGAAACTAAGTAATGGATAATGGATAATGGATAATTGATAATTACCTCTAGTTAAAACCGTTATTGATTGAATATAAGGAAATATTATTTCTTTTTTTTTCCTATTACTGAGGCTAAATATTTTTACCAAAATATTGTGGTTTAAAGCCTCCCCTTTTAACGGGATAATAAATAAAAATTTTCCTATTCGTCAATCCTCTTATTTTCAAAGAGAGGTAATTCGCGCATTCTAAATTCTTGAATCTTCCCAATACAAATGTACATTAATTTATAGGCAATAATCAGAATCAAAACAGGAAAACATATTAATTAGAAACAATATTATTTCTTGTCAAAATGATTTGATTATCTTCTCTAATCTCAGAAGACTTACCCTCACCAATTAAAGTAGGATTACTACTCAAAAAACAAGTTTTCTGAAAATAACCATCATCAACTTTCATCAAAGGTAAATTATGAATTTTCAAAATTCCTTGAATACGCTGAAAAGCCTCTGGCAAATTATTAAAAGGAATGCCAGGAAAACCATGATGAACTCCATGATAATTCAATCCTCCCATTAACCATCCAAAAACAAAATTTGCCTGAAGATTACGAGAGGCATAAAGTTGAGTAAGTTGATAATTTTCTGATTTACCCCAAAGTCCATAATGTTCTAGATGGTCACGAGTTTGCATCACAATACCAGTTACTCTTTCTAATATTAACCAAAACAGTAAATAGCGTAATAATTCCCCATTTGTAATTGCAAAACTGAGCAAAACTCCATGCACTAATACCATTCCTCCTACATCTAGAAATATTTGTTGGGGGAGACAAGAAACTAACTTTCGGTAACGCCAACCATGAATAAAAGTCTTCAGAATTAAACCCACTCCTCCTGCTAGAAAAATATCAATACTCCATTGATGACGGACATACCATTGCACAAGAGGATAAGAATTTTGATATTCTTGCCATGTCCACTGTACCCTTTCTGGGTCTCGTAAATCACGACCATTCCACCCATGATGTAGTTTGTGGAGTGCAGCATAAACACTGTAAGGCCAAAACATCGGCCAACTTATTAGTCGAGGCATAATAGTGTCAAACCATCTCCACCCAGTTAAGGTGTGATGAGTCATATCATGGGTACAAATTAGCCAGAAAGCAGAGAAGAGTCCCGCGAAAATGCTAGTACCTAGAAATAAATAGTTATTGGATGTTGACCAAGCTATTGTGACTAAAATGAGGCAGGTAAAACCTAATACAAGAAAGCGAAGTAGTCCAGTAAAGGAGTTAATTTGATGCAAGTCTGAGGTGACTTTTTGTAAGTCTTGAGTTAGTCTAGTTGAGTTAATTAAATGGTTACTCATATCTATATAATTAAGTAATAAAGCAAAATTAATTGTATGTTTGGTGCTGAAGTTAAGTCAGTAGATAGGCTAAATTATTTTGGCTCTACTTATATTTATAAAGTATACTTGTATATTTTTTCTCTTAGTGCCTACTACCTATTAAATTAAATAAATAGATTAATTAATTTTGCACAGGTACTTATGAGTGATTTTAAAAAATGGAAGCTTTTACAATCTAGGTTAGTAATTAATAATAAATGGTGTCAGGTAAGACAGGATGAAGTTGAGTTACCGAATGGCAAAATTATAGATGATTTTTTTATTAATGTTAGACCAGATATTGCTCTTGTTTTTCCTGTAACTGCTAAACAAGAAATTGTATTTGTCCGTCAATATAGACATGGAGTTGCTGAAGTTTTATTGGAGCTACCTGCAGGATCTTTTAATCCTCAAGTAGAAATTCCGGAAGTAGCTGCTAGTAGAGAATTGAGTGAAGAAACTGGATATGTTGCCGACAAGTTAATTAAGTTAGCAACTTTGTATGATAATCCTGTAAAAGATACAAATTCTATTCATTTATTTATTGCTGAAAATGTCATCAAGTATCAACAACAAGAGCTTGATATTACAGAAGAAATTGAAGTAGTTTTAATACCTATTTCTGAGGTTATTCAGAGAGTTTTGATGGGAGAGATAAATGTTTGTGGAACTGTCACAGCTATATTTTTAGGATTAGAATATTTGCGCAAGTCTAATTGAATTAAGAATATTTGATAAATTCATAATTTAGAATACAGAATTAATTAATTTCTCAATTTTACATTCTCAATTCTATATCCTACATTTTACCCTTATGCAATCCTCTAGGTTTTAATTCAGAGGTAATTATCAATTATCAATTATTCATTATCAATTAATGAACAATATCTATTGACTGATAATCACGACAACCTTTACACGGACCGAGGGGATTAACAGCACAACGAACTTGAGAAGACCTAGCATTAAACTTACAAGTTATGTCTCCTATAATATACCCTACTCCTTGAATATATGGTTGTTCTGCTTGGCTAGATATACTTGTTATTTCTCTATAATTTACAGCTAATCTGACTGAGTTAAGTCTTTCTCTAGTCCGTGCTTTAAACTTGTGAAGAATCCATAAAGAAACTAGGCAAGGAATTATACCTATAAAAAAAATTAGTAATATCTCAAACACATTTATTCTGATTTATTAGAAGTTCATAAATATTCTATTAATCTTAAATTATTGGTCGATGAAAGTTTTAATATTTGTCATAGTTGAAGATGGAAAAGTTTCTTCAACATAAGATAAGTTTGGTAGTTTACTGTCCGCTGTATTTATAGAAAGAGATAAAGAAGAAACAGGTGACTTAATATCAGATAAATCTATTCCCGCAAAGATATGTAAAGAGAAAGTAACAGCAGCAGCTAACAAAATTTTTTCCCACATTTCACACTCTCCTTTCATTTTGATGAAAATATAGAACGATTTATTTTCAGGCTTTTCTAACACTTACATCTTAGGAGACAACTTTAGTAATCGTCTGTGACTTGAAATTAGGCAAAAAAGTGATTAAACTCACGATAGAATTAAGAAATATTTAACTTTTAACTATAGAAACCTAAATTGTGTTTTAGGCGATCGCCGAAATATTTGCGAAGCATTCCATAGGAAAATGTTACGGAACATTAAATAGAGTAGTAGTGTATTGCACAGTTTAGGAATGCCATATTATCCCTCAAGTCCACAGTCGGGAGAATGTCAATGAACGATAAAATGACCCCATATACAAATATATAGTGGGAGTACCTAAACTTATGCTTGCAAACATACTGGCCTTAGCAGTTGGTCTTGGTAGTTTAGCTTTATATCTGGTGGCCTTTTTCTTTCCAGAAGTCCATCGGAAAAACGATTTTATCTGGAGTGGTGTAGGTCTTTTCTATGCTCTGGTATTGTGGTTTTGTGCTGGTAGAATTACAGGTGCGGTATTATTGGGTCAATTAGCAAGTGTGTCCTTATTAGGTTGGTTTGCCTGGGAAACCCTGGCATTACGTCGCCAAGTGACCCCAGTTGCAGAGCAAACAAAAATATCAACTCAAGAAAGCACTCAAGATAATACTCAGGAAAAATCAACAACTATTTCTGAAGCAACATCTATACCAAAATTAGAGAATATTCCGAAATTAGATTTAAGTGAGTCAGTAGAAAGTTCTATTGAAGAGTTTGTTAATGAAGTAAAACCAGGAGAAACTGAATCTGAATTATTATCATATGAGACTACTTCAGACTCCAGCAAAATGACAAAAGAATCTGAAGTAGATACAACTGAAAGTATGGCAGAAGAAAATGTTTTAACTGATGATAAAACTTTATCAGAAACATCGAAGAAAGCTGGTGGTTTTTCTCAGTTATTGATACCTGTGAGTGGAATATTGAACAATATTAAAAATGCAATTCAAGGTAGAGATAATAAAAATACTGATTCTGAATTAGCATCTATACAAATTCAAGCTGATACTGAGAAATTTAGTTCTATTGAAGAGGTAACTTCTGAAGTTAATAAGACTATAATTCAGACTGAAGAAACTCAACCTGAAGAAGAGTCTTTAATGGAAAAAGAAGAGTCTATGGTATCTGATGTTCAAATAGAGCAAACTACTTTGACAGAAGTTGAAAAAGAAGCAACCTCATCCTCAGAAGCAGAATCTACATCTACTGAAAAAGCTATTGCGGAAACTTCTAAATTAGCTGAAGTTTCTGAAGTTGAAGATAGCTCTACTTCACCAGAAAAAGTAACTAATAAAGATAGTCAGAATGAGGAATAAAAATTAACTGCTGTTTCTTCTGAGGAGAAAAATTAGATTGATAGTTCACCATCAGATTTATCAAAGGATAGTGCAAATAAGTCAGTAGAGCAGTAACATCAAAATTATACTTCTTGCAGAAGTCAGGGAATAGGGAATAGGGAATAGGAAGATTAAATTGTTGATTTCATCTCTTGAATTGATTTAATTAAAATTTTTGCAAGAGATATTTTGAAAAGTGTAAAAACAAAGAACAAATAATAATACATACAAAATCTAGAGGGAATTGTCAGGTAAAACCAAAGATCAATTCCCTATTTTATTGTTGTGCTTATACTATAGCACTACGCAAAAACGTTAGGACATTTATAAATCCTGGAACCGTTTAACAATCTACTATTCCCTACTCCCTACTCCCTACTCCCTAGCGCGTAGCGCTATAATACCAATTTTATCTGAGGTTGCACAGAACAAGGAGTTAGGAGTTAGGAGTCAGGAGAAAATTATGATAATCAATAGGAGGAAAAATTTATATATTTCTGTTTCTATCTACAGTCAACTCTGATTAAAATTTGATTCGGGTGCATCTCAATGCAAGAAAAAAACCAAAAATTTATTGCTTTTAGGGAACACTTAACACTTAACACTTAACTGAGAATAGGGAATAGGAAGAAAGTATTTTGGCAAATATGAGATGCACCCTTTGATTCTATGCAACTTGTTGTGAATTTGGTATAAATCCGCATATAGAAATTAAGAATGAGATGTGATAATTTTACTGTTGTCTATAATTCTAGAATATAGGGGTTATCTAATTCATAAGATATAGTTTTTGATTTTTTTCCTGTTCCCTATCTTACTGCCTACTCCCTAATATAATAGAAATCAATACACACAAAAAATTTAGTTAGCAAAATGATAATTTGGAAAAATTTCAGGTTAATTATAACTACTGTATGTTTATTAATTATTCCTGTGTATATAGTAGTTGAGAAAAAAGTGAATAGAAATTCACAAGCACCGACACAACTTACAAAAAATGAAGGTCATTCCATTTCAAAAAACAATAAAACTGAAGCACAGAAACTTGAGGAACAAGCAACAGAAGAATTTAATAATAGTCAATTTGAAGTTGCTCTAGAAAAATTCAAACAAGTATTAGAAATTTATACTCAACAAAGCGATCGCTCTGGAGTTATTCGGGTTTTGAATAAAATTGCTGTTGTTTATGATGCTCAGGGTAAACATCTGAAAGCTTTAGAGTTTTATCAGGAAGCATTAGAAAAGAGTGAACAGGAGAAAGGTAATGAAAATACCAGTGCTATTTTAAGCAATATTGGTTTAGTGTATTCAGAGTTAGGTTGGTATAAGCAAGCTATAGATTTTTATGAGCAAACTTTGAATGAAAATCATCCAGAACAAGCGATTATTTTAAATAAAATTGGAGCCATCTATTACCATGTCAAAGAATTTCCTAAAGCTTTAGAATATTATCAACAAGCTCTAGAGGTTAATCGGAAAAATCAAGACAATATTGGTATAGCAAAAACCCTGGATAATATAGGTGTAATTTATCGAGAACAAGGTAAATATTCGGAAGCATTAAAATATCATCAGGAAGCATTAGCTATTCAAGAAAAAATCGGCGAAAGTTATGATAATTCAGCTACTCTTCATCATATTGGCATAGTTCACCGAGAATCAGATCAACATTTGGAATCTCTCAATTTTTTGACTAATACTTTGATTATGGAACGACAGATTGGAGACCAAGATGGAGAGAGAATTACTCTGGCTAATATAGGTAAATTATTAGAAAGAAAAAATCAAGATAAGTTAGCAATAATTTTCTATAAACAATCAGTTAATATTACTGAAAATATTCGGAAAGGTTTGAAAAAATTACCAGTAGAACAGCAAAATTTATATATAGAAAGCATTTCTGAAATATATCGGACTTTGGCTGACTTATTGCTGCAAAAAAAACGGGCTTTAGAAGCACACAAAATTTTAGATTTACTCCATATACAAGAGACATTTGAATATACCGGGAGCTTAGAGGCTGATAAATATGAATATAGTGAAATTCCATTACTAGAATCAGAACAGGTATTTTGGGAAAAGTATATTCAGTTAATAGATGAAGCTTCTAAAAGCCATAGTAAAAATCCAAATAACTTAGAGGAAAAATTAGTAAAAATTCAGAATTTTTTTGATAGTGAAGATGTCAAATCTATAGTTTCAGAATTAGAGAAAAATGCTAGGAGTCAAAAGCTAAGTTCAGATACAGCACTTTGGTTACAGTCTGAACTCAAGGAAAATAACTTTCAAAATACTGTAATCTTATATCCGTTACTTTTAGAAGACCGACTAGAATTAATATTAATGACTGCTAATTCTCCTCCATTTCATCGCACTGTTTTAGTAAGTCGAAAAGAATTTAATAAAACTATCCTGAGATTAAGAGCAGAATTAACAAATAGAAATCGATCTGAACAAAGAATTATACAAACAGCATTAAAATTATATAATTGGTTGATTAAACCTATCGAACCTCAGCTCAAACTTACTCAAGCTAAAAAGATTTTTTATGCACCTGATAGTAAACTACGCTATATTCCTTTAGCAGGATTACATGATGGAAAAAAATGGTTGGTAGAAAGGTTTCAAATTAATAATATTACTGCTGCAAGTTTAATGGAATTAGAACCTAGAGAAAAATTTGAACCTATAATTTTAGCGGGTGCTTTAACAGAAGGAAATTATAATTTTCAGGTCGGCGATCGCCAATTTGAATTTGAATCATTGCCCTTTGCAGGAGTAGAAGTAGAAGAGATAGGGAAAATATTTCCTAAAACAAATAAATTGTTAGGCAATGCTTTTACTAAAGAAGCTGCAGAATCAAAAATAAATAGCTATAATATTATACATTTTGCTACTCATTCTGCTTTTGTAAGAGGTCATCCAGAAGAATCTTTTATATTATTTGGAGATGGTAACCGTGCTACTTTACGAGATGTGGAAGATTGGAATTTAAAGAATGTAGAATTAGTCATTTTTAGTGCTTGTCAAACTGCTTTGGGAAAAGAGCTAGGAAATGGAGAAGAAATACTCAGTTTTGGTTATAAGATACAAGAAGCTGGCGCAACAGCAAGTATAGCAACTTTATGGCGAGTTGATGACCAAGGTACTCAAGAGTTTATGAATGATTTTTATGCAGCTTTAAAGAATGGAGCAAGCAAGGCAGCAGCAGTACAAAAAGCACAAATTGTTATGATTAATAGTGAGTATAGTGACCCCTATTATTGGGCACCATTTCTTTTAATTGGAAATGGGTTGTAACTGATACTGTTTCACGGAAGTCAAAATTCAAAAGTCAAAATTCAAAAGTAAGATTTTATAGGCTCCAAACTTTGACTATACAGTTTCACGAAAGTCAAAATTCAAAAGTCAAAATTCAAAAGTAAGATTTTAGGAGTGCTTTTTAGTAAATGAAGCAAGCGCTCTTTTAACTTCTATACTATATTTTCAACCAGAGAATAGAAGTACATAATAAGTCAGTAGGTGAAAAAATTTATAAGTCTGTCATTGCGACTGAAACGGAGTGGAATGCTCCGCAAACCTTCCACTCCGTTCCAGTCGCAATGACTTACAATAACTAATCATCCAGAACAGATATTTTTTGATAAATATTAACATCTTTCTAGAGATTATTTGTCTTATTTAATAAGCAAAATAAGAGGATAAAAATTATGTTATATTATTCCAGTATGACATATAGAGGTATTTTTTAGTGCGCAAAAATCCAGTGGTTAAACCTTATTTGAAATGGGCAGGAGGCAAAAGACAATTATTACCTGAATTAACAAAATATATCAACGAAAAATCCCTGAAAAATTTTACATATTATGAACCTTTTGTTGGTGGAGGAGCGCTTTTATTTGAGTTACAACCAACCAAAGCAATTATTAGTGATAAAAATCAAGAATTAATCAATTGTTACGAAGTAGTCAGAGATTCATTGGATGATTTGATTCAGGAGTTAAGAAAGCATCAAGAAAATAATAGTGCCGATTATTTTTATCAAATTAGAGATTTAGATCGTTCACCAAAAAAATATAAAAATCTGTCAAAAGTAAAAAGGGCAGCTAGAATTATTTATTTGAATAAAACTTGTTACAACGGTTTATTTAGAGTAAATTCTCAGAGGCAGTTTAATGTTCCTTTTGGCAGATATAAAAAACCTAATATTTTAGATGAAGCTGTTTTAAAAGCTGTGAGTAAATATTTAAACGAATCTGAAGTAGATATATTAAATGTAGATTTTGAAGAAGCCGTTAAAGATACTAAAAAAGATGATTTTATCTATTTTGACCCTCCTTACGACCCTGTTTCTGATACTGCCTCTTTCACAGGATATGATGTCAATGGTTTTAACAAGGATGAACAGAAAAGATTAAAGCAAGTTTTTGATGAATTAACGGAGCGAGGTTGTCTGGTTATTTTAAGTAATTCTGAAACACCTTTTATTAGGGATTTGTATAAAGATTATAAAATCAAAACAGTAAGGGCAGCAAGAAGTATTAATTCCAAAGCATTGAAAAGAGGAAAAGTTGATGAAATTCTAGTGTTAAATTTTTCAGTAGAGACAAAGATAGAAGAATGACTAAAAATGATGAAGCATGGGAAAAGTTATTTCACAGATATCAAAGATTAAAGAAAGGTTGAAAAATACTCTAATAGATATCCTCTACTCCCCTGCTCTCTTACTCCCCTACTTTTAAGATTAGAATCAGATTTTTCCCATTATTAAATCTTTCCATCTATACCTCCCTAGTACAAAATCAACAACATTTTTATTCTCTGAAGCTCCCGAAAAAAATCGCGCGCCAAAGGATTTTCGGTTGCATCCTCAAAATTCTTGTGATACTCTAAAACTTAGATGGGGTCGTTTGCCCCTACATATGACTTTTTATTCAACTAAAATTCCTGACAGGAAATTACCCGTAGGAGCAATGTTAGGCAGATTTTCATCTTGTCAAGCTCCCGGAAATACTGGTTATTCCCTCATCAAATCTTTCTTTCCATGTCTCCTAGCGTAGAAAATCGCCAACATTTTCATTCTCTGAAGCTCCCAAAAAAAATCGCGCGCCAAAAGATATTCTGTTGCATCCTCAAAATTTTTGTGATACTATAAAACTTAGATGGGGTCGTTCGCCCCTGCGCATGACTTTTTATTCAACTAAAAATAGTATTGTTTCTAAACGATCACTTAGGCTGTAGAAAGAAAAATCAAAATATAATAGCTTGTTATAGTGAAATCGGCAGTAATTATCAATTCCAAAGGATTGAAAAAAGGAAGGGTTGATGAAATTATAGTCTTGAATTTTTCAGTATAAGCAAGATTAACTATGACTAAAAATGATGAAGCATGGGAAAAGCTATTTGAGAGATATCAAATATTAAAGGAGGTAAATAAAAACGGCTGTTTCAAAATAGAAGCATCTCAAATTAATCAGGAACGAGAAAGTAGACTTATGGCAAAATTTGACCATATTGTTAACTTGCCAAAAATATTCAAAGATAATAAATTATCAATCCTACCACTTTCTCGTTCTCAATATATTATCGGTAACTTTAATACACACTTACCAGTCAAATACAATCTCGAAATCAAAACTATTCCTTGGCAGTTTCCCAGAGAAATAGAAACCATAGATTACACTAACTTATATTCTGAAAGTTCTGCATTACTTTGTGCATTTAATATCGGTATTATCGATGATTTAGTTTGCTCAAAAACTAAATTCACCGTCTCGGGTAGAATGTCTACTGGAATCTTTGACTTCTCCATTAAAAATTCTATTAATAAACAGTCATATTCAATCAATGTTACCAATTCTCAGTGTGAAATAGATGCAGGTTTTGAAACAGGCGATAGTTTAATTTTAATCGAAGCGAAAAACTACAAAGTTGAGGATTTTTTAATCAGACAACTCTATTATCCCTATAGATTATGGTCAAAAAAAATCAGTAAAAAAGTTGTACCAGTATTAATGAATTATTCCAACGATATTTTCAGCTTTTTCATTTATGAATTTGCAGATATATCAGACTATAACTCTATCACTTTAGTAGAACAGAAAAATTATGAAATTGCTTCAGAAGAAATCAAAAAAAGTGAGATAAACTTGCTACTAAATCAGATTAAAATAATTCCAGAACCTGCAAAAATTCCATTTCCACAAGCAGATAAATTTGACAGAATAATAGACTTAATCTCCCTGCTACTAGAAAATGGTTTAACTCCAAACGATATTACAGAAAATTATCAGTTTGATAAAAGACAAACAGATTATTATACAAGTGCTGGAAAATATTTAGGGCTCATAGAAAAACAGGGAAAAATTTTTACATTAACCAATGAAGCAAAAGATATTCTGCATCAATCACATAAACTGAAATATTTAAAGCTAATCGAAACAATTTTGACATACCAAGTGTTTAATCGAGCATTTAAGTTATCCTTAGAAACTGGGGGTCTTCTCTCAAAAGAACAAGTTACTAAAATTATGTCTGAATGTAATTTAAACATTAACAATACAACAATAGATAGACGAGCTTCTACTGTAAAAGGATGGATATATTGGATTTTGTCACAAATTGACTAAGCAGATATTAAACTAATAATATTGTGTAGAGTTGAATTTTTATCTAACAAAATCATGCAAGAATTCTTTAACAATGTCTCCCGCTATCCACGGTACTTTATTACCATAACCCTTGGCATATTTTTCTTTCTATTCGACCAACTAAAACCACTTTTCAATAAACCTGTTACAGCGATCGCTGTCATTGGCTTAATTATTGGGACATTTACTTTCCTAACTTTAACTTTACAAGCTATGTTAGGTATAAACCCAACTTAACTAATCTCAAAACATCAACATTCAGCTATTAGCTATTAGGAGCTGAGGAAAAATGAAATACAAATTGGTGTAAGTCATATCAGTCTCTAATAACTGATTTATACAGTTGATTTATACAGTCAATATCAAGAGGCTAAGTTGTTTGTTATATTCAGGTTCAGCAACTTACGGCTTCCGAGGCTTAATATTTCAGAAAGCCCAGTAAAAAGTTTAGTTTTAGCTAAGTTAATCAATCAGCTATAAAAATCTTCCGAAAAAAATCCATAATTTCTGCGGTAAACCACTGATAACTGATAACTGATAACTGATAACTGATAAATGAGTGGTCAGTCTAATGATTAGCACGATAGATTGGAAGATAGAGTGAGTTGGTAAATTCAGATGACTTGTTTCGAGGACATTTATCAATTTTTCCAAAGTCCCCCTCCGGTCTATCTAAATAAAGAACTAGCGGTGTGCTATATCCTATCTGTATTATTGCAAAGAGACTCTTATGGAACTGAATTAATTGGCCAACTAGAAAGGGACTATCCTATTTATCGACTTTCTGACACTGTGTTGTATAGCGCTCTGAAATTTCTGGAAGACCAAGGGACAATTATTGGCTATTGGAAAAAAGTAGAAGGAAGAGGACGTCCACGGAGAATGTATCAAATTATTCCCCAATGGCGACCTCAAGCTATAGATTTGGTAAGACTTTGGTATGAATATACTAATAATGCCAATATTCGGCCTCAAATTCAACCATCTAGCTTTTAACGAAGTCAGAAGTCAGAAGTTCTTTTTGTAAAGGGAATTAGAGCAACCCTCCAAAAATACTTCGCCTTAAAAGTCGGGACTGGGCGACCCAATTCTTTTGGTAAAAATACTATATATGAAAATTGGTTAGGATAATTTTGGTGCTAATTTTGGCCAAAGTTATAAAACTTTAATCTTTTTGTGCCAAATTTTCAAATAAATATAAAATCTAAATAGGGCTGGCTGATTAAATCTCAAAAGATTGACAGATAGAGGTAAGTGCCTTTGCACGGTAGGGAAAAAGTACCATATTTTGGCATGATTTGCCTGAAAAAGTGAGTATTTGGCTAAGATAGTGGCAGAAAAATCAAGGGATAATTTTTCCGAGTACGTCTTCATTAATACCTGATTCCTATTGACTCTGTACAGACGTTTTGCTGACGCAGAGCTTCCGCTTTATATGTCGCGGAGCGAAAGGCTGTGCGACATATAAAGCGGAGCATTCCAGAACGGAAAACGCATTTTTGCCTGTGCAACGTCCCTACCTACTCCGTACTACCTGCCAAGCGAAAAAGACTGATTCAGCAAACCTTAAATATAGATATAAGCCCTAGCTGATGTTAGTCACAAAACAGCTAGTCTTTTTTGATCCTGTTAAAATATTGTAAAAGAGAAGACATCAAACAACTATTCAAATCTAAAATTGTATGAATAATACAGCTCTAATATCGTCATTTATACTGACATTCTTATCTACCATTGGTCTAGTTTTTTTTATAAAGGCATCAGTAAAACCTCGGACTAAAAATCTGAAACTAATAGCTGAACAGGAAGCTGAATCACTTTTAAAGCAGCTAAAAGAATATTTTAGCGATCGAGCTTACCGAATTGTTGATGTTAATGCAGATCAGAATAAACTTACATTTGAAGGAGTAGTTCGTCCTAGTTGGTTCTTGGCATTTTTCTTAACCTTATTAGCAGCACTAGGTGCTTTATGTTTTGGGTTGGCTGTATCAATGTTAGTTCCTGAATTTGGTCAATACTTTATATGGCTAGTTTTAGTATCCCCTTTAGCAGGTATTTTTTATTGGCAAAAGTCTAAACGTCCAGAACAAGTCGCTCTGAAGTTGGAAGGAATATTGACTGAGGATTCTCAAACTAAAAGTTTACTTTCCATAACAGCTCATAGGGACGAATTAGCAGCTTTACAAACAGCTCTAAACTTGAAAGCATACCAACAATAAAATAAAAAAAATATAAAACTTTAGGAGATTGATTAACTTTTTCCTATTTAATAAGAAAAACTAACAAGCAGAAATACTTGCAGTTTGTGTTAAAACTCCTGAGAAAGAGTGATTTTTAGAAAAAACCAGGACACTAACCAACCTCTACGTTGATAAGTTGGTTAATAATGGTCAACCAATTAATCCTATTTTTTCAGATACCGATAAGTAAAGAGAAAAATGAAAGAGTTTGTCAATAATTTTCTGTGAAAATGGAGGATGACCTAACCACTTAGTAAATATTTCTATTATGTATTGTTAAAAAATGTTATCAAAATAGTATCGCTAATTTATTTTGGTAAGCTATAAAAAATAAAAATAACTAAGAGTTCAAGTCCATTGGCAGATGGAAAATTGAAGTCTTAGTTAATTTAGCCTTCTAAGGCAATAATATATTTGACTATGTACTACTAAATTAAATAATCTGGTAATGCTGAATTACCATTACCCTCTTCCTTAATTTAATTATAAGTTGGTACTTGTTGGTCATAACTCAAAAAAACATACTAGCTTACCCTTAAAAAAACATTTCAGATAACGTCCTTAAACTTGAGTTAGACTTGGGGTAGAACTGAGTACCTGTTTTTTCTCAGGTGTCTTAAGTTCTATCAAAACTTTTAAACTAGGAAACAAGAAATGATTTTCTTCAACGTATTGGGCTCCAAATAAACCTTTTTCCGCCCAGAAGTACCTATCGGTGGTATGCTCATTTCTTCTCACTAAAAGTACAGCAGGTGGGACAATACCTTGGGCATGAATAAACTTACGAGCAGCAGTGACTGGTTTATCTTCACCACTTTCAATGCTATATTGAGCCACTTGCTCAAGAATCCTGCGTCCTTCTTGTCTACGACGACTTTTGCGCTTACGTCTTCTAGCCAATTTCCTTACCTCCTGTGTTAGCCGATGGGTGTAGTTATGGCTACCAAATATGATAAGATTATATAAATTTTAGCGGAAAAACTCAAGTGTTTTTAATATTTTGATACAAAATATACACTCTGTTATCTAAAATCTAAAAAAACTGATGTCCAGTGGAAATTTCCACAAATAGCTCTCATGCTAATGCCCACTACTACAGAATTTATTGAACTTTGCAGATCCCAGCTCGCTCTCGTATCTAGTTGGGGTGCGACTTTAAGCATAGTTTACTTGACAGAGAAACTGTTAGAAGGGGGTGAAGCCAAGCTAATTCCCATTATCGCAGATCCAGAAATACCCCAAGATGGGGAAGCAACTTCGGTATTAAAAGTAACCTCAGAAATAGAAACATTAGATAACCTTCCGAAATTATCAGCAGCACCCTTAACAATTGAGAAAAATTCTCCGATTTTAGAAGCAAGCAACGGTACAAAAGAATCAAATACTGGATGGGAAAAAAATTATCCTTGGCAACAACGTCAAATTGTTTTACCCTTAATCCATGATGGAGTAGTTATGGGATTATTGGTAACAGCTAGAGAAGATAGGCCCTGGAATCAAAAAGAAAAAACTCAAATTCAACAAGTAGCTCATACTATTGCCATAGCCTGTATTTTAGATCAACGTTCTGAATGGTTAAAGCGACAATTTCAGCAACAACAAGAGTTACAATCTGAACAGTTTGATACGATGCACAATATACTGCATCAGTTGAAAAGTCCATTAACTGCACTACGAACTTTTGGTAAGTTATTATTGAAAAGATTTTTACCAGAAGACAAAAACTGGAATATAGTTAATAGTATTTTACGGGAAAGCGATCGCCTCAGAGAATTAATAGAACAAATAGATAAAACTGTTGATGTTGGCGAAGAAATATTGAGCATTCCTGTTGAAAGTGAGTATCTTCAAAGCACAACTCAAAATGGAGATATAGAAGAAATAATAGATGATCATCAAGAAGCTAATCAAAAATCTAAACCTCTACCACTTTTACCAGGAGCTAATTTTTTAGAGTCAGTTTCTATACAACAAGTTTTAGAACCTTTATTAGTTTCTGCGAAAGCAATTGCCGATGAAAGCAATCTAGATTTACAAGTTGATTTTCCCGATAAGTTACCAATTGTCAAAGGTAATTATAAAGCTTTGCGAGAAGTTTTAAGTAATATTATCGACAATGCTTTAAAGTATACTCCAAAAGGCAAAAATATTTATATTAAATTAGCAACTTTACCTCCACAAGCAAATTATTATAAATCAATTAATAGTGAAACAGAAGCAATGCTGGCAATAGCTATCAGCGATACAGGTTATGGCATTCCATCGGCAGATTTAGAACATTTATTTGAACGAAACTATCGAGGAGAAAAAGCTAATACAAATATTCCAGGAACAGGATTAGGATTAGTAATTGCTCGTGATTTAATAAGTGAAATGCAAGGTAAAATTGAGGTATATTCTCCTGTAGATATTCAATGGTTACCCAGTTATTTAAAAGAGCAAGATTTAGTAATTAATCGTGGTACTACAGTTGTTATATGGTTGCGAATATTAAACCAGGAATAATATTCTTAATTGGCTGCATCTCAATTTTGAAAAAAGCCAAAAATTTATCGCTTTTAGGGAACAGGGAACAGGGAATAGGGAATAGGGAATAGGGAAAAAGTATTTTGGCAAATACGAGATGCACCTTCTTAATTTATATATATAGTAATGCTATATATTCAATTCCGTTACTGTTTTCCTAGGAGTAATTATTGCTTTGCTGATTAATTCTCAAAGCATTTACAGGTAAAGACTTGAGCCGTCTTGGATTCCCAAAAAGTGCGCTTGTTTTAGTCTAAAACCCCCAAAAAGTTAGCATTTTGGGCAAACTTAAAGACGGAAAAATTGAGGAACAATTCTTACTCCTACCTCCTCTATAATTTCCACTTCTCCTGACTCCTGACTCCTGACTCCTGACTCCTACCCTTACACATAAGACTTTTTCAGCAAACCCTAATTATAGATTATTCATTATCAATTAATGAACTGACTTCTAATATAGAATCCGGTTATATAATATATGTTTATAATTCGATAATTACTTCAATTTCCACTACTCCCGTACGGACGTTGCATGCAACGTCCCTACCCTACTCCCCGCTCCCAACTATACAATAACTATTCAACCGGATCTGATATAACTCCTAACTACCACTAAAATATTACAACCGAAATAGGATTGCTGTATATAGTAATCCGCGCTTATGTTACAGGTAATTAAAAAGTAGATAAAAAGCCTGAAACTCCCGCCTTTTCCCTGTTAAGTGTTCCCTAAAAGCGTCCAGGTTTTTATACACAAATAAAATAGGACTGCTATAGTAATTTTACTGTTAGGTAAATTATACTATTCAACATTACCTATTCATTTTTACGAAAGCCTAGAATAAAATCGGGCTATTGTAATAACCCAGTTGAATTTGAGAAAAAGAGTATTATTATAAAAGAGTACAGACAAACTATGAGCTTTTCTGAAGGTAATTAAAAACCTTTGTAAGTTCAGTTATCCTACAACCAATTCTTTTTTGGGACGTAGGAAATATCTAGGGAGTTAGTACATCAGGAGCATCTAAAGCTAAACCTCTTGCTTAATTCTTCAGCCCGAATTTTACCTTTTATAATTAGGTGGGGAAGGAAAATCTACGCTGTTGAAAGATAAGGATTAAGGGATAAAATCATCCTCAAACTTTGCAAGAGGTTTTTTCTTATTTATATGAAAAATAGCAGGGAATAGGGAATAGGGAATAGATAATAGTTAGAAAAAAATTTTTGCTTTATCGATTCATTATTCAGTCTATGTCCGAATTAGGGAATAGGGAATAGATAATAGTTAGAAAAACATTTTCGCTTTCTATATTCATTATCAGTCTATGTCCTAACTAATTCTTTCTTAGCTATTTTATAAAATTCTCAATAATTTTAGATTTTTAGAAAAATGAAAAATTTACAAGCATCTCCTGAAACAGTAATTTGTATAGTAGAAAATAACTATAGCAATCTCAAGTTATTATCTAGTCTATTGAGAGACAATAACTATGAATTTGTAGTAGCTCATAGTACAGAAGAAGCTATAAACACATTACAAAATATATCGGTAGACCTAATATTAATAAATCTGGCATTAGAAAAAGATCAATTACAGATTTGCCAATTTGTGCAAACTTCAGAATCAACAAAAAATATTCCCATTATTTTGATGGGAGCTAATCAAAATGAAATTAATCAAATTAAGCAATTAAATATAGAAAACTTAGATGATACCAAAGTCCCTATGCAAGCAGATGATGTTTTAACAAAAATTAAGTACCATCTTCAAATACATTCTTTGAAAAAACAACTACAATCTCAAAATCAAAAATTACAACAAGAAACATCTTTAAGAGAAAAGGTAGAAAATGAACTCAAAGAGAATAAATTAATGCTAGAAAGTCTAATAGAAAATTTACCAGGAATGGTTTATTATAGTAGTAATGATTGTAACTTAAATATGAACTTTGTCAGCGACAATTTTTACAGTCTAACTGGTTATCAATCCGAGGAATTGATTCAAAATAAAATTATCTATAACGAATTAATTTACCCTGAAGATAGAAAATATCTTTGGCAAGAAAGACAAAAAGCTTTGGTCAAAAATCAACCATTTCAGTTGATTTATCGGATAATTACAGCTAATAAAGAACTAAAGTGGGTTTGGGAACAAGGTAAAGGAGTTTACTGTTCGGATGGCGAGGTATTAGCAATTAAAGGTTTAATTATTGATATTACAGCTCAAAAACAAGTAGAATCAGAACTAACAAAGCAAAACTTAGCCTTACAAAAAGCCGAAGCAGCTTTAATTGTTGCTAATCAGCAACTCCAAAAAGTTGCTAAACTAGACGGTTTAACAGGTATTGCTAACCGTCGTTCTTTTGATGAATCTTTAGAAAAAGAATGGCGTAGACTAACAAGAACAAAATCACCTTTATCTCTAATTTTATGTGATGTAGATTATTTTAAATATTACAATGATTGCTATGGTCATTTAGCAGGGGATGATTGTTTACAAAAAATTGCTCAAACTATTAAACAAAATGTTAAACGTTCTGCCGATTTGGTAGCTCGTTATGGAGGTGAAGAATTTGCTATAATTTTACCAAATACATCTAATAAAAATGCAGAAAAAGTAGCAGAATTAATTCGTAAAGCTATTCACAAACTACACATTAATCATTCTGCTTCTAAGGTAAGTAAATATGTTACTATGAGTATGGGAGTTGCAAGTATTATCCCTACTAAACTAGAGTCTCCACAATCTCTAATTGCCAAAGCAGACCAAGCGCTTTACTATGCGAAAGAAAAAGGACGCGATCGTATAGTTTTTTTTAATCGAGATTGTAGTAAAGATAATCAAACTTACCTTAAAAATAATTTGAGCTATGCAAAACCCAAGGAAAACATTATCCAAAGCTTCTTATTAGCTATCTCTTAGTCAACTTATTATTTTTTATTAATTACTAAAACATAGTAACTTTTTGCTCTGGTATCCTACAGTAAGGAGTAATTTTTAAACTTGTTACTGGAGTTTCATAGTTCAATACAGTTCATATAAGACTAAAAATCATTAAGCTATGGAACTATTAGATAAGCTTTTCAGATTAAAGAACTGCCAAAAAATCCTTAGTTGAACCCTATTGTTTAATATTTTAGATAATAAAGAGTTAGACTTAATCATTTATACTTCAAATCCGTTTCTAAAATATATTCATAATTTTCCCTTTGATGAGTTAAGCTTTTCTCTCCTTTGAACGACAAAATAATTCAATAATTAACAACTTTCATGTCAGCGATAGCTAAAACAATTAACAATTACCTCTGCTTAAAAAAAGAGAATTGATCAAAAATATTGTTGTTCTTTTTTATTCTGAAAAGAAGAAACTTTAAACCTTAATTCATCGGTAAACCGTATTTCGATAACTCCTATTTATTTATAGTTCAAATATTTAAAAATGCAGATTTATAGAAGATTGTAAACCTAACAAAATTTTGTAGAGACAGAATATCCACACCAGATATTTTGCTTAATTTACTAAATACTCTGGACAAATAATCTATCCCTACAAAACTTAATTTAACTCAAGAGAAATTTTGAAGCAAAATGCAAAATTATACCTTACGATAAGGTACCATACCCAGGTTAATACTACCTAAGTTAGGTTTTGTTGCTGCACTCCCTTGTACACCAAGACCCCGTGCCATATTCAAATATAGAGAAGGATCGCCTGCCTCAGCCTGCTTTTCTTGAGGAGTAAAGCGACGTATTTGATTTTGATACACAATTTGAGGGAAACCAAGAATAGTCCGATAGTAGAACTCATAGCGAGGTGTCTTCAGATTAAAAGGCATTTCCCCTCCATCACGTTGTGGTAAAACCCGACGACGTTGGTAAGGTACAGTGTCAAAGCCAAAGTTGTCTAGATATTCCTCACTATCGAGCAACTCATCAATGAAACCTTCAATACCTTTGGTAGCTACAACAATAGACCAAGCAATTTTTTCCTTTTCGCTGTAAACATCACGACCTAAAACCCTTTGAACACATAACTCAACAAAGCGATAATTGCTATTAGTCTCGTAGTTGTTCCGACGGAATGGAGCAGAAATTACCAAACCCCGAATAAAATCTCGAACTGTAATTTGACCATCTTTTAGTTGAGATTCTAGGAAAATTTGGCGATCGCTCTTCAGAATCTGATGTTCAGAATAAATTTGGCGATAAGCTGCCCAAATTAACTCATTCCACTCTGATTGAGAAGGTAAAAGTTCTGCAGAATAAATAATTGGTTGGTCATCACCAGGGACTTCATAACCTGCAACCCGTGAATTTTGAGTTATAGGTTTGTATTCTAATAATGGAATTGCCACGTCAGAATCTCCTTAAAATTATTAAATGTGATTTATCAAGTGTGGCCATAGCACACTAACCTTTACCGTTATTGAGAAAATTGCATCAATAGCCAACCTTTAGATTAAGGGATAGAGGCAATCCAAGTCATACTTTTATTAACTTACGCAACAATCTGTAATATTTTTGATATTGCAGGGAACAGGGAACAGGGAACAGGGAATAGGGAATAGGGAATAGGGAATAGTAAAAAAACCTTTCCTCGTCTAAGATTCATCATCAGTTTATGTCTTAACCAATATCTTTCTTAGCTATAAATATTTACTCAATTCCCAAGAAATTTTATCTAGAGCAGTCGCCAGGGTAATTAGAACATTCTCATGCTTCTTAAATACAGTCATAGCAAGAATTTAACTTCTAACTTCTAACTTCTGACTTCTGATTTCCCCTATACCTACCAGCCAAAAGCAGAATAAAATTGTCCATCGTCCTTTGATTTTTCTGCCTCTGAATCTGAGTTACTTTCCTCCAAGCGAACTTCCGTGCAAAAGGTAGAAGTATTAAATCCACCAAACCGCTTCACTGCACTGCTTCGCATCCTCAGATTAGGGTTAGGAAACCAGAATCTTTCAATAGAACTCATCGTTTCATATTCTGTAATTAAATTTAGCCCATCTTCATCATCCATCTCAAACAGTCCCACCACTGGAACAATTTCAGCATAGCCACGCTCTCGTAACATTCTGCCTTTTCTAGGATTTTCTGGGTCAGGAACAATAGCAAATACAGTTGACCCCTTATGATTTTCATCATCTTTATCCCATGCCATAGAACCATCCCAAGTTACGAAAGCTCCTCCAGCAGCCAAATTTGGATCAATTTCGTGCATTTTACAGATTTCTACTATTTTTGGGTCTTCAGCATCCAAACTGGTTACTTCAATGTCTGAACTACCCATTTCTGCTTGTCTAAAGGCTAGGTGATGAGTTGTCCGTTGTGATCGCCATTTACCAGCACTTCTTTGAAAAAATTCCATTGCGTCCATTAGCCACTTCTCCATTTTTCAACTTCATAAGACATTAGTCCTAACCTAATTATCATAAAACTTCCAGCTTCTATTTCAACCCTATCCTTAAGAGCGAAGTTTTATTAAATTAATGTTAACTTTTGTCGAGTAAATTAATTTTATAATGTACATCATGGACAGTATGTCAAGTAAATGTTACGATAATTTACATATTAGGAAATATATAACTTTAGATTAGTAATGGCCTTAACATATTGGCCAATATATACATCTAAACAAGGAGGAGTTAACTATGGAAATGTCTAGCAGCTTAACTATGGAGCAACAGTTCAAATTACAAGTTCTACGGGACGAAGTTAAAAACTTGAGTCGGGAAGAGGCCCAAGAATATTTAGTTGAAGTGTTGCGACAAAGTATGGTTAAAGAGAATTTATTCAAACACTGGATGAAAGGCAAAATGTAATATATGCTTTTCATTAAAGACTGGAATATAGTCGGTACTAAAAACTAACCCCACCCAATGACTAGATATGGGCGGGGTTTATACTATTAGGACTGAGGCAATGATAGAAAAACTAGAATTTATGAATTAAAATTAGCAAATATATTTTATTTACTGGTTAGTGGTATTATTTATCTTTATAAGCCATTAAGTGCTATTCCATTATCTTTTGCAGAGATTTTAAGCCCTTCTTGACTCTCCGAGAAACAGTAACAGCACTAATTCCCATTCGCTCGGCTGTTTCCTTCTGAGTCAAATCACAAAGAAATACAAACTCCAAAACCCTACGAGTACCCTCTTCCAATTTAGCCAATGCTTGCTGTAAACGAATTTGGTCTTCTTGAGCTAACTGAAAACTACGATACTGAGTATCTGGAATTAATTCTCCTAAACAAGTAGCTCCATCAGTTTCATCTTGAACTGGAGCATCTAAACTTAGGGGGGCACGATTACGACAGGCGAGTTGAATTTCATGCCATTGGTCTAAAGAAATATCCAAAGCAGAAGCCACCTCTAAATCTGTAGGTTTTCGCTTCAACTTAGCTCTAAGGTCTTGTATCACTTTTGTAGCTTGCCGATCCAAAGCTAACCAATTTCTGGGAATGCGTACAGAAGGACTTTTATCTCTTAGATAATGCTGAATTTCGCCTCGGATATAAGGAGTAGCAAAAGAACTAAAAGCTCGTCCCTTAGAAATATCAAATCTTTCAATTGCTCGAATTAATCCAATACAACCTACTTGGAGCAAGTCATCGTAGGTTTCCGTACATCGATTTAACCAATGATAAACTTCTTTTCTGACAAGTCCAACATTAAGTTTAACTAATTGGTTCCGGAGGTGATGAGAAGGAGACTGTTGATACTGGTGCAACAGTTCTAGGTTTTCACTTTTTAGTTCTTGAGTGATGGTGGTAGACATAGCTATATTATGATTTTGAGAGCCAACCACTGATGGTAGATCACATACATATTATATTGATGGATATATATAATGAATGCTGTGAGTTGAGGAATACTGGAGTGTGATATTAAACACAACTGCTTAATTAGTTTGACAACTTATGCTTTTCAGCTTTTAGAGTATGTGTGATTAATTTTGGATCGCTAGTAATAATATTGTATCTCAGTATACATAAATAATAATTTTAAATAAATATTTATGAATAACTAATTTAATTATTTTTCTTTTCACAAAAATAGAGGAATATTAAACACCTCTAGGATAAATGATATACTCTCCAGCCTAAAGACTGGAAAACTGTTAATTCCAAGATACTTTTCTCCCAAGAAGATTTTACAGGCTCAAAACTTTGACGCGCTAAGTAATTTCAGGAAATTATTTCAGATAGGAGGTTTGAAACTATTTGTGACATTTCTAAAGTGAATTGGTCTGACTATATTTCACCCCGACAAATCAAAAGATTGTGTCGGGGAAATATGTCAATTAGCCTAAGAAACCGTGTCTACCCGACCGTAAAAAGTACCACTAACTTTAACTTCTACAGCTTCTTTTGCACCTAAATCTGTATCAGAAGGCTGAACGGCTTCAAAGAAGCCAACAATTTCACCTGTTTCCCCGTCTACTTTAGTAACCTGAAGGGACATTTCACCAGCATTGAGAAGAGTATCTGCTGACTTAACATTAGCTTTGACAAACTCTTCATCATCGGAACTAGCTGGTAAAGCTACTGCATTATCATATCCTGAAGTTACACCACGACCTTTCGGGTCTAGGAAGCTAGAGCCTCGGTAGGAAGGAACATTGTATATTCCCTTAAAATCAGTAGAAGTATTGATAGCAGTAATACCAGGCTGACTTTTAGCACTAAGTCCTTTGACAGTAAATAGAAATGGAACTTCTTCTCCACCTGGTAAAAGAACAGTGATGGCTTGGAAATCAATACCATATTGTTCGTTAAAGGTCAAGGAACTATCTTCATTAAAGACTAGATCCCCTGTTACTTGATCTAAGGTAGAAGTATACCGTGTTAATTTTCTTCCTTCAACAAATTCTGCTTCTTGGCGTTTATTAGTTGGTTCTTCCTTAACGAAATAGGTAATTGGCTGCAAACACAAATCTGTCAAAATGTAAGACTCATCTTGGTCAAGAGCAATAGAACCACGAGCTGTTTCTGGTAACTCAGGACAGTTGTTGGCCAAGCCTGTATTAACAATATCTTCGTAAGTAAGTGGTTTATTACTATCAATGCCCTCTGAACAGGCGGTTAAAAAACTCAAACACACAGCTAATAGTGCCGCAATTAAAGTGCGATACCTCATTGTTAACCTCAAGATTCAACATTCAATATTTAACATTGCTACTGCGTTATATGTTTACGCAGTATGAGTAATCAAGTTTTAGATTTTAGATTTGATGATAAACTCAGGGCAATTAGGATAAAGTTATTCTTCACATTCTCAATTTGCTTGGTGTGAGAGTAGATTTATCTTTAAGTATTAACCCAAAATAATATTTTACATTGCTGGTTACTTTTTCTTAAATTGAGTTTTATTAATAAAAATTGCATGAGTAAATATACTTAACTTAAGAGCTTACTATAACTGAATTTAACTGATTATTGAACAGTGACTATCGATCAATATAAGGAGTAGCAAAAGCTTTGGAGGAGATGTGAGACTAACTGTGATAAATGTTTGGTGTGCAATATTATATTTTAATCTTTATAGCACAGTTTCTACTAAGGGAGAATTCTATACAAATAGGAATATTCTGACGTTTAGATAAATATCAGTTGAAAATCCACCCTTTCTGGAATCGAAGCGCCATATAAAAAAACAATCAATGTTATGGTACGATCAAAATGGTTACTAACTCACCCGAAACTAGGTCAAAATAAACTCTAAGATCAAAGTTTGCTTGACTCCAAAGCAACGGCGAAGAAAAATAATAGGTAGACCAGAAAAAGAGGGATGGTCAGGGGGTGCTTTGAGGATTCCCCAAAGAATAAAGAATATTTCCTTGGTTAGTGGGTGAAGAAACTAAGCAATGCTGATTTATCTTATTGTTTAGTATCACCCTAAAATTTTTCTGGCTTTAGTCTGGGGATTATTCAAGTTGTTCTTAAAGTGGTAATATGGACACAAATATAGAAAGTGAGTCAACAAATTTACATGGTGATTTACAATCATTAGCAGATTCAGTAAAGGCTATAGCTGACAATCATCAGGACGATCCAATGGCAATATTGGCTATTCTACGAACTCTGGAAAGCTTGCATCAGGAACTTAGAGAAGGTTCATTTCAACAAACATTGCCAGATAATCGTCAGGCACTTTACAATTTACTCAAAGATATTGAAACAAAGGGAGGTTGGCCTTATATCCCCCGGTTAAGATTACGCTATCTGTTGGAAAACTGGTCTGATAACTCTTAAGAATTATAGAACTTCACCAGTATTATTAGAATCAGCTTCAGGTAAAGGTTGACTAATATCTATAAAGTCTTCCTCTGAAATTATGGAAGCTGGAACATTCAGCAATATAGCTAATAATCTGCCATTATCAATAGTAATTAATGTATCTCTGAAATTTAAACCAGTTCCTTGTTCAAAAGTTAAATCTTCAAAAGTCAAGTTACCACTTAAACCCAAGAAATCTTCTAAGGGATTAAAATCACTTATTACATCAATATTACCTAGTTCTCCAGGTAGCACAAAAATATCCGATCCCTCACCACCAGTTAATGTATCTTCTCCAGCTTCTCCAAATAATATATCGTTGCCTCGATCGCCTAGCAAAGAGTCATTACCATCACTACCCTGAAGGGTATCGTTATCTTTTCCACCAAACAATGTATCTTCACCAATACCACCAATAACTAAATCGTTATTTGAGTCACCAAAGAGAGAATCATTCTGTTGTTCTCCAAATATCGTATCATCACCTTTTCCACCACGAAGATTATCTACATTTTCTCCACCAAAAATTTCGTCGTTACCCCTATTACCATTAATAAAATCACTGCCAATAGCTCCAAATAGCAAATCATTCCCTGCTTCTCCAAAAATAGTATCATCACCACTACCTCCATCTAAAGAGTCATCACCCTCACCACCTAAAAGAGAATCATTACCAATACTACCATTGCCAATATCATTTCCTAGGTCGCCAAATATTACATCATCATCAATATTTCCAAATAAACTATCATCCCCTTGACTACCTCTTAATGTATCGTTACCATCTCCTCCAGTAACTAAATCAAATCCTTGATTACCAATTACTAAATCATCTCCAGTTTCCCCAAATAAAGAGTCGTTGCCATCTTCTCCTAATAAAAAATCATTTCCGGGACCACCTTCAATGCTATCATCTCCTGGACCTCCTAATACTGAGTCACGTCCATCTTCTCCTTGCAAGAAATCGTCATCTTCAGCACCAATTAAAGAATCAGATCCAATACCACCAAAAATTTCATCTTCTCCTTCTCCTCCATCTTGAGTATCATCTCCTCCTTCACCAAAAATAGTGTCATTTCCACCAAAACCTTCCATAAAATCAGGTTCTGGAGAGCCAATTAACAGGTTATCATTGTTATCTCCTGAAATGTTTGCCATATTATTTGGATACTCCTATGTTATTATTCATTGGATATTTGAAAAAGTAAGGTTTGTAGAAAAATACACAAATATCCTAGGTTTTAAGATTGTGTTTTTTCATCTTTGGTATTTTATTTTTGCGTTTAAGATCCCGCTATCCTTACGAATTACTTGTGACTTAAAACTCAACTATTTTGTTTCCTATTTATTTTAAGTATCCATATTTTTTTGTGAATGAAAACTTATATTGGTTATAGATAGTGAAAATTAGCTAATGTTTAAGCATTCAAACGTTAGCTAATTTTCACTATTAGCTATTAATTATTAATTCATTATTATTTTGGAAGAAAGGATGAAGAGTTATCAAGAAAAAGATCATTAGCTAACTTTAGTAATTGCTTTATTATGTCAAAAGCTGTTTGTTTAGCATTTCCTAGGAAATGCTGAATGCTAATAGCGGAATGCTTAGGCTAATATGTTCTAAGTTATAGTGTGATTTTTTCAACATCTTAATACTAATTCCTAATTGATTTAGTTATGAATTTAAGGGCTGAGGGCTGAGAGTTAAATACTTTGAGACAATTTAATTGTTAATCTATCAGTTTATGGAATACAGGGATAATGGAATATAGGAATATAAGTTATATCAATTTGCTCAAGGAAACTTTAAAAACTATTATTGCTATATATTTACCTCTCTTAGTTATAGGTTTGCCAGCTATTATATTAGCAATAATTATGATTTTTTTTGACAAAATCTAGCAGGATAGACTATTGGCTAGATATAATTATGATAGTATTTGTTAATCCCTGGTTATTCGCAATTCGTTATTTTTATATTTGGGGATATCTGAATGGAAACAAGGTAACATTAATAGAAGCATTTTTGAGAGGTATGAAAAGGTTGTTTCCTATATTAATAGTGCCTTTGATTATATTTACTCCAATTACATTTATGCCAGAAATTGAATTAATGGCAATTCAACCTTTTTTACTATTACTTCTTCTACCAATATTTTATATTGGGACGCGACTTGGTTTTTATTGGCATACTGTTATAATTGATGGTGTTTCACCTGTAAATGGAATGAGGTATAGTTGGGAGTTGACTAAAGGGTATTTTTGGTTGATTATCAGATTTTACTTGATTTTATTTGCACTAAGCTTTTTGATAACATTTCCATTAAAAATTATCATATCTACTTTGATTAAAGCAGAAATGGTAAACGATTGGCAAAGAGTTCTTATCCAATATGTTGTGGTTCCGATATATTGGAGTATTATTTCAGTTATAATTTATGCACAATTAAAAATAATAAAAACCTGAATATTTTAGCTATATTTTTTTGGTCAAGATTTAGATTGATTTCTGAAACTCAAAGGAAACCCCTTATAGATAATTGAAGAAGTTGCTATAAACTTGTATCACATATAATACTTGGTGCTTTTTCTACACTTTAACCCTAAGTTGCGCCAAACTGTCAAATAATTTTTTGACTTTAATTAAATTTTTATCCCCTGGCGCTGTTTCCACACCACTAGATAAGTCTATGCCACAAAACTTATGATTAAATTCTATTTTAGCTTGAGAAACTAATATGAATTTTTGTATTGCTTCTGTGACATTTTCTGGAGTTAAACCACCTGCTAATAACCAAGGAAAAGTAGGGTGAAATTCTTCAATAATTTTCCAATCTAAAGTTTTACCAGTACCTCCAAATTGATCGGGATGATAAGCATCTAGAAGTAAAGTATTGACATGATTTTCATAAAGATTTGCTCTTGTTAAGTCTTGAGGAGATTTAATTCTCAGACCTTTGATTATTTCTATATTATTTGGTATTGACTGACGTAGCTGATTACAAAATTCTGGGGATTCGTCACCATGTAGTTGTATTCCATTTAATTTTGTATTAATTATTATTTCTGATAATAAATCTATTTCAGGATTAACAAATACTCCAATTTTATCAATATTTTTTGGTAGTTTATCGACAATATTTTTGATGTTTTCTGGAGTGATATAGCGAGGTGATTTGGGAAAACAGATAAATCCTAGATCTGTTGCTCCCATATTAGCGATCGCTTGTCCTTGCTCTAGTTTTGTAATTCCACAAATTTTGACGCGCATTAATCCTACCTACTGCTAACTAATTTTTACTTTTTTGTATAAAAACTTAAAGTGATTGTTAATTACTAAAACAAATTTTAGTTTTTAGCTAAAGCTTCTTGATAATTTGCAAAATATAAGTTGATTTAAACACTGCCCTTCATGGCAGTGTATTTTAAATTTACTACAAATCTTTTGAACTGAAGGAACAGGAATCATTTTAATACTTGGTAGTGCTAAATATGCTATAGATAGATATAACCTGATTTTAGTTATCAAGTATAGGGGGTTCTCTATTTTTACAGAAGAGAACCCCATTTTTAGTTTGTTATTTTATAGATGCCCAAATCAGATATTGATTGTTATTATTGACAAAAAAAATCAAATATCAAGCCTCCCTTTCAGGGCCAACGTATCTAATTTGCTAATTCCTATATATAGTTTTTTTAAAATTCAATAGACATTATATGTGGAAAGTCTATTGTCAACAAGTGAAATAAAGCCTAATTTATTGATAATTAACTATGGTTTATTGAGAAGATGCCTTTGCCTTCGCCTCTCTTTTCAAGGGGATAAAAAAAGAAAATTCACTATTAGCCTCTGCGCTACCCTCTAAACTTATTGGGTTACTTAATAAATATATTCCTCTTGGAAATAATACTTAAATTCAACGACATTATTGGATGGATCGAGAAGTGCAACAGTAAGATGTTTTTCTGGTCTTTCAGCAAAGCGCATTGAGGGTTCTTCTAGAAAACGAACACCATATTTTTTTGCTGATTCTATTGTTCTATCAAAGGTAGATTTTTCGATAAATGTCCGCCCAAAATGGCGAGGATACATCTTTGGATTAGGATCTATTTCATTGGGTGCAAGATGGCAAACGAGTTGATCGCCGAAAAAATCTAAGGTGATTCGATCTTGATATTCCCGAGCTAGACGACATCCCAAAATTTCAATATAAAACTGTTTAGCCGCTTTTAAGTCATGGGTGGGAATTGCTAAATGAAAAATACTATCTGTCTTCTTGTTGAGTGTCATTAAATTTAATTTTCTATTAAATTAAACATCGACTTATTCTGACTGTTCTTGTGAAAAGTTTCGAGGGTGTCACTTCGCAAACCCAGTCTTAAGGTTTCCAAAGAAATGACATCATCCACTGCAATATTTCCCAAGTTTACTAAATGCCCGAACTTTTTAATTGACCAGATTTGTTGTGCTTTTTTTGGTGTTTCAAAGATTAGATCGTTGAAGTCTATTTGAGTTAGTATTTCTTCTATAAGTCCAAAGCGAACTTCTCCATTACTACGATATATTCCTGCTGTACCATTTTCACGAGCTTCGGCTATGACTTTCCAAGCTCCAGCGGCAAGTTCAGCTTTAATATTTTTGATCCAAATATAAGGCGGAATTACCTGTTCTGGATCTTTGCTCCCCACTTCGGATAAAACAACAAAATCTCTAGCTAAGGCTTCAATATAGCGACATTTTTCATCAAGAGGAAGGTTAATTGAACCTGTTGAAACTTCAACGTAATTCAGATTTAATTTTTGAAGGTATTTCCGAAATTCATCAAATTTATTCTGAAGTACTACCACCTCAAATAATGTTCCGCCAAAGCACACATTAATGCCGAAGCTTTGATATAAGCTAATTTTTTCTGACAGATTTTGAGTCACATAACTCGTTCCCCATCCTAGTTTTATAACATCAATAAAGTTAGCAGCTATTTCTAGCAAATCCTGTGCCTGTCGTAAACCAATTCCACGATCTATTACATTAGTAATCCCCGTATTTCTTGGTTTACTTTTGCGCTCTGGCAGTTCTAGAAAATCCGGCATATTGACAGCAAACTTTTCTTGATTTACTTTAGTCATAAAAGTTATAATACAGCTTTGAATATCGAAAAAAATGTTAATAGAGAATCTGATTTTTTGTCTGATTATTTTTATTGCTGGATTGGTAAGAGGTGTTTCTGGATTTGCACTTGGACTATTGGGAACGTCTCTGTTAATTAATCTGATAGACTTCCATACGGCGATCGCTCTGATAGCTTTGCTACAGCCAATTGCCACTTCTATTTTATTCTTCTACTACAGAAAAAGTTGTAATTTTCAAGAAGTAATTCCAATTGCGATTTGTTCTTTTATAGCAGTACCTTTTGGAGTTATAACATCCGATCGTATTGAAAGTCAAATTGTATTATACTGCTTAGGTTCGCTCATCATTTTCTATGTTGCATACTGCTGGTTTACGCCTCGTTTGCCGGAGGTCAAGGCTTCAGGATGGGGATATTTGGCTGGTCTGACTTCAGGTTTCTTCTCAGGGGCCTATAATTCCTGTGGTCCGCCACTAATTATGTACGCTAATTCTTGTCAATGGAATCCTGAAGAATTTAAAAGCAACATTCAAGGCGTGCGAATTTGTAGCATGGTTTTGGCTGTTGTTGCTCATGGCTTGAATCACGATTTAACTTCGGAAGTTTGGAAGTTATTTCTTCTCGGAGTCCCCAGTGTTTGTTTAGGAATTGGTGCGGGGATTATTTTATCAAAGTATTTGAACCCTGTTATTTTTCAAAAAGTTGTTCTTATTTTGTTGCTACTTACAGGAGTTAAACTGTTCTTTTAAATTGGCTCAGAATTCCCGACTCAATAATCATAAAAATTCCGAAATGCTCTGAGTATTTAGTAATTTTAACCCTTTGATTTATGAAATTAGTTGAGAGATTTATGATTCAACCTATACATCGGTTTGATTCTGAAATTGACCATTTTTTGAATTCAAAATTCAAAATTAAAAGTTCAAAAATTTTGGTTATAAGTGAATTTCAATAATTGTTTAATTCAGGATTAAAGCCTCGTTCTGAAGAACGAAAAAATCAAAAATATTTTCCTTATTTCAAGCCTCTGACTTTCCTGCTCATGCTACGCAAACAGGCAGAGGTACTGATAACTGATAACTGATAACTGATAACTGAAATGACCGACTGTGTTTCTTGTCTAAAAATTTTTTAAACTCATGCTAATTACTTAGTTCGTCAGTCTTTGATATTTGAAAATACTTATCGTCACTATTATGACCAGCAAAAAACACTCTCTATTCAATCAGACTATCAAGCAATGCCAGCTAAAGTTTCTCAACAAATACAGGGCTATTTCGTTCTAATTTCTCACTTTTTGTGCATTTAAGGAAAATATGCCTTTTCAAGAATCAAAGGTTATATCAACCAATCTCTAAAAGCTAGTAAAATTGTCACTTGATTCTAGAATGAAATAGCCCTGCAACAAATATTGATGATTTTAGATAAAAACTGGAAGAATTTTTTAGCAGCGAACGAAGTTTATAAACAGAACCCATCAAAGTTTAATGCTCCTCCTCGTCTTTGGTGGATATAAAAATAAAATAACGGGAAGAAATATTGTAATTTATACGAAACAAGCCATCAGTAAGAGGCAACTTAAAACTTGGAATTATTAATCCCAGTTTTACTGGGATTTATCTAAAAACTTGATATACCTACTTCACAAATAAAACAAGTTCCAGCAATGTTCCTAGACTTAACCATTATGTAATTAAGGTAATGAAAAATGCACAAAACAACACGAGCTAGAGAAAAATCGTTGCGCCAGTATTGATATTGGATTAAACAATTTAGCTACATTAACTTTGGTGTAACTATTCAACCGGACATGATATTAGAATTGTAAAAGTTACTCAAAAAATGATTTTTCGTGCCTTTTCAGTAAAAATATCTTCCCTCCATACCTATTCCCTATTCTCTATTCCCTATTCCTTAAAATTTTGGTAGATTAAGTCAAAGTTTGAATAAAAAAATCAAAAAAAATTCATGCAGGTAGGTTGGAAAATAGGCAGTTTATTTGGTATCCCTTTATTTGTGGATTACTGGTGGTTAATTATTTTATTTTGGGTAACATACATCAATAGTCAAGATTATCAAGAAAGAGGGTTTTTTTTAGCTTGGTGTGCTGGATTGGTAATTGCTATATTACTATTTTGCTCCGTAGTATTACATGAATTAGGTCATAGTTTAGTTGCTATTTCTCAAGGAATTAAGGTTAATTCTATAAGGTTATTTTTATTTAGTGGAGTTGCTTCAATAGAACGAGATTCTAGAACTCCTGGAGAGGCTTTTCAAGTAGCGATAGCCGGACTTTTGGTGAATTTAGTTTTATTTGTTTTATTAGGTTTAATAAGTTTACTATTCCCAACATCAAGTTTAGTTGGGAAGTTAATGAATAGAGTGGCAGAAATAAATTTAATTTTAGCGATTTTTAATATGATTCCTGGCTTACCTTTGGATGGCGGACAAATATTAAAAGCAGCTATTTGGAAAATAACTGGTAGTCGTTTGACAGGGGTAAGATGGGCAGTTAAAAGTGGTAAATGTTTAGGATGGTTAGGAATTAGTTTAGGCTTGATAGTAGTTTTGACGACTAAAAATCATGGTGGTTTTTGGATTAGTTTAATTGGTTGGTTTGCTCTGTGTAATGCCAGAATTTATCAGCGCATAACTGATTTACAGTCAGCGTTAATTAATATTAAAGCTGTAGAGGTAATGACTCAAGATTTTCGTGTAGTAGATGCAAATTTAACTTTGAGTCAGTTTGCGGATAAATACCTTTTAAAAGGTTCTAAGTTTTCAACTTATTTTGCTGCTTACAGGGGTCGTTATCTTGGTTTAGTTTATGATGATGCTATTCGTTATATTGAAAGAAGTTATCGGGATACTCAAAGTTTAAGGATGATTATTTGCCCTCTAAATCAGATGGTTACTGTGTCAGAAAAAGTTAGTTTATTGGAAGTTATTAACAGAATGGGATTTTATAAACAAAGGCAAATAACTGTTCTTTCACCTGCTGGAGCAGTAGCAGGAATAATTGATAAAAGTGATATTGTCCGAGGCATAGTTAAATACTTGAAACTGAATATTTCCGAAGCAGAAATTAAGCGGGTAAAAGCAGAAGGCAGTTATCCGTCGGGAATGAAGTTAAAAGCAATTGCTAAAGTTACTTCTGTCTCAAATTTCAAGTAGTTAGAAGTAGGTTGAAGTTAAAAATTTTTCTTATTAGAAGGCAACAGCTAATCTAGCAAAAAGAAAAGGTTTTTGGGTAATTTTAGTTGCTCTAAAGGCAATGAATTAATGTAAGCATTCAGCGGTCAGCTATCAGCTATCAGCTATTGCTTTTAGTAAGTGATAAAAGCTTTATTAATTGAGCTAGAAAAATCTTACTACAAAAGTCATATCCAAAGTCTATATTCATTTAAACTCTGTCCTTAAGCACAGGATCTTATTGCTGTTAATAAAGTTCCGACCCAGGAGGCTAGCTAACTGCTAATAGCTGAATGCTTACGAATTAATAGCTAATAGCTGACGAGTGAATAATTATTCTTACTTTTAGCAACACCAATTTTAGAAAGGAATTTTTATAAATAATTTAGCTGAAGAAATAGTATAGACTAAGATAACAGCTAATGTATTCTTATTTTTCATACTAAACGTTTAATATAAGTTTTACTAATTAAATTATATCTTGATATTGTTTTTATAAATTTAATCAGCCTCATTTTTCAAAGATTGTGACAAATTATTTCACGAACTTGCGTTATTTCAGAGATTTGGTATCATATCCTGTACATAAGGTATTGTGCCAATTTTATGTCTAAAGCTGAGAAAAGACTGAGGTTTAAGACTCTACAATTAAGTATTCTGGTTAATCACACCTGAAATTTAGCAATTTTGAGCGGAGGAAAATAAGCTCAAAAAAACAAAATTCAGGCAAGTACAAATATTCAAGGAATTCTCTAATTTGACAAAATAATGGATATAAGGTATAGAGCTAAGATACTTAATATCTAAATGTCTGTAGTTCTAAAGCACAAAGCTTATTTTTTCAGGCAAGAAAAAGAGGCGATCGCGACAGGGATACATATCATTCTCGCTCAAATTATCTACTAAATTTTTCTATTTGCTCGGAGATGCTTAAAAATAGCTGTTTCAATTCATTTCAGACAGCTATCTCAATCATTTTTACCTTTTTTTCTTGTTTCAATATTTACTTTTTCTTGCTTCTTACTTCTTCCCTCTTCCTTGCTTCTACCAATTAAATTTCATACCTAAATATTCCTCTAAACGCTGATTATGAGGCTGAAAATAATCGCTTAACTTTTGTCGAAGTGCCTCACTGATAGATGTATAAGAACCAGCATTTAATTTTGGATAGTTTTGTATTTGATAATCTGGCAAACCGAGAAAATTGAAAACTTGCTTCATTGTGGTTTTCGGGTCACTATAAAATTCTTCACTAGGCAAAATTAACAACTGTTCTCTAGGGAAAATATTCAACCATTTTTTCAGCCAATCTAAATAGACACTAGAGCCTATATAATCTCCCTGATAATTCCAATAATCTTTTTCTTTGACCAAACTAGATGAAATTTTTATCAGTTTTTCCAGCCTATAATTAATTACTTCTTCAACAGACATATTCTCTGCGTTTGAACGAACTTCGTGATAATAATTAGATATAGTTCTATCTACTGGATTTCTTAATAGAACAATTAGTTTAATTTTTGGGAAAAAATGAAATAGTCTAGTGGGAGTATTTGGATCATCAAAATAACTAGGACTTGCTTCTCCAGTTAAGAATTTTTCTGACTCTGGAATTACTGGAAAATGTGCCTGATACCAATCTAAACCTCGATGGAAATAGAAAGACCAAAAATCAATTTCTTTTTTAATAGTTGGTAAAATTTGTGGATGTTGAATTAGATAATGATAAATAGATGTAGTTCCGCCTTTTTTAACTCCTATTACGAGAAAATTTGGCGCGGAGATTTGAGATAAATTTTGGGATTTTAGAAAAAAGTTAGGATAGTTTTGTTTAATTTGTTGTTGAGAGGCAGTTTGATAAATTTCTATTGCTTTAGTCTTTCTATTTAGTTGAGTTAGAGCTTCAGCTAAGTTGAGATAACGACAGATTGAGTTACTTGGAGAATCAATAAATTCTTGAAATAAATTAACTGTTTTTTGAAGTTTATCTTGCTTGTTAAAAATTTCCCACAAACGAATATCAGACCACCAAGCAAAATCAGGATTAAGTTCTATAGCACGATAATAATTAATGGTAGCTTCTAACCATTTTTGTTGTTTGGTTAAAGCTAATCCTAAGTGATAGTAAGATTGACTATCTGGGTTACCTTCAACGGCAGAATAAAATGAATTGAGTTGTTGTTCTAATTTAATTTTTTGCCGGAATATCTTGCCTAGTTGCTGATGAATCTCTATTTGATTGGGTAATATTTCTAGCAACAGGTAATAAATAATGATCGCTCCATAAATTTGATTTTCTTGTGCTAGATAATTTCCTAATTCCAGGTATAGTTCTGGATTAGCTTTGATAAGATATAGTGATTTTTGGTAAATCGGATATTGGTCTGGATTTTTAATAGCTTGACAATAGTAATTGATAGTTTCATCTAAATTTGACTGACTAAGTTGAGCAAAAGCATCTCCTAACTGTAGGTGCATCCAAGTTAGATTAGGAGTAATTTGAGCAACTTCTAAATAAGTAGCGATCGCCTCGTCTAATCTTTTTTGTCTAAGTAAGACATCTCCCAAACATTGACGGTACCAAACTACTTCAGGGTTTAGTTTTATTGCCTGACGATATGCTGTTTCTGCTGCTTCTAGTTTTCCAATTTGAAAGAGAATATCTGCTAATTTTTGATGAGTTCCTTTGATTTCTGGATTGAGTTGAATTGCTCTTTGATAAGAAAGAATTGCTTGATCAAATTCTCCTAGTTTAAATAAAGCTTCTCCTAATTTATGGTAAATCCAATAATTATCAGGATTAAGTTTAAGAAAACTGTGGTAGGCGTTAACTGCTTCTTCCCATTTTTCTAGTTGAAGTAAAGCATTTCCTAGATGATGGTAAGACCAAGGAAAATCAGAATTTAGTTCTATAGCTTTTTGGTAAGTGGTAGTAGCTTCTTCCCACTTTTGTAGTTGAGTTAAAGCTTGCCCTAATTTATAATAAGACCAAGAAAAAGTAGGGTTTAGTTTTATTGCCTGACGGTAGCTAGTAACAGCTTCCTCCCAGTTTTGTTGTTCTAGGAATTTTTCTCCTAATTCATAGTAATTCATTGGCAGTTTTGTAGTTGAGTTGAAGCTTACCCTAATTTATAGTAAGACCAAGAAAAAGTAGGGTTTAGTTTTATTGCCTAGCGGTAGCTAGTAACAGCTTTCTCCCACTGTTGTTGTTCTAGGAATTTTTCTCCTAATTCATAGTAATTCATTGGCAGTTTAGATAGAATTTTTCAAAAAAGCATAAGTTAGAGAAAGAGATAGAATAGGAAAAATCTATACTCAAAAGTAATGGTAAGACCAAGGAAAATCAGAATTTAGTTCTATAGTTTTTTGGTAAGTGGTAATAGCTTCTTCCCACTTTTGTAATTGAGTTAAAGCTTGCCCTAATTTATAGTAAAACCTAGAAAAGGTAGGATTTAATTTTATTGCCTGACGGTAGCTAGTAACAGCTTTCTCCCACTGTTGTTGTTCTAGGAATTTTTCTCCTAATTCATAGTAATTCATTGGCAGTTTAAATAGAATTTTTCAAAAAAGCATAAGTTAGAGAAAGAGATAGAATACGGAAAAATCTATACTCAAATTTAATCTAACTATACTACTAAAATAAAGCCTTCTATACTGCTAACTTCTTTACTTCCCCAAACTTCCAAAACCCCTACATTACTGCTAACTTATACTAGAAAAAGTTAATGTAGTAATATTAAAGTTTTATCGGCAAATAAATATCTGTAACTATATTAATAGCTTCCAACAAATCTGGTAGAATCTATCCTAACTGTTTCTGTAAAATTTTAATTAAATGCCACTGTTAAGTGCCGAGGCAAAATTAATTATATAATTTTTTTCCATGTAATTTTTACAATACAGGTTTTTCAGCTCTAGAATATGTGTAATTAATTTTGCACACCTACTTAGTAGAGGCTGAGGATTACCAATTAAACTTGATACCCAAATACTCCTGTAATTTATGATTATAATCTTGAAATAAATTACCCATTTTTTGTCGGATAGAGTCTTTAATATCGGGATAAGAACCTATATTGAATTTTTGATAATCTGGAATTTGATAGTCTGGCAAATCTAAAAATTTGAAAACTCCCTGCATAACATTTTCTGTATTAGTATTAAAGTCTTCTGTTTTCAGGATTAAAAACTGTTCTTTGGGAAAGATAGTCATCCATTTTTCCAAGAATTTTATGTAAAGTCCTGGAGCCAAATAATACAAATTTTGCTGCCAATGATTGAAGCAAAAATTTGAGTTTTTCCGAAAATTTTGTAAAATCTCTAATTCATAATTTATTGCTGTTTCTAAATCACGATTTTCTTTATTTAATCTTACCCAATGATAATAGTGAGAAATTGCTCTGTCTATAGGATTTCTGAAAAGTATAATTAGCTTGATTTTGGGAAAGAAACTAAAAATTCTAGTTGCAGCTTCTAAGTTACCAAAATATCCGGGACTTGCTTCACCTGTTAAATAATTTTCTGTTTTGGGAATGGGAGGAAAATGAGATAAATACCAATCTATTCCTTTCTCAAAATTGCCAGACCAAAAGTTTATTTCTTTGAGAAGAGGAGGTAAAACTTGTGGATGTTGAGTCAGATAAGTATAAAGAGAAGTTGTTCCGCCTTTGCCTACTCCAATAATTAAAAAATTAGGTTTTCTAACTGCTTTTTTAAATTGTTCTAAGTTCGAGTGCTTTTCCACAAAATCAGGGTGAGACTTTAAAACTTTTTGGTGACAAGCAGTTTGATAACAAATAGTTGCCTCATTAATTTTTTGTTGGCTAGTTAAAATTTGTCCTAAGTTTATATAAGTCAAAATAGATTGAGGATTAATTTCAATTTTATGGCGATATATTTTTACAGCTTCGTCTAATTTATTCGTTGTATGTAAGGTATTTAATAGTATTGATAACCCATTATCTGCCCAGGAAATTTCAGGATTAATGGAAATGGCTTGCAAGTAGGAATTAGCAGCAGCTTCCCATTGATTATTTTTAACAAAAGCATCTCCTAAGAATTTATGAAGCTCATATATTTCTGGTTGAATTTTAATAGCTTCTTGATAAGAAGTAATGGCTGTTTCTAAATCTCCCTGTTGAACCAAAGCTTTTCCTAAGTAAGTCCATAACCAAAAAGCATTAGGGTTAAGTTTAATTGCCTCTTGATAAGTAATAACTGCTTCATCCCATTTGTCTTTTTTCAGAAATATTTCCCATAAACATATATGAGACCAAGGAGAATCTGGATTTAACTGAATAGCTCTAAGATAATTAGGAATTGCTGCATCAATTTCACTTTTTTCGACTAAAGCATCTGCTAATAATTTATGAATTATATCAAGGTGAGGTTGTCGTTGAAGTGTGTCTTGATAATAGAGGATCGCTTCATTTATTTTTCCCTGTTTAATTAGAGCATTTCCTAAATGTTGATAAGACCAATATAAATCTGGTTTAATTTCAATAGAACGTTGATAAGCAATAACTGCTTGATGCCATTTTTTTTGTTGAGTTAAAGCTTCTCCTAATTTATAGTAATACCAGGGAAAGTTGGGATTAAATTGAATTGCACGACAGAAAGCGTTTACTGCTTTATCCCAATTTTTTAGTTCTATGAAGACTAATCCTAATTTATGATGAAACAATGATACTTTTGGGTTATATTTAATAGCTGTTTCATAACAGGCGATGGCTTCAGATAATTGGTTTTGTTTAACTAATATATCTCCTAATATTTTATAAGTTTCAATTTGTTGAGGATTTAATTGTATTGCTTGGCGATAACTGGTAATTGCTGATTCTATTTTTTCCATTGCTTGTAATACTTTTCCTTGAGTATTGTAAGCTGGGGCAAAATTAGGTGAATCTGCTAAGATGCTTTGACACATTTTGTAAGCTGCTTCTAATTTTCCCTGGGATAAATAAAACTCTGCTGTTTGGTTGAAATTGATAGCCAATATTTCCTGATTCACTATAAATTTTCCTATAAATATACTAATCCTAAATTAATTTGTGAGAAAAACTGTAGAGGTTTGGTCTTTTTATCACATTTTTGTTTGGGTTTGGAGGCAAGCATTGAGCTGCAGGTATTAGTCATTAGCTTCAGATATGTAGGAATTTAGATGGCAATATTAAAAAACTAAAATTATTGCCTAAGTAGGGCTTGTTGATTAAATATCAAAGCATTTACATATAAAGGTTTTAGCATTTTTATGTCTTGAAAAAGTACCTGATTTTCAGCTCTTGATGCTCAAAAAGTTAGCATTTCTGGCGCATAGTTGGGCAAAAAAATTATCAGAATAATGTGGGTTTAAAACCCCGCCTTTTAAGGCGCAATATTTTTGGAGAGTTGCTCTAATCCCCGTTACAAAAATCACTGTCAGATGTGTGTCTTACATTCTTTTAGCGAAGCGTTTCCGCAGTTCAGGGGGACCTCAGAATTATACACTCGCTTCTGACTTCTGACTTCTGACTTCTGACTTCGTTAATCCCCTACTCCTCTACTCCCTCCCTCCCTACTACTTAAAAAATACTTTTTCAGCAAACCCTAAGTTAAGGTTTAAAGCAGATATGAAAACCTTAAATATCTATAGAAAATGTGTTTAATACTTTAACAAAAAAAAGCTGATTGCTCATAGCTGAATTTTTACGTTTGGAGACTAAACTCCTAAGACAAAATATATGAATATTTACTATCTATAGCAATCCTATTTTATTCGTGGCAAAAATCTTACTGATTTTTAGGAAACAGGGAACAGGGAACAGGTAATACCATTTCTCAAAAACTTTATCTATTTCAGAGTAGGGGAGTAGGGGAGGGGGGGAGAAGTAAAAAATCAGAATAATCAACATTAAATTGCCTGAAATCAGCAAAAAACTTATTCTAATAAAGTAATTACTTAATAACTGAAGTTTTAATCAAGTATAGCATTAATGCATGGGAATTGGTATAACAGAGAACAGGTAATACCATTTATCAAAAACTTTTATACATTTTGTTGAGCCTGGGAGTAAGGGAGTATGGGAGTGGGGGAGAAGCAAACACAATAATAATTAACATTAACCTACCTAAAATTCATAAAGAAAGTGGTTATGTTTGTGCTAATTAGTTAATAACTGAAGTATTCCCCAAGTACAGCGATACTTTTGGGAATTGGTATAACAGGCAGGAGTTTTAAGTTTTTTATCTACTTTTTGATTTGTCACGACCTATTTAGGATTGCTATAGACTGCTTTTTCCTTAACTATTTATTAGAACTACTATCTATTACCTAAGCACAAAAATTATATCTGTGCTTCAGCAACACCTAAAGTAGTTATTAGACATTTCCAATAATCAAAAATAAAATCAATTATCCGACAGAAATGTCGATTATTTCTCTTATTCCCTATTACCTCTTTTCTGGAGATGTCTATTATTGCCAGTCCAATTTCATACCGAGATACTCTTCTAGTTTCTGATTATGAGGTTGAAATAATTCAGAAAGTTGCTGATGTAAATTAGGTTTAATAGGAGTATAAGAACCAGGGTAATAATTTATATAATTTGGTAGTTGATAATCTGGCAATTCTAAAAAGTTGAACACTTGCTTCATGGTTGCTGCTGGATTTTTATACATATCTTCACTTTTTAAGATTAAAAATTGTTCTCTGGGGAAAAGATTCATCCATTTTTCCAGAAAATATTTATATAAACTTCCTGTAAAATAAACAGACATTCTATTGATGAGTCTTTCATAGTTTTGAGGATTATTGTTGAGTTTTGTCAGCAATTGAATATCTTGGGGTAAAAATTCTGTAAATTTATTTGACTCTTTACCCAATTTTTTAGCCATATAAAAGTGAGATACTGTTCGATCTACTGGATGTCTTAAAATAGCAATTATTTTGATTTTAGGAAAGTTATTAAACAATCTTTTTCCAGCAATATTAGAATACATATAGTTAGGACTAGCTTCTCCAGTTATAAATTTTTTCTGCTGATGTAATAGTGGAAAATGAGCTAAATACCAATTTATTCCATGAGTGAAATTTCTATCAAAAAAGTTTATCTCTTTTTGTAGAGCAGGAATTACATAAGGATGTTGATTGATATAAGAATACAGTGATGATGTTCCTCCCTTAACTGTACCAATAATTATAAAGTGTGGCGCAGTTGTTTGTGCAAGCTCCCAGTAATTTTTTGTATATTCTGGATGAGATATTAAAAGTTTCTTATGGGTAGCTTTTTTATAACAATTAATTGCTTCATTAAGTTGACCATCTTCCGTTAGCAGGTCAGCTAAATTAATATAAGCTTCGGGAAAGTCTGGTTTTAACTGAATAGCTTCTCGATAATATTTAACTAATTCATTTAATTGATTAGGTGTAAATTGAGCTAATTTAAAAATATAAATACCTCTTAATTGTTCATAGGTTGCAGTAGCATCTGGTTGTAGTTTAATTGCCTTTATATAACAAGCGATAGCCTCCTCTGACTGACCTTTTTCTAGCAAAACATCTCCTAATAAAGAGTAAAACCGATGCCAATCTGATTTAAGTTCTATTGCTTTTCGGTAACAGGCGATCGCCTCTTCTATGTTCCCTTGTTTTCTTAGTGCGATTCCTAAATGTTGATAATACCAAGGTGAATTAGGGTCATTTTCAATTGCATACCGATAAGTTTCTACAGCTTCATCCCATCTTTTTAATCCTGTCAAAATTTGTCCTAAGTTATGATGAGACCAATAAAAATCAGGTTTTATTTTAATTGCCCGACGGTAGGCAACTATAGCTTGATTCCATTTTTTTAACTTTACTAAAACTGCCCCTAAATTTTGGTAAGCAAAATATAAGTTAGGGTCAATTTCAATTGCCCGTTGATAAGCTGCTGTGGCTTTTTCATATCTATCAAGTTTAAATAGAGCTTTTCCTAGATTATTATGATACCAGTAATTATTAGGATTAATTTCTATAGCATTTTGATATATTTCTACAGCTTCTAACCACTTTTCTAATTTGATTAATTTTTCACCTAACTCAGCATATAACTGATAAAAATCAGGATTAATCTCAACTGCTTGACGATAAGCTGCTACAGCTTCCGACCAATTTTCCAATTGTATTAAGGCATCCCCTAAATTTTTGTAAGGCAAATATAAATCTGGTTTTAGTGTGATGAAATGACGATAAGCAGTAACAGCTTCTTGCCAAATTTTCAGTTCCATAAAAGCTTTCCCTAGTTTCTTATAAGACCAGGGAAAATCAGGTTTAATTTCAATAAAATGACGATAGACATTAATAGCTTCCTGCCAAATTTTCAGTTCCATCAAAGCATCACCCAATTTATTATAAGACCAGGGAAAATTTGGTTCTATTGCTATAACTTGACGATAGGCATCAACAGCTTCATCCCATCGTTTTAATTGTACTAATGCTCCTCCTAATTTATGGTAAGACCAGGGAAAATTAGGGTCAATTTTTATAGCTTGGTGATAAGCAGAAATAGCTTGGTTCCATTGTTGTTTCTGAGCAAACAAATCACCCTGATTAACATGAACTTCTACTAATGCTTGTGGAGTATTTTTTAGCTTTGAAGTTTCTGGAAGTTTAGCAACTATAATGTCATATTCTATCACCCCAGGTTCATAGCTAATATTGTATTGAGGATTAATATTAAATAGAGCTTTCTGCACATCATCTTCTGTTATTGACCAAGGATTTTTTAATAAGCGGCGATCGTCGATCAGAATAGTATGATTTTTAATATAATGGTTAGCAATTATTTCCAATTCTCCAACAATAGGATATGCTATTTTTCCTCCTGGTAATTCACCAGAGCGATGAGCATCTAGCCAGAAAGTAGCACAATTGTCTAAGTGGGAAAGAATCTTGGGCAACCATTCGAGGGTATCGCCATATAGCAGTTCAACTGAGGGTTGATTATCAAATTTTTTACAGGCTTTATAATAAAGTTTTTCGTCAATCTCTATACTAAAAATCTTTTGAAAGCCTAGTTTTAATCCTGCTTCTATTGTCGCACCTAAAAAAGTACCTGTTTCAATTAAAACTGGATTCATATATTTTGCTAGAGTTTCTTTCTTAATTGGCATATTTTGCTTCTCCCCTTGATATTGTTAGTCTAAATCAAATTAATTATCTAGTTATAGCAATTCCCACAGTTATGAGATACGGTACAGTTGTTTTTATTCTTTTCTATTTCCCATTTCCCCTACTCCCCACTTCCTAAAACAAAAGAGTTTTGTAACTCACCAGTATGGCAATTGCTATATACAAAATCTCCAAAGTCTTGCTGCATTTTCTTGAGAGTAGGGAGTAGGAAAATGAATAAGTAGTAATTGCCCTCTTTTGCTAGAATTTTTAAAACATTACTTTTACTGATTTATTACTTAATAACTGAAGTCTTGAGCAACTATAGCGTATGTTTGAGAATAGATATTATATGTTGTAAAAGATTCGATCAAAAAACTTTTTGATATTTGGCATTTTTAAATATTCTGGAATCTCATTTTCCTGCAGATAAGGTTCTCCTAATACCTGCTTATATAATTCTTCATTTGTGTCTAACTCGATAATTCTTGAAATTACTTCTTCCTCATTATAAAAGTTGTGATAGTTAATAAAGGATTGGGGATTAAATTCTTTATGAATCCAAATATTTCCCCAATAAATCGGCACAGTGTGAGCCTGCATAGCTTGAAATATCTTTTCTGTAGTATATCCTGGGGTACTAGAATTTTCAAAGGTAATGACAAATTTATATTCACTTAAAAAGTCAATATATTTTTTCCCTTTTGGCACCAAAAAACCTAAATTATTGAGAACTTTTCCTCCTGAATCTACTTGTTTATAATGGCAAAGTTTATGAAAAAAGTCTATTCTTTGAGGAGCGATTTTGTTAGAGTAAACAAAACAACAAAATTTCTCTTTACGTTTCATAATTTGTTCAATATTTTTTGGTCTTGTTAGTTGTTGAATTTCCTGTAAACCTGTTCGCAAAAAGTAAAGAGGTATTCTATAATGTCTGGGGTCTTTAATATAGTAATGAGTCAAGGCAAAATCACATTCTGTAAAGTTTACTTGCTTCATTCCATTACGCTGAAAATCCCCTTTACCAGATAAGTAGTTGTGATAGTTTTCTCCAGTATAAAATATCTTTGTACAATCATATTTATGATGTTCTTCCCCAAAAACGCTGTAAAATAAAAATTCTGGTTCATCAGATATACAGATATTATAATTTTTAGTTAAAAATTTACTAAATAAAAATGAATTTTTATACTTGAAGGTGCGCCAAAAATCAACAAAATTAATTTTTATTTTACTGTTTATAAGTCGAGTTAATTTGTGTTTTTTTCTAGGGGGATAAAGCTGAATTGCTTTTTCATAACAAGAGGCTGCTTCTTCTTGGAAACCTTGTTTTTCTAATGCTTTTCCTAATTTATTGTAATAGCAAGAGGAATCAGGTTTAATTTCAATCAACTGACGATAAGCTATGGTAGCTTCAGAAAACTTTGAAAGTTGCATTAGAGCATCCCCTAGTTGATTGTAAATTTCTGGTAAACCAACTTTTCTTCTAATAGCTTTATGGTAAAAAGTCACAGCTTTATCCCAGGCTTTTTTTTCAAGATAAGCATTTCCTAAAATTTGATACACCCATCCTGGTGAATTTAATTTTGTTTTGATTACATATTGACATTCATCAATAGCTTCATCTAATTTGTTTTGTTGCAGCATAATCTCACTTAATTTGTGGCGAACTTCCCAAAGATCGGATTTTAGTTCTATCACTTTTTGATAATATTTTTCTGCCTCCTCTAATTCTCCTTTTTGTTCTAGGATATCTCCTAATTTTTTGTAAGACCAGGGAAAATTAGGATTGATTTCTATAGACAAGGAAAAACTACAAATTGCTGCATCTAATTCTCCTATTTCTTGAAATAATTTCCCTAGTTTATGATGAACTGCCCATAGTTCGGGTTTGATATCAATAGCTTTTTGATAATAATTTATTGCCTCATTGAAGTCTTGTATTTCCAGTAAAATATCACCTAAATTTTGATAAGCAACTGCCAAAGAAGGATTTAATTTTATAGCTGTTTGTAAATCAGCGGTCGCCTTTTCTATCTCCCCATTTTCCCATAAACTTTTTCCCTGTTTCAAATGTTCCGAGGCTGTGGCATATTGCTTTTCTAAATTCAATACTTGTTGCTGACAATCTCTAGCTAATTCAACTTTTCCTAATTGCTGCCATATTTTGCCTAAATTGCGGTAAAAACCTACGACATCTGGTTGAATTTTTATAGCTTTTTGGTAACATTCTATTGCTAATTGCCACTGCTGTTTTTGGGCATATATACTTCCCAAGTTGGCATAAACTTCTGCCCAGTATGGTTGTTGATTTATAGCTTTTATATACCACTCTTTTGCCTTGTCTATCTCACCCATTTTTTGCCAAATATTTCCCAATGTTTTATAGGTAGGTGTAAAATTATGCTCAATTTTTAATACTTGCTGACAAGCTAATATTGCCTCTTCAAATTTTCCTTGAGCTAAATATATTTCTGCCTTTTGATGTAAATTAATTACTGAGATTTTTCCATCCATTATTCTATTAATGATTTACTTTATTTGCGAAAAATTAAGGTATAAAGCCTCTCCATTTATGGAGAAAAAAGAAAAAAAATCGTAAGCATTCAGCAGTCAGCTACCAGCTATCAGCTAGGTGTATTACAAAAAGTAATTGAGATATTTTCAATAATGTGTTTAAAATGTAGTAGAAGTTAAATAAATGCTTGTTTTATTGATTTTTATTGCTGTTTGCCTAGCATAACCTAGGATGAACTAACCACTAATATCTGTTTGCGCACGCAGTATTCCGCAGAAAATGCTTACAAAATTCCTTTTAGGCAATCCTCTTCTTTATAAGAAGAAGTAATTATTAATTATTAATTGTTTCGGCTGTCGCCGACATGAAAATTATTAATTGTTGAACTAAACTACCTTTGCCAATGTCAAAATTTTTAATAGTCGCTGCAAATTAACGAAAATATTTTGTCTCCATAATAAATGTTCCTCTAAATTACTCTCAACACCTTCAGCTATTAAATGATAATGTAACAAATTACATAAACTGCTAATTTGCCAGTACAAAGGAATCACAAAATTAGCAGCAAAAATTTCAATTATTTTCGTTCCTGGACTACAAAAAATTATATTTGTAAGTCCAGCACCATGAGGGGCTACTATTACTTTAGCTGCTGCCATATATGATGCTTGTTCTGTTACTGAGATTGATTCTAGAGTAACACTAATAAAACCAAATTTATTCAACAAATTGATCACCTCTTGTTCATTAATAACTTTTCTGTAGTCAGCGTATTTTCTACTTATATATATTCGTTCTGGTTTTCCAGATACATTTTTCATATTTTCAGGTTTTAAAAATAATGTTCTGAGAAACTCACATCCCCATTTTGTCACCCTGAGACCATTTTGTTTTGCTGTAAATGAAGGTACAACTAATTTCTTAGCTCTTATGTGAGGATAAAATTTACTTTCGATGATTTTTTGAGTAGGAATTTTCAATGTAGCTAAGGTTTCTTTTTGACTAGCTGTTTGACATTCTAAAAAAACAAATTTATCAATTTTTAGATGGCTTTTTCTCAACAACTCTATTCTAGTAACTACATCAATCATCCAATGAAAATAATTGCTTCTACCCCATATTCCTGAGAAAAAAGCTACAGTTCCATCTATGTAGTGAACAGGAGGTAATTTTGATGAAGATATAATCACTTCAGCACAACCTGTAGAAATATCTTTTACCAGTTTATTGTCTGAGGTAATAACTGCAGTTGCTCCTAGTTTTACACAACCTCTTCCTTCTGGTAATACAGCTACATAAACTTCAGGTGAATTAGCTTTTTTATCTCTAAAAATGCTATGCACTTGCTCGTCTATTGTTTGAGAATGTAATAGATTTATTTGATTAGCTGAATAAATTTTTATCCTAATTATATTATTAGCTGGAGTATCAGATGTAATTTCCCAATCTCCTGTTAATTTTAAAAATTTTTCTATCCAATCTTGAGGTAATCTTTTATGTTTTTGAGATTTCCATATCTGAGCTGCTTCGTGACGGTTTTGTTTTTTGAGAATGTACTCTATGTCTCGATTAACTTCATAATAGTTGGGTTTAAGTTTGAGAGCTTCTATAAAATAAGGTATTGCTTCAGAAAACTTTTGCTGTTGAATATAAGCATTTCCTAATGCTCCGTAATACCAGCAAGAATTGGGATTAATTTCTATAGCTTTTTGGTAGCTGGATATAGCTTCATCTATCAAACCTTTTGCTTGTAAAGCATCCCCTAATTTTTTGTAAATCCAATCTTTATCTACTTCTATTTCTAGAGAATGACGATAAGCAATAATTGCTTCATCCCATGCTTTCCTTTGGGTATAAATATCTCCCAATCTTTGATAATTCCATGATAAATTTGGGTCATTTTCTGGGGCATAATTACATCTATCAATAAGTTCTTCAAATTTTCCTTGTTGCCAGAGAATTTCGTTAATTTTTCGGTGAGTTGCCCAGACATCTGGTTGGAGTTTTATAAATTGTTTATAAAATTTGACTGCCTCCTCTAATTCTCCTTTTTGTTCTAGAATTTCTCCTAATTTTTTGTAAGACCAAGGAAAATTAGGATTGATTTCTATAGACAAAGCAAAACTATTAATTGCTGCATCTAATTCTCTTATTTCCTGAAATACTTTTCCTAGTTTATGATGAACTGCCCATAAGTCAGGTTTCAGTTCAATAGCTTTTTGATAATAATTTATTGCCTTATTTAACTCTTTTGTTTTCAGTGAAATATCCCCTAAATTTTGATAAGCACCTATCAAAGATGGATTTAATTTTATGGCTTGCTGGAAAGAGGCGATCGCCTCTTCTGTCTCACCATTTTCTAGAGAGTTTTTTCCATGTTTGAAATATTCTGAAGCTTGAGAATAATGTGCTTCTAAAGTCAATGCTTGTTCTTGACAATCTCTGGCTAATTCTAATTTTCCTAATTCCTGCCAAATTTTTCCTAAATTTCGATATAAACTAGGAATATTTGGTTTAATTCCAATCGCTTCTCGGTAACATTCAATTCCTAACTGCCATTGTTTTTGTTGTGCATATATACTCCCTAAGTTAGCATAGCTCTCTGCCACATTTGGTTGTTCATTTATAGCTTTTATATACCAGTCTTTGGCTTTATCTATCTCACTCATTCTTTGCCAAATATTTCCTAATGTTTGACAATTAGGTGGAAAATTAGGCTGAATTTTTAATACTTGCTGACAAACTGCTATTGCCTCTTCTAATTTTCCTTGAGCTAAATATATTTCTGCTTTTTGATGTAAATTAACTACATATATTTTGGGCTTCATTGTTATTCTCCTAATTTTGATAGTTATAGTAATTCCCATAAGGAGTAAGATACAAAATTAGTTTGTTTTAGGAAGTAGGGAGTAGAGATTAAGTAGTATTAATTCCGGAGACAGGGAATATAAAATAATAAAAACAATTTTACCTCAGTAATTTAAGAAACACTATAGTTATTTTAATTAGACTAAATTACTATCACCTCTTCCATACTCTCCATTTTCCAATATACTTTTTCCCTGTGGTAAATTTTCTCAACTATTTTTACCAATTTCAAAATCAAGGTAAGATGATTGATAATTTTAGCATAAGCTTAAAAGTTCAAGAATAAGGAATGTAATAAATAGGAATTTAAAACTTTATTGATTCAAGGTGCTTCAATAGTCTGTACTAAGCTAATAGTAAATCCAGTTTATAAAGTATTTTTTTATTCAGATGAGGAGATAGGGTTTAACCTTATACCGTTTCACAGAAGTTAAAAATCAAAAGTCATGGATGAAAATTTTACAGGCTCAAAACTTGGACGCTACAATAATTTCCTAAAATTATTTCACATATATAGTTTCCAACTATTTGTGACATCTCTAAAGTTATACCAAATTCCAAAAAGGCTGTTACATTCCAATTTGTGATTTATTAGTACAGTTTAATACTTTATGGCTTAGATTTATTGCCCAAATCAAAGTTTTTTCCTCTATTTTTTGTCTATTTATATTTCCTGGTTCCAGCGTTCCTTATCTCATTTTACTTGTTCTGTCACTGTAGCAATATTTTATGAAAATGGTATTAATTGGTATTATTTAGTATCAAATATCTTTAGTAACCGGATTTAATATAAATTAGGAGTTTAATCACAAAATCCCTACAAGTGAAAAATATCTTTCTTTTTTCTTTTCTAGGTAACAGCAAAACAAGAGTATCTAAATTAAAACTATATAACCATTATGTCACCAAAATTTTCAAAACCAAAAGTAAGCGTAATTATTCCTGTTTATAACTGTGAACTATACATTGATCAAGCAATTGAAAGTGTCTTAAATCAAACCTATACTGACTATGAAATTATTGTTATAAATGACGGTTCGACAGATAATACCTATAAAGTATTACAGCCATACATGAAAAAAATTCGTTATTTTTATCAAGATAATCAAGGATTATCTGCTACTCGTAACCAAGGCATAAAAATGGCAAAAGGAGAATTAATTGCTCTCCTGGATGCTGATGATTTATTTCTCTCTTATAAACTTCAAGAACAAGTAGCTATTTTCGATGCTCAACCAAGTATAGGTTTGGTACAAAGTGGGTGGCGAGTTGTTAATGAAAAAGGAGAAAAAATTGAAGATGTTGAACCTTGGTATAAGTCTCCAGAATTAGATTTAGTAAGTTGGTTAAAATGGAAAGCCACTAATCCTAGCGGAATGATGTTTCGTAAAGAATGGTTGGAAAGAGTAAATGGGTTTAATGAAGAGTTTCGTAGATTAGAAGATTTTGACATAGTAATTCGATTAGCTTTAGCAGGTTGTCAAGCCACTTGGTTTCCCAAAGTTGCGGTCTGTTATCGTCAACATAGTGGTAATATGACGCGAAATTTACTTGCTCAAACAGAAGTAGAAGAAAAAATTTTAGATGAGCTTTTTTCTAATCCTAATCTCTCTCCAGAAATTCAACATTTAGAAAGAGAATTACGCTACGGTTCTCTAATTTGGAATTGTTGGTGTTTATATAAATCTAGCTACTTTGCTGAAATGGCTGATTATTTGCATAAATCTTTAAAATTTTCTCCTGCTTCTGTGCTTAAAACTATCTGTGAGTGGCTTTATTATTTTGAATATTATGGTTCCCTAGAAAACTATTCATTTAATTCAGTTTTTTTGAATCAAATACCAGAGTGGCAACTTTTAATAAATAAAATCATGCCAAATGGTTTACCGCTGGTTAGTGTAGTTATTCCGACTTTTAATAATGCTGATTATCTTCTTAAAGCGATTACAAGTATTTTTAGTCAGACTTATACTTTTTGGGAGATTATTATTATTGATGATGGTTCTACAGATAATACTTACCAAGTTTTAGAATCTTACCTCAATCAAATAGACTTCTCCCAAAATTCTCCAAGAGGAAATAGACAACCTCAACTAGATAAAAATTTTCAGCAAACAGAAAGTAACCGAGATTCAACTTTAGACTTCTCCCAAAATTCTCCAAGAGGAAATAGACAACCTCAACTAGATAAAAATTTTCAGCAAACAGGAAGTAATCAAGATTTAGCTTTCAACTTCTCAGAGAACTCTTCAACAGGAAATAGGCAACCCGAAGCAGATAAAAATTTTCAGCAAACAGAAAGTAACCCAGATTCAACTTTAGACTTCTCCCAAAATTCTCCAAGAGGAAATAGACAACCTCAACTAGATAAAAATTTTCAGCAAACAGGAAGTAATCAAGATTTAGCTTTCAACTTCTCAGAGAACTC
>JBCDJM010000007.1:0-58326 GCA_038747755.1 Cyanobacteria bacterium P01_H01_bin.35
AATATTCTTTTAGGAAAAAAGTATTTTTGCAAATATTGATATGCACCCTATTCTTTGTTTCCTGTTTCCTACTACCTATTATTACTTATTTAGCACTACCTAAATTTTTTATTTCTAGCGTTTCTCTCCTTTTTTAAGTACACTTTTTTTCTTGACTTTCTAGTCCTAGTTAAGTAGGTCGGCAAAATTCAATGTAATTTCTCTAATTTTTAACTTTTGAAAGCATGACTTTTAAATTTCCTTGTCAAAGCTTGATTTACATAATAATTTCTCTAATTTTTAACTTCTAACTTTTGACTTTTGACTTTTGACTTTTGACTTTTAAAATCGCCTTTCCTACTACCTATTATTACTTATTTAGCACTGCCTAAATTTTTTATTTCTAGCGTTTCTCTCCTTTTTTAAGATACACTTTTTTTCTTGACTTTCTAGTCTTAGTTAAGTAGGTCGGCAAAATTAAATGTAATTTCTCTAATTTTTAACTTCTAACTTTTGACTTTTGACTTTTGACTTTTAAATTTTGACTTTTAAGATCGCCAAATTTTAATAGTATTATCACTACTACCACTAGCTAAACTCTTTCCGTTTCTAGAAAAAGTAACAGAATTGACATATTTTAAATGACCTTCTAAATTTCCTATTTCTTGACCTGTTTTCCCATCCCAAATTTTAATAGTTCCATCTTCACTACCACTAGCAATAATATTTCCTTGAGGACTAAAGACTACTTGACGAACATCACTAGAATGTCCCTCTAAAGTTTGTAATATTTCACCCTGATTTATTTGCCAAATTTTAATATTTCTATCTCGACCGCCACTAGCTAAAACTTGACCATCAGGACTAAAATCAACTGCATAAATATAATGTACTCCCTGATAATAATTACATAGATTTTTAACAGTATTACCTAAACTTAAATCCCATATTTTAATCGTATTATCTTCGCTGCCACTCGCCAAAGTTTTGCCATCTGGACTGAAAGCGATCGCTCGCACTGGTCGTGAATGTCCGCTGAAAGTCATCATTACCTTCCCAAAGTTAGCATTATAAATATCATCCCCAAGTCGCCAAACTTTGACATTTTTATCTTTACTCGCACTAGCTAAAGTTTTGCCGTCTGGGTGAAAAGCGATCGCCATTACTCCTCCAGAATGACCAAAATATTCTCCCTGACTCCAGTCACCAAGAATGCAAAGAAGTTTTCCCGTCTTAACTTCCCAAAGTCTAATAGTTTTGTCATCACTTCCACTCGCTAATATTTTGCCATCCGGACTAAAAGCAACAGAGTTGACATAACCGGAATGTCCGCGCATAGTCAATATTTCTCTACCACTATCTACTTCCCACAACTTAATAGTTTCATCCTCGCTCCCACTCGCTACAATTTTGTCATCATTACTCCAAGCAACAGAGCAAACCCATTTTTGATGACCGCTAAGAGTATGTACGCATTTCCAAATTTGACTTAGTACAGGTGCAGATGTAACTTCTGATTTTTGGATAGCAGTTTTATCTTGAATAAGAGTTAAATTAACACTAGCGTCTGCATTTAAAGTTTTCATAACTTCATCAACAGACTGATAACGACGGTTGACCGCATTTTCCACCAATTTATCCAAAACATCACCCAACTTTTCGCTCACAGAATTATTCTGTAAATAACGTCGCCATACCCACGTTCCCTCACCCACATCAAATAACTCAAATGGGGAAACTTTGGTTAATAGATGCAAGCAAGTCACCCCCAAACTATATAAGTCGCTCGCAAATACGGCCTTCCCTCGGTTTTGTTCGGGAGCAGTATATTCAGGAGTGCCGATAGTTGTACCTGTTTTGAGGAGTGCGGTACCCAGAGCATATTTAGCAGCACCAAAGTCTACCAATACTAACTGGCGATCGATATTTTGACGGCAAATAATATTTTCTGGTTTGATGTCGCGGTGAATAACGTTACGAGAATGAATAAACCCCAGCACTGGCAGTAAATTTTTCAGCAAACTCCTTATTTGCTCTTCGTTGTAGGGTGCTGCAATTTTCAGTGCTTGATCTAAGTTTTGTCCGGGGATAAATTCTTGTACTAAATATTGTCGCCCATCTTGGGTGAAGTGGGCCATGAGTTCGGGAATTTGGGAATGTTTGCCCAACTGGTCTAACCTGGTAGCTTCTTTTTCAAATAATTCGGCAGCTTTATTAATATTATTAGTGCCTTGTGAAGCAGGAAAAAATTGTTTAATAACGCAGTATGGTTTGGAGGGTTTGTCTTCATCAATAGCTAAAAATGTTCTGCCAAAACCTCCTTGACCAATTAGTTTTAAGGGGCAGTAGCGGTCTTTGAGTAGTAGTTTTGAACCGCAATTTTGGCAATATTTATTAGAGTCTGGGTTTTGGGGAATTTGACAGTTGGGGTTGAGGCAATAACTCATGCCGATAGATTTTTAGCTAACGATTATATTAATTATATTTGCATGATTTTTGCAATTTTTTTCCTTACTATATAATAATTTTTGTTAGGATTGGCTGAAATTAAGCATAAATTAATTTTTCTGTTTTTTTTGATAGAGTGATGATAATCTTTATCCTACAGAATTGGTTGGCCTTTTATGGCTCTTTTGAAATGATTTTGTATAATTTTGAAAAATGTTTGAATAGTGTGAAAATATTACACAAAGAAAAATATGGGAAAAAAAATAAGAGTTGTTGAGTCAATTCAAAATAATGAAGAAGACTGCAAGATTATAGCGCAGGGGTATCGGGAAGCATACCCACCACAAGGCAAAGTAATTTCAGTATCTAACCGTAAACGAAAGGATGGCAAGTATAATTGCAAAATAACATTAGAGGTGGAAGATGATGAATAGTTTAGAGCGCGCAACAGTCGAATTAAATGATATCTTTCAGCAACATCTACAAACAATTGCTCCTACTAGATCGTTATTAGATTGGAATCAGAAAAAACTGCAAAATTTTTATCTTCATGCTCAATTACCTGCTACTGAAAATGAAATAGCTGAATACTTGCAGAAGTGTGAGGATGAGCAAAGTCGGCAATATCGGGCGTTTGTAGAAAGTAAAGTTAGCAATTATTTATTTACTTGCACAGGATGGGTTTGTCATAATCATGTTAAGTTGCCACAGCAGTCATTTGAAAATTTTTTTGGTGGAGCGATCGCTAAAAATACTATCAAAGAAGTATGGCAATGCCACCCTTTTTCTAAGTTTCTAGCAAGTTATTTTGAGGAAATATTTACTACCGATCTATTGAGTCAAATTTATCAAAACTATTCTGATATTTTTGACCGCATGACCCCTGGTATTTATTTGTTTAATATTGAGAATTATGATTTACTCAGAGAGCGAATGCTGCCAAAGCAAGGAGTAATTAATGTCAACGGTAGGGATATCTGAAATTGAATTTTGAATCATTTCAAAAAATCATCAATTATCGAGCAATTTTAATATTACGGAATTTTATATAGCCATCTTGAAGTTTAATTTCAGGTGCATCAAACGAAAGCATATTTTTAAATTTCAAGTAACGATTAAAGATTTTTAACTGTTGTGCAAAGTAGAACAGTTCTATCCTCTTACAACTATGAGCAATAATAAGACAGAATTATGGACTACAGTCGGTACTGTAGTTGGTGGAGTTGCGGCTTTGATTGCAGCTATTACTCCTTTTATTAAGTCTGAGTCAGAAACACAACCAACACCTACACCCACTTCATCCCCCTCACAGGTTAAGGTAAATTCTCCTCCAGTATCTGGGGTTAGATTCTTTTGTGGCACTGGTGAGTATCGAGGTAGAAATGTTCCGGCAACAATTGTAAAAAATACTCAATCAAATGAAGAAGTAATTGTTATTCTCTGGAAGTTAGATAATTATTATTTTGGTGAAAATTATCCACCACAAAAGCGATGTAAAATGGTGTCGGAACGGTTCCAGAATATATACGATAGAGATGGATTAAAATATGTTGTTGCTACCTTGGAGACTTGGGTTCCTAATCGGGAAATTCAAGTAGTATGTGGAGTCAAGCAAATGATGGCTCCCTGTCATAATGAGGATTTACTTTTTACTTTGGAATCAACTGACAATCCAGATTTAGTGGTGCAAGATGTGATTGACCAACGGAAATTTCCTAGGAAAAATCCGCCAATATTAAGAGGTGAAGAACATCCTAATACTTTTGCTGAAGGTAAACGAGTTTATTACGATTTTTCTGGTGTTTTGAACAGGTGGCAGCTAGAGGAATTTTCTCAAGAGAAGCCTGCATATTAAGATTAATTTTTCATCTAAGTATTGTCTGAAATAGTTCTATTGCGTATATGGCAATAGGAACTTTTACTTAGGTTCGGCAGCTCTATTGCATATGTGGCAATAGGAATTTTTACTCAGGTTCGGCAATTCTATTGAGTATGTAGAAATAGGAATTCTTACTTATTGCGATATACGCAATAAGAATTTTTACTCAGGTTCGGCAGTTCTATTGGGTATGTAGAAATAAGAATTCTTACTTATTGCGATATACGCAATAGGAATTTTTACTCAGGTTTGGCAGTTTTATTGAGTATGTGGAAATAGAAATTCTTACCTATTACGATATACGCAATAAAAATTTTTACTCAGGTTCGGCAGTTTTATTGGGTATGTGGAAATAAGAATTCTTACCTATTGCGATATACGCAATAGAAATTTTTACTTACTTCCAGAGGCTCAATTTTGTAGAAGTCTATAGTAACTGTAAATAGGTTGCAATATTTTATCGTAGGGGTTTGGTTTCCAAACCCAAGCAAAAATGGGACTTGGAAACCAAACCCCTACAGTTTTTTTTGCAAGTCGTTTTTGATGGCTATATTTCAGAAACACTAATAACTAAATTCTGCACAACTATATTCTGGTGACTGGTGAACATTTTTTAAACTTAAAGGAGTGTTAATTATGAAGCTTTATCTGTTAAGAACAATAGCAATAATTACCTTAGTTTCTATTCTTGGTAATCCTCTAGAAAGTTTGAGTCAAAAGAAGTTTTTTATTCCCTCAGCTTTAGCACAAAATTCCTGGGTTGATAATCCTTACCGAATAGAAGTGACAGAAAAAATATCAGATAGAGAAATTGAAAGGGTTTTAGTAGGTATTGAAAACACAAGACAATATAACAAACCTATATCCGAAGCAGATAAAAAAGCTATGGTAGAAGACTTAGAAAAAATTGAAGCTCTGAAAAAAAATATTCGTGGAATTAATTCAAAAATATGCCTAGGTTATAACATTATCGAAGCTTGGGAAAAAGCAGTTAAAACTTGTCAAAGAAGCTTAAGAACGGGAGATGTTCCGGATATTTTTCACCCAATACATGAAGCTTACTTTGGTGCAAAAAAATACAACAAAGCAATTAATTCTCTGAAAAAGTCTCTAAAGTATCATGACGATAAAAATATTTATGTATCGTATCAAAGACTAGGATTAATTTACTTTAAATTAGGTAACTATCCTGAAGCAATTAGACAATATAAAAAGGCAATATATTCAATTAAGCAGTATCAAAAGGCCATAGAGTCAGCAGATAAATACCGAGATCAATTAAGTTGTAAAAGTTGCTTTAGTGACCCATTTGCTTCTAATCTGTCTTCTATTTACTCAGGCTTAGGGTTCTCATTACTTCAACAAGGTAAAATAGATGAAGCTGAGAAAAAGTTTTTAGAGGCTATGAAAAATGATGAAAAATCATGGAATCAGACAATAGTAAATCTGCTTGACAATGAAAAGAGGACTCCATATGGTGGTGTAGACTTTCATGGCTTTCTAGTAGGAGAAACTGGAATGTTTACTGATGGATTAACAGAATTACGAATCCAACAAGGAAAATACAAAGAAGCTTTAGAGTTTGCTGATTATGGTCGTACTCGTATTCTCTCCTATTTAATCAATAAGAATAAAGAGTCATCTATAACTATTGATGAAATTAAAGCCATTGCCAAACAGCAAAATGCAACATTAGTTAAATATTCCATGCCAAGAAGTATTAATTATTTTGGCATGAACCAAACCTACAAACCCCAACTTTATATCTGGGTAGTTCAACCCACAGGAAAAGTTGATTTTGCCAATATAAATCTCAGTTCAGTTAACTCTAAATATAGTCGCCTTTTATCCAATAGTAACTCATCAACCGACGACAAAAATTCTAACTCATTCCCTAACCTTATCCCCTTTATTCCCCTGCTTATTTTTATTACCGGAATTTTTCTCAGCCTAAAATTTTCCCATCAACGAAGACTTATTTTAATTAGCAGCTCTTTCATCATATTTGCAACTACTATTCCCATCATAAATAATCAGACTAATACTTATAGTAATCAAAACTCAGAAATTTCCTTGGCTAATCTTTCCAGAAATACTTTTGCCAATGTCAGAGGAAATACAAGAAACGATTTATCTGAATCTGTAACAGAAAGTAGCTGTCAAAATGAAGATGAGTGTTTAAAACAAGCACACAAAATTTTGATAGAACCAATAGCTGAACTTTTACCTAAAAATCCAGAAGAAGAAGTAATTATTATTCCCGATGGTGAATTATTTAGAGTTCCCTTTGCCGCCCTCAAAGGAAGTGATAATCAATATCTAATTCAAAAACACACCCTGCGAATATCTCCCTCTATCCAACTTCTGCAAATTACTCAACAACAAAAAGCCCGAAAAGCTCCAAATTTATCCAGTCAAAACTTAGTAGTAGGTAATCCAGTCATGCCTACCTTTGAAAATGGTAAACAACTTAGTGCTTTACCCGATGCTGAAGTAGAAGCCATAGCGATCGCTAAACTACTCAATACAACTCCTATTATAGGGGCAAGAGCAACAAGATCGAGAGTTGTTAGATTGATGCCCAATGCTAATATCATCCATTTAGCTACTCACGGAGACCCAAAGAGTTTAGCCTTTACCCCTTCAGGAAGAGATGGATTTTTAAGAGAATCGGATATTTACGGATTAAACTTGACAGCAGATTTAGTCGTCTTAAGTGCTTGCGAAACTGGGTTAGGAGATATTACCACAGATGGAGTAGTAGGTATTGCCCGTCCGTTTGTTGGAGCAGGAGTTCCCAGTGTAGTTGTTTCTCTATGGCGAGTTCCTGATGCAGAAACTTCTAAATTAATGATAGACTTCTATCAAAATCTGCAAGCTGGACAAAACAAAGCTAAAGCTCTCCGACAAGCAATGTTAACCACAATGAAAAAATATCCCGAACCTGTCAACTGGGCTGGATTTTTTCTAGTCGGCGAATCCTAAGCAAATTTTACTTCAACTGCAGTTTTGTAGGTTGGGTTTCGTACCTCAACCCAACAGCTATAATATTGTACCTGTTTGGTTTCGCTGTCGCTCTACCCAACCTACTAACTAAAGCCCTACTACAAACAACTGCGGGAGTGGGCAAAAAAGAAATTGCAGCGATTAGAAAATACCTAGAATTTAACGCTCTTGCTCACGAATTTAACATTATATTGGGTTTCTACACGAGTAGCGATCGCTCCTCCACAAAAAAAAGAAGTTAATTATTACACTATTTTCTAACTAAGTGTTTGTACTGCCGAACTACCTGTAATATTAGTATCAACCGTAGCTAACGTTAACCCATAGTAAATAGCTGTAGCAACAATAAATCTGTCTGCCGGATCTTGATGAGGTAGTACAACCTGACGACTTAAAATAGCAATAGCATGATTCATTTGAGCTTCACGAGTATCTAAACTCTGTAAAGCTAAGTTAACCCATGTAACAGGATCGGGTTCCACAGATATTCGTCCTTTTTGTGCAAGGACAAGTGCTTCCCAAACACTAATTGGACTCAACCAAAGTTCGTTATTAGGATCGGCAATCGCTCTCTGAAGTTGCAGCGATAAACGTACATTGTCTAGTAAATACCAAAGCCAAATATGAGTATCAAGTAGAATTTTCATTCCAACACTTCCCAAGGTTCACCAACAGGAGCGACTATATCCCCTAATATTTCAGCAGTTCCTTTCATTACGCCACAGGGAGCGCGTTTAGTCTCGGCGATCGCCGGATTGATCGTCACTAACGGTTTTCCTTCATGGATGACAGTTAGTGGAATTTTTGTGCGTTCGACTTCGATCAATAGATTCCGTAAACTTTGGGGTAATTCATCGGTAGTAATTCTTGTCATTTGTAAGTAAGTTTTCCTATAGTTTTATGATGAAAATTTTACCACATCTTTTGCGAGTCGGCAACAAAGAAGTTTTAAGCTATAAAACCTTACTTTTGACTTTTGAATTCCGTGAAACGGTATTCCCTCTTCCTACGAAACTACCGAACCAATTTCTCCCAAGCTCGCCATAAAATCTCTGCAGTTTCCACCGGACTTTCCGGCAAAGATTTCCTCGCCTTTTCCAAACACATTTGTGCTTTTTGCTCATCTCCTGTTTTCCTAATTGCCAAACTCAACCATAACCAAACTATCGGTTGCTCCGGTTGAATATCCAAAGATTTAAAATAACATTCCACAGACTTTTCAAATCTATTAAACTGATAAAACAAAACACCCAAACTCCGCCACCCTTGCCAATGATTCGGTTGTAACTTTACCGTCTTTTCATAACAAAAAATTGCTTCCTCATAACGTTTCAACTGATAACAAACCTCAGCCTTCTTATACCAAGCATCATAATTATGAGGTCGAATCTTAAGAGCGCGGTCATAAGCAGCGATCGCCTCCTCACTCTTCCCAAACTCCTGCATAATTCTACCTTTAATAATTTGCGGAATTCCTCCTAACATTTTTGTTAATAAAGAAGGATTATTACCCCCTGTTTCAGAATCAGAACCAGCAAAACTTTTCTGATATTTGATAGACTCTAAATCTGTTAAAACCTCTGCTACAGACTGATACCTTTGATGAATATTCGGAGCCAAAAGCTTATCAATAATTATCCCCAAATCTTCACTAATATTAGACTGTAAATATTGTCGCCAAACCCATTTTCCCTCAACCACATCAAACAACTCAAAAGGTGCTACTTGAGTCAACAAATATACACAAGTAACCCCCAAATTATAAAGGTCACTAGCAGGAACTGCCTTTCCCGCCATCTGTTCCGGGGCCACATATCCCGCACTGCCAATCATTGTCCCAGTTTTGCCCAGGGAAGAATCCGTAATTACCTTACTTGCCCCAAAATCCACCAACACTAACTGGCCTTTAATTTCCCCTCCACTATCAGGAAGCGTAATAGAGTTGCGCCGAATAATGTTTTCTGGCTTAATATCCCGATGAATTACCTGCCGTTCGTGGACAAATTCCAACACAGGCAACAAATCCCAAAGTAATTCCTGAATCTGATTTTCCCTAAAAGTCCCATTAGCAACCAATTCTTGTTCCAGATTTTGCCCATCAATAAACTCTTGGACTAAATATTGTTGCTCGCCCTGTTGAAAATGAGCCATTAATTCGGGAATTTGTGGATGTTGACCCAACTCATCAAGTCTAATAGCTTCCCGACGAAACAACTCAGCAGCTTTTTGAGCATTAGCACTATTTTGAGGAAAAAACTGTTTAATTACACACCTGGGAAGAGAAGGTTTATGCTCATCCACAGCCAAAAAAGTTTTCCCAAAGCCACCTTGACCAATTGGTTTAATGGTACGGTAGCGATCGCCCAGCAGCAATTTAGCCCCGCAGCTTTGGCAAAATCTATTTTCAGATGGATTATATGGCTTTCGGCATTCAGAGTTGAGGCAGTAGGCCATTTCAGTTATCAGTTATCAGTTATCAGTTATCAGTTATCAGTCACTCTTCCCTTTTAGAAGTCAGAAGTCAGAAGTCAGAAGTCAAAAGTGATACTCCCCACACTTCCCTCTTTTCCCCCTCTTCCCACACTCCCCACACTCCCCACACTTCCTATTTAGCTGGTATTTTGTCAGAGTCAGTTTCTAGAACTACAGTAGGAATAGGTACTTCTTCAACTGCCGGATGTCTTTCCATAGTTAAACCTTTCTGCTGAGAACCAGATAATCGTTTCAGAAGTTTAGGTTTAGGGTCATGTAGCAAATAAATAATCTGGTCGCCTGGTTGCCAATTTTCAGTAGCTGGAAATATTTGAAGACTTCCTTGCCTTTCAATCAAAATAGGCATCAATTCTCCAGACTTAATTAGTGCTTTGAGGTGAGTCTTTTGAAACTCAAATCCCAATTGCTTCAGAACTGTTTCACCTAATTTCACCTCTTTGTCAGAGAGGTATTTATTCCAACTTTTCAGATTTAACTCTGTACTAAATGCTTGTTGAACCTTATCTTTATTATTATTATGATTTTTATCTTGGGGACTTTTTGGATAAACAGCTAATACCCTTGGTGGCTTAAATTCTTCTGCTGCTCTTTGAGCCAAAACTAAATTTACTTCCCCATTTTTAGTCATTGCTAAGAAAGTTCCTACTGATTCTAAACCAGCTTTTTCTAGGACATTAGTATCTAACGCACTACTTTTGTATATCTGTAAACCTTCTGTCTCTGCTTGCTTACAACTTTCCTCATCTGTATCAATTAGTACCACTGATTCACCCCTATCCTTAAATATCTTGCCAATTAATCGAGATAGAGGATTTGAACCGACTATAACAGCACCTTTAGCAGCACTAGAAGTAATTCCCAAAAATTGAGCCACAAATCTTGCGGTGAGTCCTTGACTAAAAACCGTCATCATAATTGTCAAGAATACCAAAGCTTTAATAGAATCACCACCATTTATACCTTTTTGAGTTAACAATATGGCAAATAGAGAGGAAACTGAAGCGGAAACTATCCCTCTGGGAGCAACCCAACTCACAAACATCTTTTGTCGCCAATTAAGCTGACTATTCCAAGTGCAGAGTAATATATTGAGAGGCCGAACCAAGAACATCAAGGTTAAAACTGTAAATACACTTCCCCACCCTAGAGCAACTACACTAGCTAAGGATAAGTCTGCTGCTAGTAAGATAAATAATACCGAAACAGCGAGCATTGTTAGCTGCCCTTTAAACCGTCTGATTAGTCTTAACTCTGGTATTTCGGCTGCCCCAACAACCATTCCTGCTACTACTGTGGTCATTAACCCTGATTCGCTACGAATTTGTTCTGCTAGGCCAAACATTCCCCAAAGAGCAGCCAAAACTACTAAGTTTGCTAATTCTTCAGAGAGAAACTTTGCTCTTTTTAGACCAAACCCAAGTACCCAACCTCCTGCTGCACCAATAATAGTACCCATTCCTAAGCGCACAACTAGGTCTCTAAATAATCCTACAGGGTCAGCACCTTCATTTAAAACGATATTCAGTACCAATACGGCTAGAATTGCTCCTACAGGATCGATGAGAACTCCTTCTCCTTCGAGCAATGTAGCTACTTTTCGGTCTACTGATACCTGTTTGAGCAATGGTCCTACCACTGTTGGCCCGGTAACTACTACTAGGGAGGCATAAAGAAATGCGATCGGCCAAGGAAATTCTCCTAACCAGTGAGCAGCCATACCTCCACCAATTAATGTGACTAATGTCCCTATAGTGACTAAGTTGCGGATACTCCCCGAAACTCTTCCTAATTCTCTTAGTTCCAAGTTGAGGCCACCCTCAAACAGGATTAGGGCTACAAATAGAGAGACTACAACCTCTAGACCATTGCCTAATAGGTTTGGATGTACTAGGCCCAAACCATCTTTACCTACTAAAATACCAAATAGTAGCAAAAAGACAATTGCAGGTACTCTAAGATAGGCTGCCACAACTTGGGAAGCTATACCACTGGCTACTGTCAGGATAATCAGCAGAGTTATATTAAATGGTGTTTCCATAAGCGTTTTTTTTCCCAGTCTTACCAGCTTTTTTTGCTAAGGGTTCAGATTTTGGCTCTGAAATTTTCTCTTTTAATTTTTGCTGGTTAGTTTTTCTATATTTTTTGATAATTTAGGGATAAAGTTATTATTTTTTTTGATTGATTAGTTTTTTATTCAAAACCAGGTTTTTCTGAATTCAAAACCAGGTTTTTCTGATAAATTATTTGCATCAAACAATTTAACTAACAAGGTTTTTACTTTCTCATCAATTTGTTTTTTGCCTTATGTAACTATATAATTTTATATATATTGGCTAATTTTTGCCCATCTTTACTCCTAGAAATAAATCTCATTTGTATTATAACTACTATTAACCAAAGTGCAACTCCACTTAATTTTTCACTGTTGCAGCAATAGAGATAATTTTTATATATAGTAGCAATTTGATAAAATAATGTTACGAAAAAGTCTTGATAGGGAACACCGGATATGAATATGTAGGGCAAATATTTATCCAAATGGTATAATATCAATTTTAAAAAAGAATGCCACAAGTAATTTGAGTGATTGAAAGACTTTAGATAAGATGTGTCTTTGACTAATTGACTTATTAATTAAAGAGAGCCTGACTCTAACAATTTCTTAGAGTAAATTCCCTGTTCTTCCTGACTCCTGTAAGTAGAGAATCCTACGGCTCCCCTAGCTGACCTCTGACGATCTCTATCCATCTCTCAAGATTTACCAAAAAATAAAGGTATAAAACCTTCTATTTCAAGATAAAAAAAGTGCTAGGTATTTCCTTATATTCAATTTCCGTCAGGTTTTAAGCAGAGGTAATTATTATTCTCAATTATCAATTAATGAACGATAATTTGCTAATTTATCCGTTAGTAATTTTCTGCATTTTATTTCCAGATAACCGCCGATTTATAGAAGAAATTGCTCTTACAGGTATTTCTGTTAATTGAGCTAAAATTAAATTCCAGAGATAGCCATATTGGGGATTATTTTTCAGTAACAAAAGTTCGGCAAATACATAAAATCTTTTACTTCTTTTATATTCAGGAGGATTATCTTCTATCCTAATTTGTTCTGGTTTAGGCAGTATATGACCAATGATTTTTCCTTGTTCATAATACTTTGCTTGAATAGAAAGTCCTAATAATCTATCCAGACACCAAAAAGGAAAATATTTGAACGGTCCAGACAAAATCATAGCATCTCTAATATCTGCTAAAGTTGCTTGTACTATTTCATTTTTCCATACCTTTTTATCAAAGTTTTCCGTATGACGTCCATGGTGATCTTTTCTTCCCCTCAACATACAAAACGGATCGAATTTATTATGCAAAGGAGCTATGGGTATTTCCACCATATAATTTGGTTGTCCCTGTAATTTTTGATCTCCCGTACTTACACCACAAGTCTTCATCTCATCAATATTAGATACTTTCTCCCAAGGAGATTTTAATCCTGCTTCATCACCGTATGTTACGTCTTTTCTATTAAGTCTTAAAACCCAACTATCGGGGAATTTTGTAAAATATTGTCTGGTTATTTCTGCAATATCTGGATGAAGTAGTTCATCACAATTTACTGTTAAAATATATTTCCCTGAAGCATTCATTAGTCCAGTCATTCTTTGAATTATTTCTCCACGAAATGAGCTATTTATTTGCTGCATTCGGGGGTCGCTAATTGGGAGTTTTGTCATTCCTGGAGGATGAACTAATATTAATTCTACATCTCCGTTAATTTTTAACAGAGATTCGAGCCAATATTCGGGAAGTCCTTCTCTTGTGGGAACTACAATTGATAATATTGGTTGAGTCATTTCAGTTATCAGTTATTAGTTATTAGTTATCAGTTATCAGTACCGACCGCTGAAGCCGGAGGTTTGAGACCTTATTTCTCGGTCATACATACTTGTATGAATTAAGAATATTAAGTGTATTTTAGCAAATGTGTGGAACGTGAGTCAATAATTTAATTTTTGAGTAGTGTTACTTATATTTTTTTGTAGAGAATAAATGGGATTTGATATAAACTTTTTTCAAATTCTTTCTAACCATTTTTGGAGTGCTAAATCAATTAATGAATCTAGAGGTTTATAGGGATAAAATTCTCTTGTAATTCCTACCCCTCTGTTTTCTTTTGACAATTCTCTACTAAGGCTAATCAGCTTTGTATCTTCATAGGTAATAGGCTTGTTGTTTTCAGGGGCACTAGCAATTCTCCGAATAGCTTCAAGATATCTTTTGACTGTACTTTTTTTAATTGGCAACTTCAATTCCCAAGAACCACGAGGGCGCTTATTTTTTCTAAAATACTGAATATTTTGTTCTGTCCGGTCTTTTATTTCTTCAATTTCTGTCGCCAATTTAAGACTTCCTTGAAGTATTGTTATTAAATTTTCAATATCCTTTTTACGGCGATTTATTTCTGTTCCTACTCCACTTGAAACATAACCTTCAATTAAAGCTTTATTTTTCCAATCTGTCCAAATTCTAGCTCTGCCAATTCTTGAACTTTTTCCACCCTTGTATGGTATCCAAAGAAATAGTATTAGTTCACGTTTATCCAATAAAATTTCTGCGCATAATTTATTGGTTTTACCACTACCATTTCCATATTTAATGCTGCTAGTAGAGGGAAATTCTTGCATTCTAGTATCAAATTTAAGAATTTTCCGCCGAACTTCTAATATATCCTGTTGTTGACTAAACTCAAAATTACTCAAAAGTCTCAAAAATTCTTCAGGTGGAGCTGGTATATCTAAATCATTTTCTAGTTCTTGATAGGGAATAATTGCTTTTGAAATCTCTCCATTATCAACATCTTTTAAACATAGATAAAACTTATCCTCATCTTGAATAACAGAAAACTCTAAAAACTGAAAATCAAGAGTATGATATTTTCTATCTGTAAAATTATCCCGATGAAAACTACGAGTAATTGCTACTAATCTTACAGGTTGTTGATAATCAACTTTGTCACTAAAATGTTTCTCATCTAACAAGGCATCATAATAACGAGTCAACTGTTGAACAATGCCCCTATCCTCAACATTTTTCAACTCCAAAATCACTAATTTTTTCTGACTATCAACAGCTAAAATATCGCACCTTTGACTATTCACAATATATTGTCTGTCTAAGACATTCAAACCCAGTAAAATTTCCAAATGTTCATATAGAAAATCCTCTAAAATTTCCTCACTGGCAAATTCCCGTCCTAAGCCAGTCTTTTTTAAAGATGCGTTACTCAACATATAGCCATAATAGATTATTTGTGAACAAAACTTTAGGGTTTTGGTCTCCAAACCCAAGCGAAAATCTTAGAACCAATTTAGAGTTGCTTTATAATTAAATCTAAAATTTAGAGATGATTTTATACTCATTTAGTCAACAGCAACAGTGATATTAATCACAAAAAAATTAAATAACTAATCTTTTATGATTTTATTAAAATAATTTTTGGCAAAAATCCCCTTAGTTGTAGACTGAAATTATTGAGTTTCGTAATTCAACGAAACTTATGTTTAAGTTCAATGCAACTTCTCACTTTAAAGTAGGAATTATGGTATCGCTTATTCCACTGCAAATTCAGTAAATTGACGTAAATAGGGAGCTTTAAAAGCTAAAACAATATCTTTTTTCGGAACACCAGCAGCTACTAACTCATTTGCTATTCCTATTTCAGTTCTATCCCTCTGAATCCAAAGTTTACCCTCTTTTATATCAACATGAATAACACAGCCATAAACTCGTTTTTGCTCTTTCCATCCTAAATTAATTACTTGATAATGCTCCCGTTTTTTGTCAAAAATTAATTGTACTTCTGTGTCTTTATCTAAGTCATTACCTGAGTGTTTTGTCAAAATAATTTGAACTAATTCTTGATAATTTATTCTTTCCATAAAACAATTTCCTCTTTCATCACTTCAAAAATTACTAATTTGAGTTGATGTTCAGCAATTAATTCTTGAATAAATTGATTGCTGAAAAAATCACTGTAAATATCTTGGCTAATTGCTAAATATAAAACTCTCTATGGTTGTTTTTTTCTAAGAGCAGAACGATAACTAAGAAATTGACCTAAAGCTCCATAAAAGCTGGTTAAATCTGATGCACCAATAAAAGATTTAATCTCTACAGCAATCTTTAGACCATCTTTCTCTGCTCCTATAAATTTTTCTCCTGCTAAATCTATAAAAAAATCTAGCTCTTCTACTTTAATAAATAAAGGATCGTGAGTAATTATCCATCCCTCTTTTTCTAAGGCTGAACGAACAGTATTATGGAATATATCTTTAGCTGACATAGATTTTCATTTCAGTTATCAGTAACTCGCAGCTTTTTCCAGAGGCTAGAAATACTAAATTGAAAATTTTTCATCCTCTTAAAACCGGAGTCTTAAAACCTTATTTTTTGGTCATAAACTCAAAAATTTAATTTTATTTGCTTTTTTGATTGAATAGTAGGTGTTAAATTATTTATCTCACATAACACCTACTACCTAAAACCTAAGACATTCTTATTTAGCCCAACGATTTTGACTTTGCTCTAAATGTTCTAATAATTCCTGTTGACTCAAAGATGGTTTTTTACAAATCAAACCTTGACAAACTAACCCTACAGAATTTTCTGGTAGATATGTTTCTCTCTTATAAATAGCAGTAGGAAAATACTGAGTAATTAAACTAGAAATTTCTGTTTCAGAAGTTCTGACTAAAGTTTGATTTCTGTACCAGTCTAGGGCAACAAATAAACTCGGACAAGCTTGGGGAGATTTTTTCATTATGCTACTAAAAGCATTTAAAGCAGACTCAGCTCGGTCGAGATAATGTAATTCTTCAGTTAGCAAAGATAGACGTACTAAATTAGCAATTGCTATGCCATTTGCTGCGGGAGTTGCATTATCATCATAGTTTCTTTCCCGTAATATTAATTCTCCACTAACATCTATAGGAGCATTGTAATAACCTGCTGCTTCTAGACTCCATAAAAATTCATCAAATTCATCTTGTAATTTTATTGCTGTTTCTAACCAAAAATCACCATTTGATGAAGTTTCTAAACTAATCGAAGCCTGCTGTAAATCTAGCAATGCTTTAATAAACAAAGCATAGTCTTCCGACTGGGCAATTACTGCTGCTTTTCCCTCATAATTTAGCCGATGAAAACGTCCATCAATCCACTGATTTTTGATGATGAAATTAGTAGCATTAACGGCTAACTCTAGATATTCTAAATTGTGAAATACTGTGGCTGATCTTGCCAAACCAGAAATCATTAAACTATTCCAGGCAACAATCATTTTAGTATCTGTTACTGCGGGAATTCTACCAGGCCAATTATTATTTTTTGCTTCGTAATTATTTGTTGCTGCTGGAAAAGTTTCTACATTAAAAGGTTTAGCGCCATACCGCACTTCAAATAATTTAGCTAGAGAATTTTCTACAGTTTCACTTAACTCTCCTGCTTCCTTTCTTTGCAAAACAATTTTCCCTTCAAAGTTGCCATTAGATGTGATAAAAAATTGTTCTGATAGTTCAGATAATTCTTCCGAAGTTAATAAATTTTCTAATTCTTTATAACTCCAAACATAGAAAGCTCCTTCTTCTGGTTCGACCTCATCTGGAGTAGTAAAACTATCAGCATCTTGGGAACCATAGAAAAATCCGGCAGGTGCAGTCATTTCTTTTTTTAGCCAATTTACTGTTTCAATAATTCCCCGTTTAAAAGCTGGTTCTTGATATCCTGCACTCCATAAATTAGCTAAATATTCAACAATTTGACCGTTATCGTACAGCATTTTTTCAAAGTGAGGAACTGTCCAAGTTGCATCTACTGTGTAACGATGAAAACCCCCAGCAACATGGTCATAAATTCCACCTAAAGCTAAATCTAATCCCCTTTTTAAACAAACTTCATTGCTATTATATTGAGATTTAAAATTAAACTTTGTTCCCTGTAAAGCTGCCTCAGCATAAGGTATCATGGGAAAGCTTTGTTGAGAGTAGCGATCGCCTATTATTCTGGTACTAACTTCTAAACCTTTTTTTAAAACTTCTTCGCTTAAGTCTTCAGATTCTGGTAATAAAACTGACTTCCTTAAACCATTTAACATCTCCGTTTTTAAAGAGTCAAGTTTGTTTTTCTCCAAATCATAAAAACCTCTAATTTTTTGCAAAACTTCTAAAAATCCTGGTCGTCCGTAACGAGGTTCAATCGGGAAATAAGTACCACCAACAAAAGGTATTAAATCATCAGGAGTTAAGAATATATTTAACGGCCAACCACCTTGCCCAGTTAACATTTGTAATGCTTGCATATAAATGCTATCTACATCAGGTCTTTCTTCTCTATCTACTTTAATTGGTAAAAATTTTTCATTCAAATATTCGGCGATTTTTTCATCAGAAAATGCCTCTCCTTCCATAACAGTACACCAGTGACAACTTGAATAACCAATTGATAGAAAAATCGGCTTATCTTGTTGCTTTGCAGTTTCTAAAGCTTCCTCACACCACGGCCACCAATCTACAGGATTTTCTGCGTGTTTGCGAAGATAAAGACTTTGAGATTTAGCTAAACGATTAGTCATATTAATCTTTCCCCTAATTAAGGATTATATTGTCAATTATCTGAGTGTTTTTAAGTATGGATAATCAACTTTCCTGAAGATTATAACGTAAAAAGAGGTAGTAGGGAGTAGGGAGTAGGGAGTAGGAGGAAATAAGTGATGATTTCTGTGGAATAATTGATTTTATTTTTTTATTATTGGAGATATCTATTAGTCTATAATTTCCTAGCATGATCCAGGAAAAGCTGAATACCTAGTATATTTTTTTTGACTTGATTTCTATAAAATCTTATGATTTAATTGTAATGTTCACTATTTATTGAATAATAAAAATGCTTTTGCTTGCCTTCTGTAAAATGAAAAATTTTTACTGGTGACTTATAGCAGAAATAAGCAGTGTTTTTCCCGACCGGAGCTATGGAATTTTCGGCTCTTTTTCTGGAGCAGGAGTAGACCAGAGATTTGGGTGAGAAAAATATTCTTTTTACTATCAACATTCACCTATATATTAACTTCCGAATATTTGGAATAGTGAAACATTTTGACTTTTTCGTTCTCCTGGAAATAACTGCTGGTTTTCCCAGCCAAGCTATTTGATTTTTTTCTATTTTTAGTCATAAGGAGTAGACCAAAAATTTGACTGACAAAAACATTCTTTTAGTCAGATAAATTTATCTTGACCTTAGCTTTGAAAGATTCGGTCAAATGAAACATTTTTACTTTTTCTTTTTCCTGGAAATAACTTCTGATTTTCCCATCAGAGTGGTTGAAATTTTTGGTATTTTTAGTCAGAGGAAGTAGACCAAAAATTTGACTGACAAAAACATTCTTTTAATAAGATAAATTTATCTTGACCTTATTTCTGAAAGATTCGGCAAAATGAAAGATTTTTACTGGTGACTTATGGCGGAAATAACGAGTGTTTCTCTCACCGGAGCTGTAGAATGGTTTTGTGTTTTTAGCCAGAAAGAGTAGACCAGAGATTTTTATCATCAAAATTTACCTTGACATTAACTTCCAAATATTCATAAAAATGAAACATTTTTACGTTTCCCTTCTGCTAGAGATAACTGCTAGTTTTCCCACTAAAGCTGTTTGATTGTTTTCTATTTTTAGTCAGAGGGAGTAGACCAGATATTTGGCTCACATAAATCTTCTTTTAGGCAGATAAATTTACCTTTAAAACTGATAACCGAAATGATTTTTTCCTTACCCAATAATTTATGAATTACTCAAGAAGAAATTTCCATAAACTCACTATGCAATTTTCTCTAGGAATGGGAATTGCGCCAATATTGTCAAAATATCTGAATCTCAACTTATCAGAAAATTTATTAGAAAATAAAGTTAAAGAATTTTTTGCTTATCTCGACCCAGAAATTGATTTATTAATTCCAACATATTTAGGAAATGACCAAAGAAGATTTTATGGTCGTGGTACACCAGAAAATTTTCAAGTGCTAGATAAATTTAAATTAGGAACGGGTGTAACTTATGTTGGTAAAACTAGAAAAGTCTGGAGTGGAGCTGGATGGACTGGGCAACCAACTATTACTAAAGATAGGGGAAAAACTTATTTAGTTATTGGCGGTTATGACTATCTTTTACGCAAAATAGATATTGCGAATAATCAGGAAGTTTGGCGATATAAATTTGATGATGTGATTAAAGGGTCGGGTACTATTTATATTGATGAAACTGCCAATGAAGAGAATCGTATTGTAATTTTACAAGGGAGTAGAACAGGTAGACCGAAAAAAGGAATTGCTCCTAGTTTTCGTGCTATTTCTTTTAGAACAGGTCAAGAAATTTGGGAACTTAATATTAAGAAAACCCGTAGTTATAGCCGAGATAATGATAGTTCGGCTTTGCCACTAGGAAATGGTTTGATTTTCAATGCTGGGGAAAATGCTATTGGTTATTTTATTAATAGTTCTGCCAATAAAGCTAAAATTAAATCTGGTATTAAGCAGCCAGAAATATTGTCTGAACTAAAACTTTATGTAGATAGTGATGCGAGAAGACAAGGGGGAAATCTTGTCTCAGAATCATCTCCAGCTAGACTCAATAATAAAATATTTTTAGCCGCAGGTTCTGGTCATATTTATGGTATTGATATTGAGAGTAAAAAGATAGTTTGGGATTTTTATACAGGTTCAGATTTAGATGGTACTGTTGCTATTTCTAAATCGGGTAAATTATTTTGTGCTATTGAGAAACAATATATTCCAGGAAATGGTGGAGTAGTTAAATTAAATCCTAATAAAACACCCCAGGAAAGTGTCGAATGGTTCTTGCCTACAGGTAATGTTAAATTTAATAGTTGGTTAGGGGGAATTATTGGTTCGGTAGCGTTGGATGATGAATATAATAATTATGGAGAATTTCCTAATTTATTCGCCACTAATGCTATTGATGGATATCTATATATTGGTTCTCAAGATTTAACTACAGGAAATAAAGTTAAGGGACCTTTGAAAAAGTTTAATTATGATACTCCTTTAATTGTATTTAAGCAGAAAATCGGACCTTCTATTTCAACGCCGATTTTTACTGATGGAAATAAATTAGTAACTGCTGGATATAATGGGATTTATATGTTTAATTTGAATTGGGAATCTGCTAAATCTGATGATAAAAATTCCTTGTCTAATAACAGGGGTGAATTTTTCCGTTTAATAGTAGAACAAGCTGGCAAATTTACAGGTAAAGTTTCTTTTGAATCTACTCCTATTGTTTGGAATGGAATTGTCAGAATTTGTGGTAGAGATGGTTGGTTATATAGTTTTGGTTAAATAAGTTTCTCGTAAGCATTCAGCTATTAGCTCTCAGTCTTTAAGGAAGGAGTTTAAATGAAAATTCACATTAAGATTAAGGGAGTAAATTTTTTTTAGTAAGCTTTAATTATGACTGAATTAATCAAGCTTTGATAACACACCAAAACAATAGCTGATAGCTGAATGCTGAATGCTGAATGCTTACTATTATCTAGCGCATCCTAGCCGATAGTAGCTACTATGCTGCCAACTATTGTTTTGATTGGTACTTTTTTGGTTTTTTGAAGTAGGTGTTGTTTTTGAGGAAGATTCTTTTTTAATTTCCTCTTTAAATAGAGGAGTTGATTGTTTGAGAATATCTCTTTGTACCGCAGCCAAAGCATGATTTACTACCAAAGCAATCTTTTCTTGATAATCTTTTTGGGCTTTTTTTATTTGAAACTGCAAACCTTCCTTACTTGAAGCATATAATGGTGGGAGACGATTTAGTGCATAAGTTTCTACATCAGATCGCTTAATATATTTTGCCAACTTTTGAGGTAACAACTTCATTTTTTGACTTACTTCCTCTGCCACCATTTTTTCCATGATATTTACATATTTCTTTTGAGAATTACTATTCATCATTTTATATCTCCTGTTTATTTTGAAATATTGAATATTTCTTTTGTGTTAATTGATGTATGTGTAATCATCTCAGTTTTTTCTGCTTGTAACAGTGATTTCTGAGTGAAATTACGGTGATTTTTTGGAAGTGATAGAGTGAGTTATTTAACTCAATCAAAGTGAAATAAATTAATGATTTTGAGTGATGAAGATCACAATTTATATCATGTCCGGTAGCATCGGTATTGCAAGTGAGAAGGTAAGGAAGAAGGAAGAAGGAAGAAGTAGAGGCGATTTCCTGCGGAATGCTCGCAGCATTCCGCAGGAAAGTATTCCGGAACGGAAATCGCCCCTACAAGAGAAGGAAAAACCTTATATGGCAGTAGATATTTCCCCAACTTTTACACAAACGATACCAACGGACATAATATTACAGATGCTCAGAAAGACATTTTATAATAGTGAACTTTAAGCATAACGGATTAATATTCAATAATATATAAAGATTCAGTAAAGATTTTACCTGTTTTATGAATATTTGATGAAGTTGCTTGAATATCAAAAAATAAAATTGTCAAATGTTTCTCTATCTGGCATTGCAGGTTGAGCGCCTAATTTTGTAACACATAAAGCACCAGCAGCAGCACCCCATTTCACAGCATCTTTTAATGACAAACCTGTATCTAATGCTGCTGCTAAACCACCATTAAAAGCATCACCCGCTGCTACAGTATCGATCGCTTCTACTAGAAAAGCAGGTTGAAAAAATGTTTCTTTTTCAGTTGCACAAATAACTCCCTTAGCACCTATTTTTACCACCGCATTTTTTACACCACGGCGACATAATTCAATAGCTGCTTGAGTAGCATTTTCTCGGTTGTTTACTGCAATCCCAACGAGTTGACTTGCTTCAATTTCACTCTGAGTAATAAAGGAGATAAAATTTTCCTTATCTCCTAATTCCTTGGGGGTAAATTTTACTGATTAACTTTTAAGGGCAAGTCGCTTTTTTTAGCATCGGCCACAACCTTCTAAGAGCTAGAGAGATAACTTTAAAGGCTATTAAAGTTCTAAATCCTCTGGCCTTTTCAAAAGTTCCATCACTTGGAACTTCAACATCAACTCCAGAATTAGCGGCTAAAATCAGAGCATCCTTGCTTTGAATTGTCGCTAATTTGACAGCTTTAATTTGTAGAAGTACCGGGTTGTAAAGGCTTTCAGCCATCGAGCTTTCTATTTTCGCGATCGCCTCAATTTGCTTATCAAAGTATTTGGTAATAGCTTGGACTTTTTTGGAGTTTCCATCGCTGGAATATTTGGCTAAAAGTTCATCATATTTAGCGCCCAACTCTTTACCGATTGGAGTAGTTAATCGAAATTTTGAATTAACTATCCGTTGTCTGCACCAAAGTAAAAGCTGACTTCTGGCTTCAGAACTACCAGAATTCTTGAAAAACTGCATATCTCCAGACTGGTGCTGTTCTTTTCCCATGCCTAACCGTCGCTTAAAAGACTTGATATTAGAAAATCTAGTAAGTGGGTAGGTTTGAATCAGGATAATAGCTCGGAGTCTATAATTAAAGTCAAACTCGTCAAATACTAAATTATAGTTTTTGAAAACGTCACTATTAATTAACTGACTGAGCCTTGACCGATATTGAAATTCTAACTCGTTGACCCGACAGGTCAAAGAACTAAAATCTTTTGTGAACTGGGATATTTTTACACCATACTTTACCAAGCAACTTTGCTTGTGCTGATTTTTCCAGTAACTATTTTTTTTCAGAGTTTTTCTCTTATAATTTGCTAACCAAGCAATCAAAGGTTGCAATCCATCTCTTTGAGAAGTTTCCATGCTAGATATCGCTGCTTCCGGAAACTCCTCAGCTAATTGTTGCCTTACCCTGTTAATCAAAGGGTTCTGAATTCTAAGTAAAGAATTTATCTGATAATACAGACTTCTAATCTCAGCAATAGGATTGGGCTGGAAATCTAAAAAATATTCTGAGTTTTCCCAATGATTCCAAGCATAAGCAGCTAAAGCTAAAGCATCAGCCTGGTCGTTTTTGTTCGGCAATCGTTCAGACCGTCGAGTAAACACAGATTCTTGATGACCTACCCAACGAATTTCAACACCAACATATTGAGCAACAATCGCCCAAGCTTTAGCATAGTGGATGCCAGTAGGCTCCAACACCAAACAATCAGCACGACCCTTTCCTTTAGCCAAATAATGATTACCGCGTAGGTAATTTTCAAATTCTGCTAAACTTGATTTATTGGCATGAAAAGTCAAGGGGTCTGGATTAGATTTTGAAAACTTTCGTTTTTCTTCACTAAATATTTGCTTTAATTTTCCTGGTTGTTCAGTCAACTCCCAACAAACCAGAGAAGATTTACAAACATCCCCACCAATTATTCTCATATTTAATTATCAAGGTTCTGCGTATCCTGGGTTTTAGCTGTTTCAAACTGGCATCAATAGCCCACGAATCACCCGAAATTTGTGACAATCAATTCACTCTTAAGGCTTTTACCAGCTTAAGCCAGAAGCAAAGTAAACCCATGAAATTGAAAAGGTTATTTCAACCCACTTCATTAGTAAGGTTTGTGCCTCACCTCTGACTTAACAATTGCGATTTAACTCACAACCGACGGGTCCGGGAGCTACCCTTTACCGCAACCTCCAGGCGTGGAAGTTTCTTGAGAATTTCACTCAGACATTCCTACCCGTTCCTGGCAGGAAGCCCTAACATTTAGTTAGTCATCAGGCGGTTTGGTTGGTGTTTGCTGTAACCAAATTCATCAATGCCCTTGCAGCCCTTCTGCTCCAAGAAATGCAATAAATATTTTTTCCGATATAAGAAAAAGAGTCATTCTTTTCTGATAGCTTTTCCATCCTTTTTAACTCATTTATTTTTTCTGTGAATTCTACATACATAAATTCCTTATTATTAATCTCACGAAAACCAATGCTTTTTAACAGATTGATATTAATAAGTACAGAATCTTCCTTTTCAGCAAAGTGGAAAATAAATTCCAAGAAGTCTGTCTTTCCTAGTTGTGCCAGTTCGATTCTAACAAGCCTATAAAACATAGTAAAAAATATACAATTGGTCAATAGTTTTTATCATTACTCATCCTCAAGAATCCGATAAAACCTAATTGAAAAACTAAAAATATCTTCACAGCTCCATATTTTGCCTTTAACGAGTTCTGTTACGTCTGGCAAACAGATATTTAACTCAACCATTAATATATAGTCATTAACTCTTAAGCAATAACGACTATGGACATCTAATTCATCTAACAAATTTTTCACCCTATTTAAAGTTTTAATCCTACTGTCTAGTAAAGTGTCTAGCGGGTAGTAAACACTTCACTAGACACTAAGGATGGCAACAAAAACTAAATGATAAATCAGAATAACTTAATCAGCTTGGATGCCGTTAGAAATTATTTCTGCTACTTCATTTTCACCATAAGAAACCAAAGGCAATTTTAAATGAGGCAATTCAGAGTCATTTTCTATTCTCAAAATTTCTTTGTTTTTTTCTAACAATTTTGAAAATTCATCAGCTAGCTCAGAAGAATGTTCTAAAAGTAAATTCATAAACTCCTGAACATCGTTTGTATTATTATTTGCTACGTGAAGAGCATCAGCATACATAATATTAGCTGATATTTTTTCATCTAACTCTTTAATAGCTTCGCAAGTATCTTGGTACCTTTTTTCTAGTTTCTTTAAGGTTTCTTTTGAGAAATTTAACCCCATAGCAGCTATACAGTCAGTAAGAATTTTGGGTTGTTCATTGCTGACTGATTTTACTAAATCCCAACGAACTTCATTTAGCGTGTTTAGGTAAGTTTCATCATCTGCACATTCAAATTCTATTTCAGATGAGATAACGTTACTGTCGTCTAGTTTGTGCGACAATTTGAGCGATTGCTTGAGATATGCCATTGAATTAATCCTTAATTTCAGGTAACAAATAAAGTATGTCTTTTGCTAATTTTGGGAATTTAGCAGTTAGGTTTGTCCGAAGTTTTAAAAATAACTTTCGGATTGATTGAGTATTGGGATATTTTTCCAACCACAAAGTTAATCCCCTACACAGATAAAAAACATCAATTACTGATATTTCTATACAAATCGGCGGATATTTTGCAATTTGGTCAAAGATTTTACGCTGTGTTTCTCCCCTAGTCATGTCGGTAAAGTCCTGATATATAAAAGGTACAAAGATTTAAGGAGTAGCATCTTTGAGCTTAGGAGGCGATCGCTGCCTTTTAAATCTGTTTGGTAATTTTAGGGAGATTTTGAGGGGCAATCCTCTCCACTGGACAAGGGTAAGTTTACCCATATCCGGTGGTAAACCTCGTTTATGTAAAGGTATTGTCCCGCCTGGTGGGGGTTGTTGTGGGGTAGCAAAAACTCCCAAATCAACCTCTAGAATGTCCAAACCATAAAGACTTTTTGGGGTCGCATCATTAACATTGTCCAGCCTAGATAAAGGTCTAAGTGTTGGAACTGGTTTAAAAGTCTCTTCCAAAGTGCTAGAACTTTTTTCAGTTTCTACAACTTCTACAACTTCCACAACTTCCACATCTACCACAGGGATAGGGTTTGAATCTTCCTGGACTTCTTTTTGCGCGATCGCTTCATTGAAACCTTGAATGTCGGAAGTCCTAGCACGGGTATGGTGGTTGTAAGCTTTAACCCATGTTGGAAGTCTCCGCAAATCTCCCCACTGACTTTTAACTTCGGAGCTGGAAATCCCTTGATTTTGAAAATACTCACGGTATTGTTGGATTGTTTTTGGTTGTGCCATAATTGTTATTGATATACTGAAGGTGTTCAGCTACTAAAGCTTGGTGGTCTTTCTCCCAGGCTTTTATTTTTTCTTCAGTTAATAGTTCTGCTTTCTCTTCATCTACTAACTCAGTTTCCTCCAACTCTGGGCTTAAATTTTTATCATCATCTACATAACTATCTATAAGTTCTTCTAATAGCTCAGTAGTGGACTTACCTAACTTCTTGGCTTTTTGAGATAATTTATGCCACTTACCTCTAGGGACTTTAACTGTAGCCATAGGTTTAGTTGTCTCTCCAGTAATAGTTTGTTCTATATAATTAGCTGTTAAAGCTTTGCCCTCAGCCTTGGAAGTTTCCAGCACTTTAGACCAACAGCTAACAGTCTCATCAGCCTCCTCACTAACTTGTCTGGCTGAACTTTTTAATGACTGAGCTTGACTGACATTATCTGGTAATTCTGTAAATCCTTCCAGTAGCAAACCCCAAGCAACCTGAGCAGCTCCAATAGTTTTTTTGGCATAGAAAATAGGTTTTTTCAGCCACTTTTCACAGTAACTTTTGAAGGTTTTGAAGCCTTTTCTCTCATACCATTTAAAATATTCAAAAGCCTTCAAAATCATGCCCTCTTTGATATAGGAGTATCTGGCCTCTATCATTTCTCGCTCCAAGGTGGCGATCGCATCATCGCATCCTTGCCATTCTTTATCCCAGAATAATTCTAGCCAGGTATTAACAAAGGTGTCAGCCCAGCCTGGGAAGTCCATGTCGTCTGCAGGCATCTCAAAGCCGTGATTTAATATGTTGCCTATCATTGGTCATTTATTGATGGGGGTTTATTTAAGGAATGGAAACTAGGAGTTAAAGGAGAATCTACCCCAGTTCCCGGATTGAAATACCTATTCTATGTCAGATAGAAACAGTCACTTATGTTCATTTTGGGAACGCTTCACTACCATGATTGGCCTTGGCCTCACCTCCATGCTGCTTTATATATTGTTCGCTTGTTATTAATAGTACGAACAATATATAATTATGTCAAGATATATCTAGTAAAATATATTGTTGAGTCCATGAGCAAGGAAAATCAAGACAATGGCAAGACGGCCAACAAAGAAGTACACAGAAACAACAAAAAACGTGAACTATACCTTAACGGAGACAGCAAGGGATGGTATCAAGAGGCTAGCTCAATTGAGACAAACAACAGCCTCTCATTTAGTAGAGATGATTGGGCGCGAGGAGATAATGCTAGCGCCACAGGAGGAACTGTTTCTGGGGGAATCCTGAAGCAGTTTATTAGGGAGACTGACGACCAATTAAATGAATCAGTCGCTCGTGTAAAGAAACTGCAAGAACGCAAGCAACAACTGATAGAACTATTTCGGCAGCTATCTGAAAAAACTGGAGAATCCTGGGAAAATGTTGATGTCTCCCCAAAGCCTGCCAACGATTTAGATTCAGACGAATAAAATCAGGGTGCCGCCTACAGCAATGTAGGCGGTTAACTTTTGCCATGAAAATCCTACATCAACAATTTGCCAAAATAACCGCTGGAGAATTTGCCGGGAAAATTTTCCAACTCAACCACTACCACCAACACCTACACGTTGCTTACTTTCCCGGACCCCCTGAGCAACTAATAAGCATTAACGACTTGGAATTAATTTCCATGCCTTTCCCCTACTGGAGAACCCAAGGGGAAGGGATGATAATTTTCACAGAACAACCCAACAGTAAAAGATGTGATGCTTTACCCTATGGAGAGCAAATATCCTTATCAGCAGCAAGGGTATTAAAACTAAAAACTCACATCAAACTACACAAAGATAAACTCAAAAAATCTCGTAGAAATTTAAGCACAGGAGAAGAAAGCCCAGACCAACTTTATCGTTTTCTCGAAAGAGAAAGAGTAATAGAATCTAAATTATCTGCACTACTAGGTAATATTATCCCCATCAGCAAACCTGATAAAGAATTACTCCTGAAATTGGAGAAAGATTTTATTACTAAAAACGACATAAAACCCGCGAGGGCAAATATTGCAAACCCGGTAGGGGAAATATTGCAAACAACGCAACCACAAGAAAAACTAATATTTCCCCCCGCGACTAAACTAAAGAAAAAACCCGGTAGACCTAGAGGGGCAAAAAATGTAATCCCCCCTAGTGGTTGGGTCGAAGAAAAGCCCAATAAGGACGGTACAAAATCTTATGTTTACCGATGGAATGTCTGTCACTGGACAAAAGATGGATTAGACATTCCTAGGGGAAAATTAGCAGAAGTCCAACAGCTAATTAAAGAAAATTATCCGATAGAACAAATCAAAAATTATTTATTAGGGAGTAGTACCAATGCAGTATGCTGAATCAAAATTATTGTGTGGGGAAATAATTGACGCTAGTGACGTTGATATTGAAACTTATGAAGAGTTAATCCCAGTCTGCCTAGTCACCAAAAAGAGAGTTAGGCTAGTCACCTACCCCGCTCAAAGTGTACCGGAATGGGATACTGGAGAATTGATTCATACTTGGACTCATATTGATAAAATTCCCTACTCCACTCTAAATCTCTGCTACGAAAGCAATCAACATTATGGGAAGGAATCTCACACCATCAACAGTCTTGCTTACTACAATCGGCTGAAGCTTCTAAACCCTAACCTAATTAAATTAATTAAAAATTCAGCAGTATTTGAGCAACCAGCAACCGTTGGAAACCTTGACAATCTTTTTGACGGAGGGTTAATGCACTGGCTTGTTGATTTCTTGATAGAGATTGTGCGTAATAAAGTAGCCCAGAATAGATTTATGGATGAGTGCCAGAATCTTTATGATAACTGCATAAAAGAAAGTATGGCTGACAAGAGCAGCTACTTTTATCAGTTTGTAGACTCAAATTTCACCGCCCCCAACCACAAAGTTTATGGTTCAAAAATAGCAAGTGAAATGCTAGGGTATGCTCTAGCCAATCTCCAGGGGCAGGACATCATAGAATTAATTCACTTGGGAGTTAACGAACCTGTGCAGGAGTCTATGAGGATTGCTGCCGATAAAATTTCAAGTATGGCAGCATCTACCTTGGAACCGGATGAAAAGTCAGAATTTTGGGAGTGGTGGAAAGCTAACAAATACCTAGGAATGAACAGGATTAAGGAGTTCAGTAAAAAATCTCCCAACCTTCGCTTCATTTACAAAAAATACATAGCAGAAGTCCTTCATAAGTTCAGCCTCAACCTCTGTTTAATCTTTTGGTTTGTCCCGTGGCTAGATGAACTGAAAAAGTTAAATCAGCAGTCACAAACCCAGTAAGATTTGCTAATATAATATTGGCAGATGCACCCTGATAGAAAGCTTCCCATAGTCGGTAAATGGGGAGTTTTATTCCTATCAAAAATCTCAAACCTGCTCTTTTAGATAAATCAGCAGGTTAAGTACAAAGTGCTGGAACACCCGCCATTAGTAGATATTATAACCATGTCGGTTGCCTCCTGCTATACCCTAACCTGCTGAAAAGTTTATAATCAAATAAATCAGCAGGTTAAGCAGATGAAAAACAAAGGCCATGGAAAAGCAGAAATTTTAGAGAACATTGAATTTGAAAAAATATATAATTCTTTTACTTGTGAACACCATAAATTAATCTGGCAGGTACTTAGATATACAGGGGAAAGAATTAGTGCAGTTTTACAGTTAAAAGTTAGCGATGTTTACTTAAACCCGGTTGATTCAGTTCCTTTCCACGAAATTACGTTTAGAGCTTCAACCAGGAAAGCATCACCTGACGGGAACCGAAAAACTAGACAAGTTCCCATAGTTAGAAGTTTAGCTGCTGAATTACACAAATATTATCCCCCGTTATATGGTTGGTTATTTCCTTCTGGAAAAGTTGCAGTTCACCCAATAACCAGACAAACCTACGATGAAGCATTCCGTAAAGCTTTAGTTAGATGCGGGTTAAACCGTCGCGGGTTTAGTCTGCATTCACCCCGCCGTACATTAATTACCAGATTGTCTCAACAGGGCTATCCATTACCAGTAATTAGAAAAGTAACTGGCCATAAATCAATCCAAACTTTACAGGAGTATATAGATGTTTCCTCACCAGAAATAAATAGAATGTTGGAAAGTATTTGACTATTGTGGTGTTACAAATAACTCCTAAGCCAAACCCGAGTTGCTAACACCTTGGGGCAGAATATAAATCAAGGGTTTCAGCTTGAGGTAGTAGCTTATTGATATTGTTGCATTAGAAAAGTAAATTATCCACTAGCAACTATAAATTAAGCCAAAAATTGCGGTGAGAAGTATTGCTGTAGAGACGGGTTATCAAATCTTTCCAGTAGCAAAAGCGATCGTTAATTTTCCAAAAAGTATGTTTGATGGTACTGGCAATATAGAAAATCAGTTTGTGTAAAAATTCAGGAATTAATTTTCTATTAATTTCAGTAGCATAATAATTACATTCATCACAGCTATAGTGTGTAAGATAGTAGCCATACCACCAATACTTATGATTATGATAAAATTCTTTTTCCCCACAATTAGGGCAAATGTTATGTTTTGTCATTTTTTCGTTATTAAGATATATCTTTGAATTAAAATAATTCAAGCTAAGTTGAATCATTTTAAACCAAGCTTGTAGTTCCTGCGGGTAAACTGGAAAAATTTATTATCGCTATTTTTTGATTGCCTCCAACCTTAGTGATAAATCTTAATGAATCGTGGAAAATGTCTATATAAAAATAATCCAAATTACTCGCTGTTCCTGGTTCAAGTTCAATCTGCCCACCCTCCATGGGGGCATGAGGGTGCCTCCTTGCTGTCAGCATTTGACAGTAAGCTGTTCCAAAAATACTCGCGCTCCCAGCAAACAAGCTTCCATAGCCGCCATTACCATTGCCAATATAAACCCCTCCATCTCCACTAAACCAGTTAAGATACATAGCATTGCTCCTAGCAGTATTACCAGAAAAATAACTATCTAGGTGGAAATTATCTTGAGCATTTCCGTAACCTCCTACAATCCGACTGATATCAATTATTTCTTTCGTAGAACTTAACCCTACATACCCACCAGGTTGATTCTTTTCTGATAAAGCTTGATAAAGACTGTGGGTATGATTTCCTTCTGCTATTGTATCTGCTGAATTGCCGAAAGGAACTATTCTATAATTTCCATCCACATCTAGGAAAATAGCTCCATCAGCAGCAGTCAAAGCAATTAACCTGGATATCCTTTCTGGAATACTCTTAATGCTATTCCAAAATACTTTAATCGGATTAAAAGGTTGCATTACATCACCACATCCATTACTAAGTTAGCCTCACCACCTTCACTCCATCCTGATAATTTAGCTTTACAAGATTCAGTCCGGCTCACAACATACCCACCCGGTTCAATTTTTGTCGCCGACTTTGGCGCTGATTCCCAAGCAGGAGGTACATTCCCTATGTATAAATGAACTGTTCCTGGCCCTTCATTCTCTATGCTAACCCTGCGATACTCTGTAGAAGCTGCCAATATTTCTGTCACTGCTGAAGATATTGGGGCTTCCAAGGTTCCTCCGTCGGGTAAAGGTACTTCAGATGTTGTCTGTGTCGAAAATTCTATTGGTGGTGTAGGTTCAGGTATAATAAGAGGCTTGCGATAAGTGTGGTAGCTCATAGGCTATAATTAATATTTAATATTTAATCATCAACTATTGATTATTATACTATGGATTTTTCCCCCGGCACAGATGCCACAATACAAGCTACTACCTTAGAAAATCAATGCTATTCTATCATTAAATCAATCCAAAGCTTTGAGCGTTCAGCAACTTATAATCCAGGGAATGAAGTAAATATGATTACCTCCAGTAGCGATGATGATACCCAGGTATTTTCAGGTAATTGTGAAATTTATATTAATCATGTATTGGGGATTGGTGGAAAGTCAACTTACACAATCCCTACTCCCTATACTAACTTACCAACATGGACTGAAGGAACAGGAGGTCAAGGAACTGCTACAAGCTGGATAGAGGGGTTGGTGGAAAGGTTTTTAACTTTAGCATTTTATGAAAGAGACGATACTTATAACATTACCAGTGTTGACCCTAAGATTACTTCAGTCACCTGGACTCTATTAGATGATTTTTTATCATTGCCAGTAGTTCATAACTGTATTTTATCGTGTGATTTCACCTTTGACTTTGCTGTTACTGACAGTAGTAACGGAGCTGCAACGGAAGCGGTTGCTTACTTATCAGGAACTTATCCAGGAGTTAGTTAATCATGCCCATATCTAATAGTTGGCTAAATTCTGGTGTTAGTGCTATCTTGGCTGGTATTCAAGAATTAGAACTAAATGCAAGCGGAGGCGGTGGTAGTGCTAGATATAGATATGTCACAAGTGCAAAGATATCTTTAAAGGCTGGTGAAGCTCAAATCCTAGTTCCTGGCACAGCAGAACCAGTAAACAGAGAGATAACTATCAATTTGAATTCTGGCAGCAAAGCTTTTTTATTTTGGGATAACATAGGAGAAAGTGAACAAAATTTCTTAGAGCTAACTCCCAATCAACCAACTTACAAAGACACCGCCGACGGTGGAATCAGACTTGACGCTGTGGCTGTTGACAGTGATATAGAATTAACAGTTATCCTCAGGCAACAGGAACCAATAACTTATAAATTAGGAGCAGATGATGTGGCAAATGTAAGCGTGAGCTTGTGGGTAAATACCGATACTTATTACGGAGGAAATATTTCCGACTACGATATTGAAAAAGAGATAAACAACTTTACAAGCAGTGATGATGGTATTTCGGGAAACAAAATATTTATTATCAATGGCTTTACTCCTGGAGAGCGTATCACTTTCAATATAGATGCAGCAAGCGCGGGTTATGGTGGTAGCAAGGTAGAAATGCAACTAATCAACCCGCTTCAATTGATGTTTTTTCTTTTCCATACTGGGATTGAAGAGCATCTATGGTACTCTTTACCGAATTTTTTGGGTAGCTCTGAAGGATTTGGAAAAGTATTTAAGTATGGGGGTAAGACCGCTACCGCAACTGGCGGGGAATTAAAAGTTAAACCTAAGCTTGATATGTTTGCGGGTAGATTTGTCGCGACTAACAGCTTCAACAATAAGAGCGACACTTGCATTATTACAGATTATCGACCGAATGCCAGTGACCCAAAACAAGGTGGAACATTTACACTTGGGGGATTCTAGCTAGCAAATGAGAGAAGGAATCAAGCAAGAAGTCTGCGGGCACTTGCAACCATTTATAATTGATAAAAATACCATTGCGGGTAATATTCAAACACTGGTAGATTGGAACCTTATTTCTAATTATCATAAACCTACAGGAGCCGTGAATTATGTATTCAAAGGACAGCTAGAATACTTGCAATGCGACTATTATATTAGTAGCTTAAACAGTATTACCTCTGCTAATCTTCCTAATGTGAATGAGTTGAGAGATAGCAACCTACAGAAACAATCAAAATACTATGATTTCAAGAGAAAATACAATGCTAGTACAGGACACGCTATTGAGCTAATGCTACATACTGAATGGGCAAACGGAGATTGGGGGATGCCTAAAGCTTCTGAGTATTTGTATAACTTGGGTCAATATGGGTACATCAACTTGTTTGACCCCTACTTACTCAGAGATTCTGAAATACTATATTCTGACACTCGTTACAAAGTAGGATGTAGTATTGATGGTAGTTTAGGAGACTTTGATCATGTAGAAATTAACGGCGGTTACAGTGGCATAATTAGTTATTTTGAAGAAGAGGACCCTACCAATCCTCTATCAGAATCATCAGGAGATGTAAATGTTGGAACTCAAGCCATCCAGATATTACCCTCACGCTCAAACAGAAAAATAATTCTCATTTCTAACGACAGCGATAAAAGACTTTACTTTAGATTTGCTAACAGCCAAAATTCTGTTAGTATTAATTCACCATTTTTAGAACCCGGTGAAAGTTTGAGTTTAGACCACAGCCGTGCTGACTATAGTGGTGGGAATCAGCATCAGTGGATAATGAGTGTTGCGCGGAATTATATCCCTTTAAGATGCTACGGGATTAGAGAATCAGGTAGTGGGAATGTTTTTTATCAAGAATTTTATTAAAGGGTAGCATGGCAAGAGGGAAAAAAGGCAGGAAAGGAAAAAGAAGGGAGGGAAAAGGTTTATCAGAAAATATTGATACTGATTTTTTAGGGGGTGAAGTTACTCTGGGATGGGAGAAAGCGGGGATAGGTGCTGCTGTTACTTTTTCTGAAGATACCGTGACTGTTAGTTTGGGAATAGGAGTAGCAGCGGTTGAATTGGATTTGGGAGAGTTAAATAATTCTAAGGTTTCTTATGCTTTTGACCTGTATGAAATTGAAGGCTATCGCGATGGTTGCACTGTAACGCTGGAGTATCGGATAGCAGGAGTCACAGTCAAGACTGAAACTAGAAAAATTCCTGACTGTGAGGATGAAAAAGAACAGGATAGAGGCGATGATGCCAGAAATGAACTTCCAGACGATGAAATATTTGACCCGGACTTAGACCGTATTATCCGAGATATCCCTGGGAACTTAAACGATAGGGGTTTTTGGTTAGTAGGAGGAGAGGGTCATACTTTCTGGATTTATAATAGATGGTGGCATAGTTGGTGGTACGAAGTCAGAGAGAGCCGAAGCAAAGGGACTTCTACTGGAGGAAATATTTACAAGGATGAGCAAAACCATTTTAAAGCAAACGCTTTTAATAGTAGGTCAAGGTCTGGTCAGACTTTTGACCGTGATGGAGATGGTTTTTTGACTCTTGATCAAGATACTGTTTTTTCGGAAAATTCTACATCGGAACAAGTTGATATAAGTGCTGTAGGGGCCTCAACGGCTTTAGGCTATAATTATTACAATACAGGAGGATGGAGTCCAAAAGCAGTTTTATTGGCTGGACTTAAATGGCAAGTTATCGCATTTGTCAAGCAACAAACCAGGACTTTTAAAGCCGTGCCTGCAAGGGAAAGTTTTGAGGGAGATGATATAGACCCCTATAAGTACGGAATAGGGAATGGATACGAAACGGCTAGAGTCCTAGACGCCATCATACTAGAAAAAGGATTACCCACCAGAAAAGGGGTGAATGGTATACAGTCAGAGAAAACCAGAAGAAAAAGGGAAAAACCTATGGATAAAAAATGCTGTCAGATGATTGCTGAAATTTATGATGTACTTGCACCAGATGAAATGATTGATGAAGGGTTTAACATCCCTACCTCTTTATATACCCCTAACGGTAGGGGTAATAAAAGGCTTAATAATTATATGCAAGTTTTAGATTATTTATATAGAGCTATTGCTCATTTTGGAATCGGACCTTTTACCTGGAAATTAAAAGATAGCAATTTAGCTAAAGAAGGAAATCAGGAGCTAAAAGGACAGACTATTAATGGAACTGATGCTGCTAGAGAAATTTTGCAAAGTGTCAAAAAAGGCAGTAGTGAAAATGAAGGGTTAATTACCGCTACTGGTAGTATTATGATTGCTTTAGAACAAATTGCTACAATTACAACAGAAGGAACTAGAGTTGTTAGGGAAATATTTCAATTTTTAGGAATTCCAATCAAGAGCGAAACCTTTAAAATTAAATTGCCTTTTAATACGAAAGCGCTCTATAATAAAATTACAAAAAGAGGAAGAGGCAAAGACAAAAAGTCTAATCAAACAAGCTACGAATTAAATACAACTGAACCATCAAATACTTTACTTCCTAAAATGCTAACTCAAAATGAAAGGGAGTATGAATTAGAAGTATATGACGATAATTACCCTAATTTGATAGAGCAAATAACCAGCAACCAAATTAACAACAATGCAAACAATTAATCAAGTCAAAACAATTGCTTTTTGTGGAGATGATAGAGCTAAAAATTCTATTTACCTGCCCAATACTCGGTCAAGTTCAATTAATGGTTTACCCATTAATGACTCCGCAATTAGAAGTATGTTAAGACCTTATAAAAATAGAAGTATTTTTTTCTTTAGTCCTGGATTTCCTTTGATGGGTTTTGAGTTAATTGATAAAATTAAAAAACTACAAAATGTCAATATTAACTTAAGATTACTCCCTTATCGCCACAAACCACAAAGTCGCGGATTTTATAAGAGAGAAGGCTGGCAAGAACTAGGCGAGGAAGATATTATTTTGCTGTTTAGTAATTGGGAACAAATGCTTAATTATTATTATCAACAATATGAAAACATGGTAATTTTACCTTTAGCAGCTCATTATTTTGATGTAATGTTAATTCTACCTCGAAAAGCTATGAATATTGTCAAACAATTTAACAAAGTAGTAGATTTAGAGCCTTTAGATGAAATTGATGAGGAGAATTATAAAGATGGATTTGGAAATTTATCAGAGGTTGGGTTTGCTAAAATTAAGGATAATATTATGGAGTGGATAGAGTAATAAATTATGGCTTTTAAAGCACACAAAATCAAACCTTATGGAAACCCTAATTTAGCTAATGCTAACCAAACATCTAATCCCAAAACTGCTGAGGAAAAAGTGCAAGCTATTGCAGATTTATTCGAGTCCAGGGTTAAAGGCAGAATAATCAAACAATACGCACAACGTGGTTTGTTGGTCTCTGACGTTGCACAGGCTCTTGGTACAGATGGCAATAATTTAGAAACTTATGATAAACAATTAGAAAATAATTTCCAAGGAGTCGCTACCAAGAGCAAAGATAGACAACCTCTAGACAAGGAAACTGCGCCGGAATTGAAAAAAGTTTCTACAGAAAAAGCTGTAGAAATTCAAGTTCCTGGTAGTGGAGGTGCTAAAAATTTAAACAAAAGTAGGAAAAAGTAGAAAAAATTATGGTTGTAATTGCAGACACAACTTTAAGCACTGCTATTACTGGAGAGTCAGAAGTAGACCTAAAGTGGTTTGCTGAAGCTGCTAGCCCAGTTGTTGAGTGGCTTAAAGCCCCTATAGCTAGTGCTGCTAATTTTGCCAGCCGAATTGTAGAAGGTGGTAAAGCAGTAGTTGAAAGTATTTTTAATGGCACTTTTGGCAAGATTTTCAAGCAGTGGGCAAAAGATGACCCCATTGCTGCTGGTGCTGGTACTATTGCAGCGGGTTTGGCTGGTGGGGGTTTAATTTTACTTGGTGGTGCTGCTGTAGGATGGGTTGCGGGGGGTGTGGGAGCTATTGTAGGAAGTTTAGGAGTAGGAGGTACTTTTGCTGCTACTGCCACTATTGGAGGGTTAGCAACTGGGATTCTTGTAGTAGCTGAACAGCTTTACAGTTTTGACCTACAAGTATCTGATGATAGTTTACTCAGAGATATTAAAGCAGCAATAGATAATCTGTACGAACCAGCCGGAAATTTTATTGGTAGGCAAATTGCTACTATCGCTGTCGGTGGTCTAACTTCACCCCCAAAAGTCAAAATAGATGTAGAGATGATGGCTTTAGTCTGGCAGCTCAAGCCTGAACTTAGGCAAGAGCTATTACAAAATGTTAGTAATCTTGCTTATCAAGGCATCCAAACCGGGCTACAAATTGCCATAAAATCAGTTTTTTTATATGGTCGTAGAGCTATTAAAAAACTCTGGAAACAATTTCCTGAGGGGGTTAGACAGATTGTACCAGGATTAGATAAGGCGATCGCTACCTGGGGAGATAAAGGTAAGGAGCCTTGGAGTATAGAGGATGGGGTAAATAAACAAATTGAGAAAATAGATGATAAGAAGATTCAAAACTTGACTAAAGGATTAATTTCCGGTTTATGGCAAGGCTTTAGTCAGTCAGTTGAGATAGTAACTTACTAAAGATTATGGCAACTCAAGAAACTTGGGAAAAACAAATATTAAAGGAACTGTCGGAACGAAATAAGGCGACGGTAATTAATGGGAGTGCAGGAACTGGTGACATTTACGAACGAGCCAGTTTTGACCTGTACGAATTTACTCCTAACAGAGATTTAGACCAAAAAAGTAGAGCTTATTTAGCTGGCCCAGAATGGTCAATCCTTCAACAGTCAAGTCTTTTAAAAGCTGGCCATGATTTGTTAGGCGATCGCTTGGGATATACGATTAATTTTGAGGAATGGTTTGAAGATTTTGAGTATGAGTTTCAGAATAATCTCCCCAGTAGTAAACGGATAGCTGGCAGTAAATTAAGACCTTGGGGAAAAGATATAGCTAATCGTCCTAAAAAGTTGAACTTACTTACTAAGGAACAGGCTAGGAAGAAGGGGTATATGATTATCCGGTTTTGGAAGGATAGAACCGTTGAGGATGATTCAAAAGTTTTTGGGGGTACTTATATAGAACTGAGGCAACAACTTTTAGATGCGATGAGGTCTACAGCCGTGGTAGCTGGAGATACTGATGTTCCGGCCTACAGCACTATTAGTTTTAGGGGTTTACCTACTGTAATGTTGAATTTCCGAGAAAAATCTGAAGATGTAGAGGCTGGTTATACCACAATTCAAAGTAGAGTAACCTTCAGATTGCCAGGGAGAACGGATGACCCAAAAACTTATCCCAACCTTTCCAAGCTAACTAACATTGAAGTTATCAACCTGGCCAAGAAAATTAAAGATAGTTTTCTGTTGCCAGAACCTTATAAAATCCATAGGGGAAAAGAGACTGTTAGTTGTAAGGATAAAGTCAATGGAATAGATGGCTATCTTCACGTCTTTAATAAACAGGACGGCATCGATTTTTTTACTAAGATTTACGGCTTGTTAGGAAAGACCATAAACACCACCAGAATATTCCATAAGATAACAGAGAATTCTGTCCAAGCTTACCCTACCATACCCGAAAGAACAAATGTTCTTGGTAGAGACGTCAAGAGATTTAGAGAAAGACCCGTCGGTTATGTCCACTTTACCAGTGCTAGACTTTTTCTGTCTTTGCTAGATAAACCTATAGTCCTTTGTTCAAATAGTGGAGACCTCTATCAGGGGACTCTCCCAGATACTTAAAAAAGTTCTCTACATTTAGAGCAAACTTGATCAGGTTTGCTTATGTATGCCATACGTTAGCTAAACGCTAGCTCATACAATGAAGATGAAAAGTTGAAGGGATTCATTAAGTAAATGCCCGCATTAACCGAAACAGAATTTTATACTTTTAGTGGAACAGCCCAGGACGGCGGGACAGGAGCCACTTATGGTATGAGGTTATCTAAAAACTATGACTCTGTAGCTGCCGATTTAGGAATGACTAAAGCAGCCACCGAGGGTGAGGCTAAAGCCTTCAAAGTCAGACCTATGGAGGCTCTTAAGCAAGGTCTAATAGTTAGCTTACGGATTAATTTTCGTAAATCTACTGGGAAACGTGGTGCTGCTAATATCTATTGCCCAATTAACAAGATAACTGATGCTATGCAAGGACTACCCGGTAAAGCTTGGGGAAGTTCAACCATTACAAGCTGTAGAGACCAGTACCGAGTAGATTATCGGTAATCAACATTGCAAACCATTACTTTATAGGAAAATATGGCAGCTACTCAAATTTGTTATGTAGAATATTCTCCATCTGGCACTCCGCAAAAGTCTTATTTCAAAGCTAGTGCAACTAAATACACTGAAGGAAACAAAGCTGATACAGGGATAACCCCAGCGACCGGGGCAAATAGTTCAAATACTCCGTTATATGACACGGCTGAATTAATGAGAGTAGGTTATTTAGATGTGATAAATGTTTATCACACTACTGGGACTGGAGATACTGCAAGAAGAGGTTCTTACAGACTATATTGTGACCCAAGTAAAAAACAATCGCTACTTGCCAAATACCAAGGCGCTACTCCTGGGACTATTAACGGCAAAACTATTACAGGCGCTTCTGCTGCAATTAGAAGACAAAAACTAACTGCTTAATGGCTATTACTGATAGTTACGGAACTTGGAACCAAATATGTGTAAATTATTTTCCATCGTCTAATCTGGAAATTTTCCCTACTTTAGTCAATAATAATTCACTGTTTAGATTTATTTTTTTTACTGACTGGGAGCGATGGAAAATTCCATACTCTGGTTATAAATCTTATGGGGTTATTAGATTTATTTTTAGCGATGAACAGAACTCACTTACTAATATTTCTAGTGACCATAAAATTTACATCAGAGAAGAACCATTACTAATATCTTTTCCTACAGTTTCTGAACTATCAAGTCGTCCAGGGGCGACTAGAAAATTAGCAATTTACCGAAAATTTTGGCGCAATTCTAATTGGGTTGAAAACCATCCAGACATGGATATACGATGGTCAGTGACAATAGAAAATTTAAACGGAGGTTAAAATGTTAACTACTGCCAATATAATTACAGAAATTGATAATAGCGACTTAAAAACTTGGTTTGATAATGCCGTAGGAAGTACACCTTTACCCGCAGGGATAACAGGTGTTATTTTTTTGCAAGAAATAATAGATGCCTATAGCAAAGGACAAACCACTTATAACGCGGGTGTCTCGACAGGAGACCCGACTGTAAGCACGGTTTCAGCCCCTAACGTTCAAACAACAGCAACAAATGAGGATGATGGAACTTTAACAAAGACCGAAAGTTGGACAGTTGTATTTAAACAAGTTTTTACAACCAGTGCTTATTCTGATACTACTGGAGTTCAAAGTGGCGCTTAATTATTTTTAAATTAACTAACAACTATTTGATTACTTGAGAGGTTTTTTAACCTCTTTTTATTTTATCTATAAAAACTTTTTACATAATTAGTAATTCAGTAGAAGTAAACGTTACAATATACATAAAAAACAAACGTCCTTTAGTTCTATAAAACTAATCAAATATGGCTCCTGAAACAATTATAACATTTGGAATGTTAGCAACTTTTGGAAGTGTTATTGTTGGGAGTTGGGTGGTATTTCGGTATATCGGAAAAATCGAAAATAAGATAGAACGTAACACAACAGATATTAATGATGCAGCCAAAAGTTTAAGGGAGAAGGACTTAAGGCTGTTAAGGGAACAGAAACGTCAGATGGGAAAAATCAGAGGGATTGAGAAGTTTTTAGAGAGAAAACTTGAATATACTGGCTCAGGAGAAAGCAAAGTTGATGATACTAATTTTTAGATTGTTCGTATCTACCAAATGCTTTAAATGTAATAGCGACAATATTTCAGTCTACAAAACAGCTTACAAATGTAATGATTGTGGAAATATCTGGAATAAATAAAAGCTGTGGGGATTCATTAGGAGTAATAATATCAATTAAACTATAAAAATCATTGGGAAAATTTACTGGCATTGGTGCTGGATCTAGAATAACTTTCACTCCCATTTCTTGAGCTACTTTTGCTGCATTCATAGCAAATTCTAGGGGAATTTCTAATTGTAAAAGTAAAGCTGTAGCATTCAATAGCAAATTTCTCAGGCGTTCCACATCTGTATTATTAATTCTATGGTTAGCACCCGGAACGACAATAATACTATTTTCCCCACTAGCATCAACCGCGATAACCGCCACCCCTGTATGAATATCATCAACTACCACACCCGCTGTATCAACATTAGCAGTTTGCAAACTTGTCAGAAGTTGCTGCCCAAAACTATCATTTCCTACTCGCCCCACTATTTTTGTCGGAATGCCAAGGCGAGCAGCAGCAACAGCTTGATTTGCTCCTTTACCGCCACCCGCCGTCAAAAAGTTGTTACCATTAATAGTCTCTCCTGGAATTGGTAAGCGAGGAGTAGTTGCAATTAAGTCGATGTTAATGCTGCCAAAAATAATTATGCTCATAAGTAAATAGGGAAAGACGATCGCTAAATTTAATAAAGGCATATTGCCTGTCACCATTATAATAGCGATCGCCTTTTGAGTAGTCAAAATTCTCAGTAATCTCGAAATTATAGCGCTACGCGCTAGGGAATAGGGAATAGGGAATAGGGAATAGTAGACTAATAAAGGGTTTTAGGATTTAGAAATGTCAAGAGCCTTAATGCGTAGCGCTATAGCTTACAGCGCTTTTCATTTGAGTAGACCACTAAACTCATTGTTAGGAGTCAGGAGTCAGGAGGTAGGGACGTTGCATGCAACGTCCGTACGGAGTCAGGAGGTAGGGACGTTGCATGCAACGTCCGTACGGAGTCAGGAGTTAGGAGTTAGTATCATTGTGGTTTATTGATATGAAAACCGCTGTAAACCTCAATATCCCATAAGCTTTCCTGATACTTCTTCACATTCTCAATAAAACGCTGAGGATAAACATTGCGAAACTTATGATTGTCTTGAGGAATAGTCTCGATCATAAAGTCTATCATTCCTTGAGGATCGAGTTGCAGATCGTTGCCCGCAAATAGTTGCTGTATATCGCGAATTTTTTCCTGTGGGGTGAAGTTTTGGTCAGGATCTACCACTGTTTATAATAGACTTTTTATAGAACCCCTAAGCGTGTCTCCATAAAATAGGTTAGAGGGAGAATTATATTGATAAAAAATGGGTAATATCATGTCCGCTTGAATACTTACACTTTGGAGGGGGTAAGGCAGAGGGCAGAAGGCAGAAGGCAGAAGGGTTTTTACAATTGTGACTTAATCCTATACACAAATGATGCTACCGGACATGATATAATAATTGATTTGATGATTGGATTTTGGCAGATATCTAATACATCCCATCTCCCCATCTCCCCATCTCCCCATCTCCCCATCTCCCCATCTCTCCACACTCCCCTACTCCCTTACTCCTCTACTTGGATATCAGTCTCTATTAAATCTGGCTGCATTGGCAGCTTGGGCAGTTTCAACATCACCCCGACCAAAAAACTCAGGTACAGGTTTAGGTTTTTCTAGAGCGCTCTGGGTAGCAGGCCGTTCATCAATACGATCAAACCAAGCTTGAAGGTTTTTCAATCCTTCTACAGAAACTTTTGCCCAGTAGTAGGCTCTCGCCCAAGGATAAGTAGCCATATCTGCGATCGTAAACTCATCGCCCACTAAGAACGTTTGATCCTCAAGCTGTTTATCCAACACTTCTAGTAGTCTGCGCGACTCTTTGACATATCGTTCAATCGCAAACTCATCCCGATGTCCCTGGGGTTCGGCAATCCTTTGAAAGTACATTGCTTGTCCCATCATTGGTCCGATACCGCCCATTTGAAACATTAACCATTGAAGTGTTTGAGAGCGAGCTTTTTCGCCTTGAGGGAGAAACTTTTGATATTTTTCCGCTAAATACCAAAGAATTGCACCGGATTCAAAAATAGCGAAATCCTCATTACCTCGGTCTACGATAGTGGGAATACGTCCATTCGGGTTGAGCTTCATGTACCAATCTGACTTTTGTTCTTTTTTAGAAAAGTCAATATAGGTCATGTCATACTCAACTTCGGCTTCTTCAAGAAAAATTAGTGGCTTCCATCCGTTCATAGTGGATGCTGTATAGAGATGAATGTCTGGTTGTTTGGTCACGATCTTTTCTCGGTTCTAAATTATATAGTGTTCTTTGAGGATAAATAGAAAATTAGCCAGCATTACTGGCTAGAGATGATACTTTTTGAGCATCTGCGTTTTTAGAAGGATGGATCAAGAAAAACTCTAGTTAAATGACGAATATACTGCTCTTTATCTGACTCAAATTGAGGATTTTTAACAATGTTGTGGCAAGAAAAATGAGGTAACTCCTCTAAACCACAATATTCCTGAGATTTACGCATTGGCAGCAACACTTCTTCTACCGATCGCCCTGCAAAAAAGCTATTGGGATTATTATTATTGAAGACTTCTATTGGTGCATTCCAGGTAGTAGAGAGCATAAACTTTTTACCTTTCATTAGTCCACCCGATCCATATTCACCAGCACTAAAGGCAAAAAAATCACCATAAGCGTAGACATCATCCATGTACCGCTTTAATGATGCTGGCATCATGAACCAGTAGACTGGGTATTGAAAGATTACTGCGTCAGCTTGTTTGAATTTGGCAATTTCTTCTGGAACATCATAGCTGTCTTCAACAATAGTCGTCAAAACCTCATAACTAGCTTTTAAAGTTTCTACTGCGATCATAAAAAGACTTTGATTATAGTTACCTTTAGCAAATTCGTTAGTTTCTTTTCCTAAAATTAAGAGCAGAGTTTTCATTAGTTGACCTTAATTGATTTACTATTTGTCATTTCAGTTACTATACTTCTTGCAGAAGTCAGGGAATAGGGAGTAGGGAATAGGGAATAGGGTTAGAAAATTGTTTATTTCATATCTTGAATTGATTTTATTTTTTATTTTTGGAGATGTCTATTAGTTATCAGTACCTCCTGTTTCAGCAGGAGGCTTGAAATATGGAATATTATTCTTGGTTACTGCCATAATTGAAATATATAAAATCAAGTTAGTATAGTCAACCAGTATACTTTTAGTAACCAGGTGAGAAATGAGTTATAAAGTAGAAATAGAAATGGACGAGCTAGGTCGCAAGCGAGCAATTGAACCTTGTCTTAAACCTTGCCCAATTGAACGCGGAATGAGGCTTATAGGCGGAAAATGGAAAGGTTCTATTCTTTGGCATCTCAAGGATAAACCCGTACGTTTTGGCGATCTAGTTCGTCAAGTTGGCGGAGCGAGCAAAAAGATGGTAACTCAAAGGCTAAGAGAAATGGAGGATGATGGTTTGGTTAAACGTAATGTAGTTAGTACCAAGCCTTTTGCAGTAACCTATGAGATAACTGATTTTGGCAGGACAGCGGTCGGGTTTTTAGAAGAGTTGAAGAAATGGTCGGAGGAGCAGAATATCTAATAGGGAGTAGGGAGCAGGGAATAGGGAATACAAAAAAACAATTATTTGTTATCAAGAAATTCACAACTAACTATAACAAGCCAAATGTTAATTTTTATTGCCGTTGGAGATAGACTCAGGCATCATCTCCTGGATGGAAAAAATTGAGGTAATTTTGTTTTACTTTTTTCCAAAAGTCCAGTTAATCTTTTAAACTTGACAGTTCTAAATAAAGAGTTAAAATATATAGACTTAATAACTTATCATCGTTCTGACAAGCCTTGAAAAGCAGTCAGCTAGGATATTATTTTGTATTTATCCTTTACTAAGTAGAGGATACCACAAACAATTGAGTAGGTGTGAGTCAAAAATTAATGAAAAAAACTTTCAATAAAGCTAGAAAATATAGTCCTGTTATTCTCAGTGCCACATTATTTATAGCCAATCCTGCCCAGGCCAACTCCCCAATACAAATTGCCCAGGCATTTCGTCCCCTACCAATGGATGACCCCTCATTAGCAATGCCTAGTGTATCTGAGCTAGAAGCAGAAGAGGCAATAGATCAGGTAACATCTGTCTCCCAATTATCAGATATCCAACCTACAGACTGGGCATTCCAAGCATTACAATCATTAGTAGAACGTTATGGTTGTATCGCAGGTTATCCTGACGGCACCTACAAAGGCAACCGCGCCATGACTCGCTTTGAATTTGCTGCCGGATTAAATGCTTGCCTAGACAGAATTACAGAATTAATTGCAGCAGCAACGACTAACTTAGTTACCAGAGAAGACTTAGCTGTATTGCAACGCTTACAAGAAGAATTTGCAGCCGAACTAGCAGCATTGCGCGGTCGTGTAGATTCTTTAGAAGCGCGCACCGCCGAACTAGAAGCAAATCAATTTTCCACTACCACCAAACTCAATGGTGAAGTTCTGTTTTGGTTAAATGATACCTTTGGAGAAAGAGCAGAAGCCCGTGGAGAATCTTCTGGCAATGACAAAACTGAGACCTCTTTTTCTTATCGTGTTAGGCTAGAGTTTGAGACTAGCTTTACTGGAGAAGATTTGCTATTCACTCGTCTACAAGCTAATAATCTGAATGAGTTGAGCGAACCAGAACTCACCAATACCTTAATGACTCTTGCCTCTATTGATGAAGGTGATGGTAGTGATGATGTTGGTATTGACCTGATGTTCTATCAGTTTCCTATTGGAGAACGTGCCCAAGCTCTCATCGGTCCGATTGGAGTTGACCTAGATGACGTTTCCTTAGTTCTGACACCCTTTGCAGATGAAGGGGATGGGACTATTTCTAGATTCGGACGACGGAACCCAACCAGTTTCCGAGGTCCAGCTAATGCAGGTCTTGGTTTTAGCTACGCATTTAATGATAAGTTTCAGGTAAATGTTGCTTACTTAGCAGACGATCCAGCAAATCCTCAAGAGGGTGCGGGTGCATTTAATGGTGCTTACAGTGCATTAGGTCAACTTGTGATTGAACCATCTGATAGCTTGGCATTTACCCTGGGTTATGTGCGTAAGTATTGGGGTGACGATGGGGTAGATATTACTAATGGTACTGGTAGTTTTAAAGCTCAAGACCCCTTCGATGGTGTTGCCACGACTGCAGATAACGTTGGGTTACAAGCTCATTGGAGAGTGAATGAAAAGTTGGAAGTGGGAGGTTGGTTTGGTTCTACCTGGGCGCGACCTGAAACTAGCAATGATAATGATGATGATGATATTACTATCATTAATGGAATGTTATATTTTGCCTTCCCAGACTTATGGAGAGAAGGAAATCTGGGTGGTCTGATGGTTGGGGTGCCTCCTATTGTTACTGATGGGGGTGATGATGATGCCTTGAAAGATGATGACACATCTATACATATAGAGGCGATTTATCGTTTCCAAGTCAATGAGTTTATTTCTGTAACTCCGGGTTTATTTGTGATTACTAATCCTAATCATGATGATGTTAATGATACTATTTGGGTTAGTACATTGCGGACTCAGTTTAAGTTTTAACTAGAATCGGCGATCGCTAAAATGATTAGTACGATCGCCGATTATTGTGATATTATGGCCATCTCAAAAACAGGATTAATTAACATATTTTAATCTTGAGTTGTCCAATGTGCGGTTAAATGTCCATTTTGATCTTTTAACCAAATCATATATAAAGGAGGCTTTGATTGTTTTTTAGATGAATTAACTAGATTTTCTAATTTTTTTGCTACTGACTCGGAATTAATGGGATGATTTTCAGTAGTTATTATATTTTTGTTAAATAGCATGGTTCTATATCCTTTTACTATAGAGACTAAGAGCTGAGGGAAAATTAATTAGTATTTCTTTCCACTCCCTATATTTTTATATTGACACTCTCCTTCAGTTATGTATGTGATTTGTGCATTTTTTTTTGGTGTTTAAACGGAGATTAAATAGTGAGTTAAACTTCTATGTTTTAGTGATTTAAGTCATTAAACCAGTTGGAGCAATATTTAGTATAAATAAATACTTATAATTATAAGCTCTCATGGTACTGCTCTTCTTAAAGCTTCTTCCTCACCTTCGCGCTTACAATACCGATGCTACCTGACATGATATCATACAGTGCTTTTCAGTTGAGTAGACCACAAAACTGTTGTAGGAGTAATGAGTAATGAGTAATGAGTAATATCATGTCCGGATGAACAGTTATAAATAAATTAAGGAGGAGACAGGAGACAGGAGACAGGAGTCAGGAGGAAGAGAAGAAATAAGCAGTATATCAGGAGCAGAAGGTTTTTTTATCACTAATTAAACGGACATGATATAAGGAGTAAGGAGTAATGAGTAAGGAGTCAGTATGATTGTGGTTTATTCATCATTAAACCGCTGTAAGCTCGATCATAACCGGGCTTTAGGAACACTTTCTCAAATTAGCCTCAACAATAATTGTTACGCCCAGCTCTCTTGACTTGATACAACGCCGTATCAGCACTCCGAAGTAATGTGCTACTATCTAAACCATCGTTAGGATATAAAGCAATCCCAATGCTGATTGTAACATTAAGGTGATGATCTTCCAATACAAATGCTGGCTGCATAGCTTTAATTAATCTATCAGCAATCTCAATCACGTTTTCTCGACAGCGAATTTCCGGTAAAATAATTCCAAATTCATCTCCTCCCCAACGGGAAATCACATCAACTTCTCTCAAACAAAGGACAAGACGCTGAGTAACACTCTGTAACAATAGGTCTCCTACTGCATGACCGAATGTATCATTAACCTGCTTAAACTTATCTAAATCTAGAAACATTATCGCCATAACTTCTGAACGTTCAGCAGCTTGGGCGATCGCTTCAGAAAGTTTACGATCGAATAAAGCTCTATTTGGTAAATTAGTCAGATGATCGTGCAATGCTTTATACTCAATGGTTGCTTGTTTTTGCTTTTCTCTAGTCACATCTCGAAAAGTCAAGACCTGACCAACAATTTTGCCTGACAATGTTTGAGATTGAGAATAATACTCAATGACTCTACCATTTTTTAATATTAAAAAATCCCGTTGTTTAATATTTTCTTGCATAAGTAGTAATGCTTGAAAGCTTGCTGCATCTCCTTTAATCAAAGCTTCTAAAATAAAATCAATTAGCTTTTGATTATTACCTATTGAAGTTGAAGCATCTACTTGCCAAATTTCAGCACACTTTTGATTAAAAATCAGGACTTTTCCGGAATTATCTACAACAAGGATGCCATTCGCTGTTGCTTCCAAGGTCGATAATAGCAGTGATAAAGAGCTTTCTAATCTAACATTCATTTCCTTGAGTAGCGCATTTTGTTCGGCAAGTTGTTGTTCTTGAGTAAAGCTTCGTAAGGCTTCCGCAACAGTGAGTATTAGATCTGGTTCATCCCAAGGTTTATGGATGTACCGATATAAAGCAGAAGCATTAACAACATTTCCTACGGAATTAGCATCAGCTTGACCAGTCAGCATAATTTTTAACGTTTTGGGATAAAGCTTGTGGAGTTGAATCAACAAACTATCCCCCTGCATCTCCGGCATATGGTGATCGGAAATTATCAAAGGAATTTGTAAACCATCGGCTGTCAATTCTGCACAAAGATCAAGAGCTTCTGCACCACTATTAGCTAACTCAATGTTATATTCTTTGCCAAAATTGCGCCGGAGTACCTTCCCCAAAATTCGGAGAATCATCAACTCATCATCAACACAAATAATGACTCCTTTCATATTTTACTTATTTAAAGCTTGATTAATAATTTGCTGTAATTCTTGTTCAGACCAAGGTTTGTAGAGGCAAGCATAAAGGTTGGCTTTTTTTTGAGCACGCTCAATAGCCTCCTCGTCAGCTTGCCCGGTTAGCATCACGGTGACAACTTCTGGAAACCGTTGATGAACTTGGGCTAAAAATACATCGCCTTTGGTATTAGGCATTAGCCAATCAGAAACAATGGCCAGAATTTGCACGCCTTCCTCTTCTAACTCATCAATCACATCCCACGCTTCTTCAGCACTTTGGGCAATCTCATAAATATATTTGTTGCCAAACCCACGTTGGAGTTGTTCTTTAAGTGCCTTGAGAATAGGCATTTCATCATCAACACAAATAATTGCTATCTCAGACATACTTAACCTTTCTAGATATTTTATAATTAGAAAATTTAAGAGTTACCAAGGGGCAACCCTATATAAAATACAGTATCTCCGGGTTGGGTGTCCACTTTTATATATCCCTGATGTTTGTCAATAATTTTCTGGGAAATATGGAGTCCCAAACCACTCCCCTCACCTGCTGACTTGGTGGTAAAAAAGGGGTCAAAAATTTTGGGCAGCACATCCGGCGGAATTCCCAACCCAGTATCTTTGATAATCACCTGAACGCCATTTTCCTGTTGATGGGTGGTAATAGTCAGTGTCCCTCCTGATTCCATAGCATGAATTGCGTTATGAATTAGATTTGTCCAGACCTGAATTAGTTCGTCTGGATATACCCAGATTTTAGGAATATCCTGATAATCTCGAATCACATTAATATTCCGTTTCAGTTGATTGTGATAAATTTCTAGTACAGTTTCTAGCCCATTAACGACGTCGATCAACTCCTTTTGGCCATTGGGCTGAAAACGAGCATAGCTTTTGAGGGCAAAAATTGTCTTAGAGGAGCGTTCAACGGCGCGGAGAATAATCTGATTATTAGAAAAGGAGGAAGCCAAATTGTAGGCGAATTCGATCGCCCATTCTCCATGTTTACCTTTGAGCAAGGGCAACCACAAATTAGATATTTCGGGAACTCCTATGTCTGCTAAGAGATTCCCAATATATCTAGCATTTTCAATGTCATGCTCTTTAAGTTGGGTAATAATTCTACGCTTGAGGGCGCGAGCTTCGGAAGAGTTAATTGAAGGTTGGCTTTCGAGTGCTTGAGTGATGAGGAGAAAAAGGCTATCTTCTTCTTTAGGACTAAGACGTTGATGTAAATGGGGGAGTTCATTGAGGAATTCTTTTAAAGCCTTATCAGTATTATTTGCTGAGGCTTGAATTGCCCCAAGAGGGTTATTAATTTCATGGGCAACCCCTGCAATTAGTTGTCCTAAAGCAGCCATTTTTTCCCGTTGAACTAATTGGTCTTGTGCTTGTTCGAGATCGATTAAGGCAGTTTCTAACTGTTGATTTTTATTCAACAATCTTTGACTATATTTATAGGATAAAATACCAATCACAAAGGCTGCCGTAATTAAAGCAAAGGTTGTGCCTATATCGGCAAGTTGTCTTGTCTCCTGATGTTTGTCTGCATACATTTTTTCTAGTATGTTAATTTCAGCGTATAGCTCATCGAAAATTTCATCAATTTCAAAAGCATTAATTTGTTTAACCTCGGCAATTTTTTTCTGAGCAATTAGCTCTAAAGAATTGTTCATTATATTGTCATAACTGATATATAAATCCCAGAGTTGATTTAGATTATCCTGTTGTTGAAGTTGCCTAATTTCTGCAATAATAATCTCAGTGGTTTCTCTATTTTCCGCAAGTTCTTCTGTTAAATTTTCGTCAATTTCACCTTTAGAAATACCCTCCCATTCTAGAGAATTAAGTCTGCTGACTTGTTCCTTTAATTTAGTTAAGAGTAATCTAGCATTGCCACTCTCTTCTGTCAGATAATTGAGTTGGTAAATTACAGTTGCACTGGCGATCGCTACTATCATTGCCGAGCCAAATATAAATCCTGCTGATAATTTGGACTTAAGCAGGGGTAAAGAGGAAATCTCTCGTAAATTTAGCATACTTTAAAATTTTGTAAAATAGTCTATACATAGCAATCCTATTTCAGTTTTAACATTTTTATAGTGACTAGGAATTATAATTCAGGTACCCTAAGCATTATATTTACTAAGTTAGGTAATAATTAAAACAAAATTCTGTGAATATTTACTTTGCTTAAATCATCAAAAAAATCAATAATTCATCAAGTTAATTAAAAATATTTTTCAATACACTATAATAATTTTTATTACTTAAAATAATCAGGAAAAACTAGGAGTAATTTTAATATATAGCAGTTTGGTTTTAAATGAAATAAAACTGTTCATTTCTCTAAAGCAACAAAAAAAACTCAAATTATTGTCTGTTTCCAGTTAATTTGTTGCCTTTTTGCAGCCAAAATGTATTATTTTGATAAAAATGAAAAATGTTATAGTAGGAATCCTATTTTAGCTGTAATATTTTGGTGGTAGTTAGGAGTCATAATTATGAATTCATAATTCATAATTTTCAAAGCTTTCAGTTTAAATTAGCTATTATAAAAGTTATCACAACCTATTTAGGATTGCTATAGTAGAAATATTGCTGAAGAAAGTCAAATTTACTCCTAAATCAAATTATGGAAGATATTAACGATCAAATCCTCAATATGGTGGCAGACTTTTTCGGCACTTTTGGCCAAAAAGAAGCCTTCACTTTACTACTAGCAATGGACAGAGAAAAAGTCTACAACGACTTCTTAAAAGCTGAAGCTGGTTTTAATGGTTATAAACTAGCTATTCTAGATAAAGGGATTAAAAATTCTCCCTACCAAAACCAGGTAGAAAATTACCCAGAACATTTAAAAATTCTCCCTAGTTTAGCCATCCCAGGAGCAAAAGCTTTTCCCCATGTTGGCGAACTACCTAACATTGATGAGCAGGGTCTTAGCTTTATTCATCCTGATATTAAAGAAGCCTGTATTTGCCTAGCTGGTACCGCTGGCGGACCCTTTAAATCTCGTTGGTTAGGTAGAAACTCTCTTGACAAATGTCAGTGTTGGAGTTCTACTAAAATTATCCCAATTTTAAATGTAATTTGTTCTCTTAATAGTGATATTAATACCTGTCAAATTCGAGGCGATGGCAAAAATATAGACTTTAATGAAGCTGTAGAAGATGTAATTACTTATGCAGAAAAGGTAGGTAGTTCTAATGCTTTATCTGCAATGTTTAAATGCTTCCAAACTTATGTTGATTTAGAATCATGGTTGAAGGAAATTACAGGCAATAATCATACAGAATTTCGAGGTTTATATGGTGAAGAGCCATTTATTTTGTATCCTGAAATTACCCAAGATAATCAAGTTTTATTGAGTGCAGCGTCGGAAAGTAAAAAGCGAGAAGACCAAACTGGAGAAAATACGGTTACTACTTACGACCTAACTAGAATTATGTCGATGGTAGGATGGTATTATCATTTGCCAGAACCAGCAAAATTACCAGGAATGTCTTGGGAAAATTTGCAACCTTTTATTAGGAATGCTGGGAAAGATAGCGCTCGTTATGTGGATGTTGCTCTGGAAAAATTGGGGATTCAAAATAGTATTAAATCTCCTGTTATTTTATCTAAATTAGGTTTTGGATATAGTGGCAGTCGTCAACGTACAGAACTGACTTATACTTGTTTTACTCAGTTTGAATATCAGGGAAAAGTTAGGTCTATAGCTATGACTTTACGGGGTGCAAGAGCGTTAGGAGATTTTGATAAAGAAGCAGTAGAAATAGATGCTCGGATGGCAGCAGAGGTAACAGAAATTCTCAGACTTTTAGTAGCAGATGAACTGGGATAAGGAAGTTAGAAGTCAGAAGTCAGAAGTCAGAAGTTATATCAAATCCTGTTAAACAGCTATAGATTCGTTAAGTCTTTAGGAGTCAGGAGTCAGGAGTCAGGAGGAGAGAGAATTACAAAGATGCGCGTAGTTATAACGATTGGAGAATTTTTTTATGTCCAATCAAGCGGATTTGATAGTATTTTTGTAGAAACCAGGAACCGGGTTTGTATTGGATATCTGACAATACCGACATCTACTCACACAAACCCGGTTTCTCTAAAGTCAGAATTTGTTTTTGTAGAAATCAGAAACCGGGTTTGTATTGGATATTTCACAATACCGACACCTACTCACACAAACCCGGTTTCTGTACCACTAGAGTTTAGCAAACTCTTTCATTATCAATTATCAATTATCCATCAACCTGTATTCCGCATACCAGCAGCAATACCATTAAGAGTCAACAAAGCACCACGCAATAACTCACTCTTACTATAACGGGAATGAATTACACCAGGCGTACCCATATCATGCTGGCGTAGACGTTTCAACAAAGCCACCTGCAACATACCCAGAGGAATAATAGTAGCATTCCGTAATTGTACAGAACGCTGTAAGTCTGGTTCTCCATCCAAAGGTCGCTTATGACCAGAAATTTGTAGCACTAAATCTCGTGTTAAACGATATTCAGTCGCAATTTGCTCAAACAACTGCTCAAACCGTTCTTTGTCTTCTGGTTTAGATAATTCTCGCACATAATAATGAGCAATTTGCAAATCTACCTTTGCCAAAGTCATCTCTACCTTAGAAATAACAGTAGTGAAAAACGGCCACTTCAGATAAAAATATTGCAATAGTTTCAGGTGTTCTTCTGGTTCTTGTTCCACAAACTCTTGTAAAGCAGTTCCTACACCATACCAAGCAGGTAAAAGGAAGCGACTTTGAGTCCAGCTAAATACCCAAGGAATTGCCCGTAAACCAGAAATTGTCTTCTTCTTATCATTCTTCCGGCGAGCTGGACGGGAACTAATTTGTAGTTGACTAATTTCCTGAACTGGTGTAACTTGATAGAAAAATTCGACTAAATCTTCTTGTTCATAAATCAGATTTCGGTAATGAGTTCGCGATCGCACCGCAAACTCTTCCATAATCTCATTCCAGCTTTCAATTTCATCAAACCCCGTATGTAGCAAACTAGCTTGAATCACGGCAGTAGTAACATTTTCCAAGTTAGACATTGCTAACTGAGGCAGAGAATATTTAGAAGCTAGCACCTCACCCTGTTCAGTAATCTTAATCCGACCACTAATACTCTTACCAGGTTGAGCCAAAATCGCTTTATAAGCAGGACCGCCACCGCGTCCTACAGAACCACCCCGTCCATGAAATATCCGTAAGGCAATACCATATTCCTCACCTATCTTATATAAAGCTTTTTGAGCCTTATGAATTTCCCAGTTACTGCTCAAGAACCCAGAATCTTTATTACTATCAGAGTAACCCAACATCACCTCTTGCAAATAAGGAGTTTCTAAGTCAGACTTTGGTTCTTCTGACAATTTATCGTACCCACCAGCAAGTGCAGCTCGATACAGAGGCAACTTAAATAAATCGTTCATTACCCTGGGAGCATTTCTCAAGTCTTCGACAGTCTCAAACAGAGGCACTACCTGAATACTACTCGCACCAGTTGCCGGATCGTAAAGTCCTGCTTCTTGAGCTAACAACAATACTTCTAACAAATCGCTAACATCGCGACTCATACTAATAATATAAGTTTGGCAAATTTCTTTGCCAAACTCTACCTGTAGTTGTCGCAACATTCGGAAAGTATTAATAATTTCACAAGTTCTCTCAGAAAAAGGTAACTCTGTAGGAATTAAAGGGCGACGAGTAGGCAACTCTGTTGATAACCACTCAGTCCTCTCTGCTTCCGACATTTCTATATAAGGTTTAGGCAAAATTTGTAAATATTCAGTAACTTCCTGAATTACCGCCTCATGTACAGAAGATTCCTGACGGATATCAAGTCGCGCCAAATTAAAACCAAAAATTTCTACCTGGCAAATCAGATTTTCTAAGTCGCTACAGTTTAAGCCAGTTTCTTCGAGGTTACGCTGAATTAGTTGTAACTCGGCTAGAAACTCTGAACAAGAATGATAAATACCTGGTGTTTCTCGACGTTGAGAAAGAACTTCCTTTTCTCTTTGAACTTCATTACCATTATATAAACGCAAGTTGCGATCGCGAGTATTTTCTAAACGCTTTTTCACATAAGACAACTTCAAGCGATAAGGTTCTTGGCGATAGCGAATTGCCCATTGCTCGTATACTTCAGACATTTGCAAATGGTCACGATCTAACGAGTCCAGCAATTCTGGTAAAACATCACTCCAATGCAAGGATAAACTTAAAAGTTCTTTGAGGCGATCGACAGCATTAATATATTTATCCAAGACTATCTGACGTTGATAGCAGGCAGTTTGCCAAGTAACCGGTGGTGTACAAAAAGGATTTCCATCACGATCTGCTCCCACCCAAGAACCAAACTTACAAAAATTGTAACTTGGTGGTTTCAGATAAGGGAAAGAACCATGTAAAGCTTGCTTAAACCTACGATGCAGTTGGGGAGTAGCGTCAAACAGAACTTCGTTAAAATAATGAAGAGTAGTTTCTACTTCATCTAGAACAGTAGGTTTAAATTGGTGTAGTTCATCTGTACGCCACCACAACAGAATTTCTTCTGTTAACTGTTTTTTGAGAGATTCTGTTTCCCAAGATGAAACCCAAGAATTTTCCTCTTCTCCATTTATCTCAAGTTCGGAAAAGCTTTCATCTACCTGATCGAGTTCTTGGAGAATTTTGGCAATGCGTCGCTGTTTTGTTCTAATTGTTCGTCTTACAATTTCTGTAGGGTGTGCTGTAAATACTAAACGGATATCTAAGTTATCAATTAATCGTTGAATTAATTGATATGGTACATTGAGAGTCTGTAGTAAAGGAAATAGATAATGAAATGTACCCTCTCCTTCTGGTTTACTTCTGTTATCGTTCCATATTGGTATACTGCCAACCCGTAGGGAACAAGTCTCACCATCCTTAGCTACATCATCTTTAAAGATTAGTTGTCCTGAACTGTTGTTGTGAGAATAAGCTAGTTGTTGAATTCTTTGCTCATAATGTTGTTCTACAATATTGATGAGCTGAAAATATATAGCAAAGGCCCGGGCAGCTCGAATTGCATCTTTGAGTTCTAGTTGTTCAATCAGTTGTTCAATTTCTGAACCGATAAAGTTAGGAGCTTGTCCTTCTGGAGAATGAACCGAGCGCATCTTCTGGAGTATATCCACCAATTCTTGGCCACATTCTTGCCTTAGCACTAACTCCCACAAATCTTCAACTATTTTGATTCGATTACGCAGAAACCGATCCGAAGCTGTTATCGGGGCATTTTTAAACCCTGATTCTAGCATTGTCTGTTCTGAGTGTAATAATGAATTCATACTACCTGTTCCTCTATAACTACTAACATCAAAAATAAATGTATTTTTTGATACTGTTTTTCCCATTAGACGGGATTTAAGAGTACCAATGTCTCAAAATAGGCTGTAGTAATATTTTTTTGTTTAATCTATAGTTAATGTCTCCCTAATTACTAATTAAATTTTCCCTATCCAACTTTATTAATAAAAACAAAATTTACTTTCTGGTTGCCCCTGTTGCAAAAAAGAAGCAAACAAAGGAAACCAGATACTCAAGAGTAAGTAGGTAGGTGAAAAAATTTACCAGTATGTCATTGCGACTTGAATGGAGTGGAAGGTTTGCGTTTGCGTAGCATCCCGTAGGGAAGCATTCCGGAACGGATAGCAATCTCAAGAGTTTCAACTGCCTTAACATTTTGTTACATGGTGAGGTTTATTCTTGCCTACCTATTTAGTTAGTCTTTATTTATAAATATTCCCTCAAATTTCCCTTAAACATTGAGAGATTAGTGTTTTTTTTATACTGCCCAAAAATTTATTACATTACCTTAAGAATATTTCAATTATAGACTTAACTATTTTTGTAGTCTAATTAAAATTTAGTCTTCTAAAACCCTGCATTAGACTGTCAAAACACTTGTAATTACTACATCACTACACCAGTGCAATACTAATTTTATTAATGTTTTCCTAATATTTGAGGCTATTCTTCAGTTATAGTTTTTTCCCAATATTATAAATTTTCGGTAAGTGAGAGACTCCAGAATAATGCACTCGCTTTTAACAATTGGATGGAAAGGAAAGGAGAAAATTTTGACTATAGGTTAAAAATTTGTGATAATTTACAGCGCTACATGATGGATAAACCACATCGTCAGAACCAAAACCTTGTAGGGAGGTTCCATGGAACCTCCCTACTGTGGTTTACTCAAATGAAAACTGCTGTAAGAGTTAAGGCACGGACTTACGCATTGGAACCCAGAAATCCGGTTTCTTGTAGAAGTCTATATGTTCAAAACAATGATTTACCCTAGAAACCGGGTTTCTTTGCGTAAGTCCTAGATTAATTAATTGGATAGATTAGTCATAATTGATACCATAAGGCTTCTTAATCCCAATTATTTTGATAAATTTAACTTCTGACTTCTTCAAAGGTTCTTGATTAAAATAAACAGGACTTACACAGGAGAACCAAGAAACCTTGTTTTTTCGTAGATATCTATATAGCGCTAGGGAAGAGGGAAGAGGGAATAGGGAATAGCGGTGCGACCCCGCGTCGCCGTTTCGCTTTCCTACGGAATGCTAACGCAAACGCGACATGTTTGCGGAGCATTCCCTATACGAAAAAGCGTTAGCGCAGCTCCTCTGCAAGAGGCAGCTCCTCTG
>JBCDJM010000008.1:0-55348 GCA_038747755.1 Cyanobacteria bacterium P01_H01_bin.35
ATTAGGGCTTGCTGATTAAATATCAAAGAATTTACAGATAAAGGTTTTAGCTTTTTTAGGTCGTTTAATAATGGATAATTGATAATTACCTCTTCCTAAAAGAAAGAGGATTGAATAAAAGGAAAATAAATTCATTGTTTCTTCTTTATACAAGAGGCTTTAAACCTTAATTATTCGGTAAAAAATACTAAGTTTTCAGCTTTTAATGCTCAAAAATTTAGTATTTTTTACCCATAGTTCGGCAAAAAAATTACTTCCCTACTCCCCTACTCCTTAAAAAAGACTTTTTCAGCAAACCCTAATTAATATTTTTAGCCTCTCTTGAAGAATTAATAATTAAATAATTCTTGCATTATTAATTGCTTAAATCAGAATAGATATCTCTAGAAAACAGGGAGTAGGGGGCAAGGAGCAGGGAGAAAGAGTTGATGAATAAAAGTGGGATAATTGGTTTTATTTTTCATTATTTGGAGATGTCTAATGTCAAATCAAATTACGCTTAAGGTTAATGGAGAAACTCGTACTTGTTTACCCCAGACACTCTTACCAAATTTCCTGGAAGAGTTGGGGTTAAATCCTCGTTTGGTAGCTGTAGAATATAATGGCGAGATTCTACATAGACAATTTTGGGAAAAAACTGAAATGCAGTCAGGGGATAAATTGGAAATAGTTACTATTGTTGGAGGCGGTGTTGCATGAAGTTAGAAGTCAGAATTCAAAAGTCAGAAGTTGAAGTTATATGAGGTTAGTAGGGGTTTGATCTCCAAACCCTTACAGCAATTTATAGATTTATCAGTCTCCTTATTATTTTGGAAATTTATAGGACTTACGCAGTACAACCTATTTTCCTCATTGCGACTGACAGGGTTTGCGGAGCAGTCCGGAACGGATAGCAATCTCAAACCATAGTTTTTTGTAAGTCATGGGTAAGTTTTGATTTAGAAGCTGTTTGTAAACTCATAAAAACCTCTCTCCTGCTTTTGAGAGAGGCTTATTAACCCCCATTCCATTGTAGGCAAGGGGGGTAGGGGGGTTAGGTTTGCGCGGATTCATCGGTTCTATGCAATACTTTTCAAACAGTTTCTTAGAATAAATTTTAGATATAGCGCTACCCAAAGTTTAGAATTCAGAAGTAATTCCTGATTAAGTTTGAGCATTTATAAATCACTTTTGACTTTTGATTTTTGAATTTTGACTTATCAAGTAGGGATATCCCAATAATTAAACAACTATATTTAACTCCACAGTCCAGAAATAAAGCGGTACATTGAATATGTATAGCAATATTAACAATTACTTATGAGTAAAAAACTGTTTTCCAACATCAAAGGTATTCTCAAATCATTTTTTGTCATTGGTTTAGTTCTAACCTTAGTTTTCAGTCAAGCTGATGCAGCAATGGCCGCTCGAAGTGGAGGGCGCATGGGTGGTGGCTCCTTTAGAATGCCCAGTCGCAGCTATACATCACCTACTCGTGGTCCCGGAGGTGGTTACTATCGAGGGGGCGGTTACTATCGAGGGGGTGGTTTTGGTTTTCCCTTCTTGATACCTTTCTTTGGTTTCGGTGGGTTTGGCAGTCTATTTACAATTTTGATTTTTATCGCGATCGCTAATTTCTTGGTTAGTAGTTTCCGCAGAGCAAGTGAAGGAGATGAGTTTGAGAATTATAGTGATAACCCGACTGTTTCTGTTGCTCGTGTACAAGTTGGTTTATTGGCAGAAGCTAGAAGTTTACAAATAGATCTTGATAGAATAGCTGAAAATGCTGATACCGGTTCTGCTGCTGGTAGAGTACAAGTTCTCCAAGAGACGACATTATCTTTATTACGTCACCCCGAATATTGGAGTTATGGTGCTGCCAACAGTGAACAAGCAAGGTTAGACTCGGCGGAGGCAAAATTTAATCAGTATGCTCTGACTGAACGGAGTAAGTTTTCTGAGGAAACTCTTTCTAACTACAATAATCAATTAATTTCTAAAGATGTTCAAACTTCTTTGCCAGTTAGTGACACTAATGGTGAACTGGTGACTAAGCAACCAGAAGCACCAGGAGAATATATTGTAGTTACTCTTATTGTTGGTACTCAAGGGAAATTAATATTACCAACTATTAATAGTACAGAAGATTTAAGGCGTGCTTTAAGTCAAATGGGTTCTATTTCTAGCGAACAGTTATTAGCTGTTGAAGTGCTGTGGACTCCTCAAGCAAGTGGGGATACTTTGAATTCTGATGATATGATTGCTGAGTATCCAGATGTTAAATTGATTTAGTTTATTTGTTTGACTCAAGTTGTGATATTCTCCATCCTTAATTTGTGCAAGGGTGGGGAATTTTTTTTTGAAATCAGGACTTACGCAGATTTTCCCTAATTTTCCCTAATTTCTAGATTTTTTTCGCAACCACGTTGATAATTGCTATAGAATAATTTATTTATATATTAGATGTCTCTTGATATATGGTATTTAGTATTTGGATTGTGTTAATCAAACTAAATATCCGCAATAATAATATTGTCAAGGTTGCTCATAATGCTAAAATATAAAAATAATTAATTATTTCAGTAAAATCAAGAAATGGAAAAATCAGAAAGATTTCAAATAAACAGTCCGAAAGTAGTTCAAGAAACAATCGAAGGTGAAGTAGTCATAGTCAACCTAGATAAAGGAGACTATTATAGTTTATTGAATACAGGGGCAGACATTTGGTCAGCAATAGAAAAAGGCCATTCAACAACAGAAATAATTGCCGAAATGACAGAAAGATATGAAGGCGATCGCGAAACAATAGAAACAGCAGTAAACTCTCTAATTACCCAACTAAGAGAAGAAGAAATTATTATTGTAGCTCCAATAAATGAAGGGGAAAATCAAAACAGAGAGGAAGTAAAAGCCACAACAGATAATAATCAACAAAAACTCCCTTTTGAACCTCCTATCCTATCAAAATACACAGATATGGAAGAGCTATTAGCTTTAGATCCAATCCATGAAGTTGATGAAATGGGTTGGCCAAATGCCAAAGCAGACACTCTTATTTAAGCATCAAAAAAATATAGTTATTTACTTTGAATAAAAATATTTAAAAAGTGACTCAAAAACCAAATATTCTTAGTGAATTATTACCCCAGAAAGAGCCTCTGGATTTTTTTGACGAAGTTTATGATTTATACCGACAAGCAGAAACGAACGTAGGTAGTAAAATCACTCTCTTTTATGAAATTTCTGGGTTAACAGTTCGTTTGTGTTTTGCAGGAGAGGCTTTAATTTATCCTTTAACTACTGCATTAGCACACTTAGAAATACAAGCGATCGCTAATCCTGACTTAACAATTTGTATTTGGGATAGCACCTCCACTAATACCATGATGCCACCTCCCCCCTGGCAGGGACAGCATCTACAGAAAAGAGGAGAAATTTGGGGTTTAAATAGCGATCGTATTCACACATCTTTTCAATGGGGTGCTAATGCTTTAAGCTTATTAGATTATGAACGTAATTTAGGAATTTATTGGGTTAATAATTCTGAATTAGTACCCTATTGGGAAACCGGATCGCCTCTAAGAACAATTCTCCATCTTTGGTTAGGAAAAAGAGGTATTCAGATGGTTCATGGGGGAGCTGTAGGACTTCCTAGCGGTGGTGTTTTATTAGTAGGAAAAGGTGGTTCGGGAAAGTCAACTACAGCGTTATCTTGTCTTAATTCTGAGTTATTTTATCTTAGTGATGATTATAGTTTAATAACTTCTGAACCTAAGCCTACAGCTTTTAGTATTTATTCTACAGGGAAGAAAAAGCCTGATGATGTAGATCGCTTACCTTTTTTGAAGCCAATCATTAGCAATTATGAAAAATTAGGAGAAGAAAAAGCTCTTTATTTTCTGAATGAACATTTCCCATACAAGATTATCAAACATTTTCCTCTCAAAGCAATTTTAGTTCCTCGAATTACAGAAAAACAAGAGACAACTTTAACAAAAACTTCGGTGATTACTGCAATATCATCTCTTGTCCCTAGTACAGTTAAACAATTACCAGGAACAGGACAAGAAGCTTGTAAAATAATGACTAAAACTGCTGAAAAATTACCTTGTTATTATCTCAATCTTGGAACTGAAATCGAATCAATTCCTCAAGTAATCTTTGATTTAATCATCTCATTAAAAAATGTCGTTTAAGAATTCTTTAATTAGTGTTATTGTCCCTGCTTATAATGCAGAAGAATATTTAGAAGAAGCACTGCAAAGCATTAGTAAGCAAAACTATGAACCTCTAGAAATTATAGTTATTGATGATGGATCAACGGACAAAACAGCAAGTATTGCTAAGGGGTTTAGCGATAAAATCAACTATATCTATCAAGAAAATAGTGGACCAGCAGCAGCTAGAAATACAGGTATTAAAATAGCACAAGGAGAATATATTGCTTTTCTGGATAGTGATGATATATGGGGAGATAATCATTTAGAAATACTCTTAAATTCTTTGACTCAAGAGCCTGATTTAGAAGCAGCTATGGGTAGAGTGCAATGTATGGTAGTGAAAGAAAATCAACAAGGAAAAAAAATATTTGAAGAATTTGGTGAAGCAACTATTAATGTCAATTTAGGAGCAGGTATATATAAAAAATCTTTATTTATAAAACAAGGGTATTTTGACCCCAATTTACAACAAAGCGAAGATGTAGATTGGTTTATGAGAAATAAAGAAGCTGGCATCAAAATAGGGATGCTTGAAGAGACTACCTTATATTATCGTCTTCATCAAGATAATATTAGTAGAGATCGAAAGAGAAGTTATTCAGCCTTTCTGAATGCTCTCAAAAAATCTTTAGATAGACGAAGAAATCAAAATACTCAACTTCCTGGTTAAATTTATTAATTAAAATGCTAGAAAAAGCAACTAAATTAATTATCAAAAAACATCTTGAAGCTGGACAAATTCCTTGGTATCCCGGTTATTTAGTTTATCGTCAACAGCTAATTAGTGAAACATTATCTAATTCTGACCTGATATCTAAATTTAAACTAAATCAGTCATTACCATCAGGATATGGTTATGGTGTAGATGAGAGATGTGTAGAATATCCTTGGTTATTTTGCCAATTAAATCATAACTCAGAGTCAATTCTTGATGCTGGTTCTGCTCTGAATCATGATTTTATTTTAGAACAACCAATATGGCAAAATAAGAAGTTACATATTTTAACTTTATCCCCGGAGTTTAATTGTCATTGGAAACGAGGTATTTCCTATTTATTTGAAGATTTACGAAGTATTCCTATTCAAGATAATTTTTATGACCAAATTGCTTGTATTTCTACTTTAGAACATATTGGCTTAGATAATCGACAATTTACGGGCAAAGATACAGACAAACAACAGAAAAGTAAAGATTTTTTATTAGCTATTCAGGAAATGCGTCGCGTTCTTAAGCCTTGTGGAAGTTTATTATTAACTGTTCCTTTTGGCAAATATTCTAACTTAGAAACCCAGCAGGTTTTTGATGATAATTTATTAGAACAAGCAATCTCTGCTTTCAAGCCATCAGATATAACACATACTTTTTTTTCTTATACTCAAAAAGGTTGGCAATTTTCCTCAGTTGAACAATGTAAAAAATGTGAATATGTTGATTGGATTATGTTACCAGAAGAAAAGCGTCCTAACAAATTTCCTGTTCAACTTGATAATGCTGCTGCTGCTAGAGCAGTTGCTTGTGTCAAGTTAGTGAAATAACTCTAATAATAATAATAAATTGGGATACAATTTTATGATAAAAAATCCTCTTGTTAGTGTAATTATTGTCGTTAAAAATGGTGAGCGTTATTTACAAAATGCGATTGACAGTATATTGAATCAAACCTATAGTAATTATGAAATTATTGTGATAGATGGAAGCTCCACGGATAACACCCCAAAAATAGCTCAATCTTATCCTCAAATTCGTTATTTTGTCCAAGATAGTAAGGGTATAGCTAATGCTTATAATCAAGGAATTGAGCTAGGAAAAGGAGAATTAATTGCCTTTCTTTCCCATGATGATACTTGGACTTCTGATAAACTAGAGACTCAAGTAATATACATGAGCGAGCATCCAGAAATTGGATATACAGTTGCTAAAGTTAACTTTTTTTTAGAACCAGGACATTCACCACCATCAGGATTTAGAACAGAATTATTAGAAGGGGAACATATCGGCAAAATTATGGAAACTTTAGTAGTACGAAAAACTTTATTTGAGAAAATTGGCAAATTAAATCCTGAATTTGCTGTAGCTGAGGATGTTGATTGGTTTGCTCGTGCTAATGATGCTCAAATTCCTATGGCTGTTATGCCCAAAGTATTACTAAATAAAAGGGTTCATGATACTAATTTATCTTTAAATTCTCAACAAAATACACAGAATTTATTGAAACTGATTAGAAATTCTATTCAAAGGAAACGTCAATCAACCTAAAGTATACAGATTTTATCATTTTGTGAATTAAGGAATGTTTTATATAAAAATCAACCCTATACTCAATCAAATACTTTGACATAAAAATGAATAATTATAATTATTTGGTTAGCGTAATTATACCTGTCTATAACGGCGATCGCTATATATCAGAAGCTATTAATAGTGTCTTACAACAAACCTATAATCCCATAGAAATTATTGTTATAGATGATGGTTCAACTGATAAAACAGCAGAAGTAGTTAAAAGTTTTGGCTCAGTTTTAAAATATTTTTATCAAGAGAATAGTGGTACAGCTACTGCTCGTAATTATGGGATTAGTCTGGCTAAAGGTAACTTTTTTGCTTTTTTGGATGCTGACGATCTTTGGGTAGAAAATAAGTTAAAACTTCAGATAGAAATATTTAATAATAATCCTGAAGTAGATCTAGCATTTGGTCAAGTTCAACAGTTTTACAGTCCAGAATTAGATGAAAATATCAGAAAACAAATTTATTGCAATCCTGAACTAATGACAGGATATATACCTTCTGCAATGATAATTAAACGAGATGCTTTTTTCCGTGTTGGTGAGTTTCAATCTCAGTGGCAACAGGCTGAATTTCCTGATTGGTATATTCGAGCTACTGAGTTAAATTTAAAAATAATAAATCCACCTAATTTAGTAGCAAAAAGACGCTTACATAAAATGAACAAAGGTATTCAACAACGCCAAGCTTCTCAAAGTGATTATCTACGAATTCTTAAAGCATCTTTAGATCGTCGTCGTGCAGCTAAAAAACTTAATTGATATAAATTGACATTAATTGCAATATTGACAATGGAATCACAACCAAAAATTACCGAAACTATTTTTCGACTTGCCAGAGCATGGCATTTAAAGGGGAAAATTGAGCAAGCTATTCGCAGATATCAAGAAACAATTCAACTCGATAAAAATTATATTAAAGCTTATCTTTACTTAGGAAAAATATTTTTAGAACAAGAAAAATTAGATTCAGCCTTGTCAGTTTTTTGTCAAGCTATTGAAATAAATTCTAATGAGTCCGAAATTCATAAATATTTAATTGAAATTTTAACTAAAAAACAAGGGATTGAGGCGGCTTTTAAATTCTATAAACTTAAGCGTTACGACAACAAAAAAATTGTTCTAAATTCCAATGACATCTTAGCTTGTGTTGTGGTGAGAAATGAAGCTAGACGCTTGCCTTATTTTTTATCATTTTATCGAGAAAAAGGTATTAGTAAATTTTTAATAATTGATAATCAATCTAGCGATCAAACTTGCTCTTATTTATCTGAACAACAGGATGTCTATCTTTGGCAAAGTGGCCTCTCTTTTAATCGAGCAAATTTTGGTTCAGCTTGGTTTGAGATTTTATTAAAAACCTATGGAATCAATCATTGGTGTCTTATCATTGATGCAGATGAACTGTTTTACTATCCCAAGTGCGAAACTAAAACCATTACTGAGCTTTGTGAACAATTAGATCGCCAGCAAAAAAAAGCAATGAATGCGATTTTATTAGATATGTATTCCGATCGCTCTATTCAGGAAACTTATTATGAAACTGGACAAAATTTTTTGGATATTTGTCCTTATTTTGATCGGAAATTTTATCATAATAAGTATGATTTCTGTACTCCTTATCGCAATCAACTTGGCTATTTTGGAGGAGTTAGACAAAGAGTATTTGGCTCAGAAGGGCAATATTACTTAAGCAAAGTTCCTCTAATTAAATATGGCGAAGAAAGAGTTTTGGCTGGAGGTCAACATTTTACCAATTGTTCATCTGATGAAATTGCTTCTGAAACGGGTTGCTTATTGCATTTTAAGTTCTTTTCCTCTTTTTTAAATTATGTTCAAGAGGAGATTCTGAGAAAAGAACATTATGGTGAAGGAATGCAGTATTCTGAATATGCTAAAGTTATAAAGAATCATAATAGCTTAACTCTCTACAATCCTCATGAGTCTATTAAATTCAAAAATAGCCATCAGTTAGTCGAATTGGGAATTATGAATGCTGGCAATACCCAATTTGAATTTCCCCCGATTTTTCCTCTTCCTCAAACTAAAAAGCGACCTTTTTGGTCTGTAATAATCACAGTTTATAATCGTTTGCAATACTTAGAAAAAGCATTAACCACTGTCATTGAACAAGCACCTAATGCTGAAGAAATGCAAATAGAAGTTATTTATGATACGAATAATTCAGGTATTGAAAAACAAATTTTAGCAATTATTCAAAAAGTAGCAGGAGATCGAGTTTCTTTGTATCAAACTGCTGAAAATGTAGGTCATCCACATATTTTTAATATCTGTCTTCAACGAGCGCAAGGTTACTGGGTACATCTTCTCCATGATGATGATTGGGTTGAACCTAAATTTTATCAAACTTTACGAGCTGGTATTGATCGAGAACCAGTTGTTGGGGCAGCTTTTTGTCGCCATTTTTATATTAATGATCGGGACCAATCTCGTCTATCAATTTTAGAAAGAGATACTCCAGGTATTATTGATAATTGGTTAGAAAAAATAGCAACATTATGTCGCTTTCAATGTCCTGCCGTTGTTGTTAAACGAGAAGTTTATGAACAATTAGGAGGGTTTTGTCCTCAAGCAAAGTCTGCATTTGATTGGGAAATGTGGAAACGTATTGCTGTTAACTATTCCTATTGGTATGAACCTCAGCCTTTGGCTTACTTTCGAGAGCATTCTGATTCAGAATCTTTCCATCTCATTGAGTCTGCAAAACAACTAGCTGATACCCGCAAAACTATTGAAATTTCCAAAAGTTATTTACCTGATGCTGTTAGCGATTATTTATCCAAAAAAGCCTTACAAAACTATGCAGTCTTTGCACTTGATCGAGCTAAGAGACAATTTCAACTAGGCAATTATCAAGGAGTTTTAGTTAACGTTCAAGAGGGGTTAAAATGTAATCCCTCGGTTCATACTCAAGAATCTTTACTTTCTTTATTACAACAAGTTGAGAAAAAACTTCATAATGACTAAACTTCAAGCTGAATTTAAAATTAGAAACAAAGAAATTTTAGATTATTTAACTTCTTTTTCTTTAAAATCAAGTCTGCCTAAGCATAAATTTATGATCTTGGCTCATTATCGAACAGGGAGTACTTTACTAGCTGATTTATTACAATCTCATCCTTCAATATTCATTGGCGGTGAAATATTTTCCCTATTTGCTAATTCTTATTTTAAAAAAGTCTTATTTCCTCATACTTATCTGAATATTCAAGTGAAAAAATCTCCTTGTCATTTTTACGGTTTTGATCTAAAAATTGATCAACTTATTGTTAGTTTATCAAGATTTCATCAAACCCCAATAGAATTCATAGAAGATTTATGCATAAATAATTGGAAAATTATTTATTTAAAACGAAATAATACTTTGCGAAAAGCAATTTCCGATCTGATTGCTAATGCCAGAAAGCAATGGCACGATACCCCTGAAACTCCTTTAATCAAAGCACCAATTTATATAGATTGTCAACAATTAATAAAACTTTTAGAATGGTATGAAAAAATAGATAAAAAAGAGCAACAAATTATTCAAAATTTTCCTAGCTTAAAATTAATTTATGAAACTCATCTCTTAAATCCCGATCGACATCAACAAACTTTAGATAAAATTTTTAGTTATTTAGGCACTTATTCAGTTCCAGTTAAAACAAAAATGAAAAAAATATCTACTCATAATTTAGCTGATGATATTATAAACTATGAAGAAGTTGTTGATTTTATACGAGAAAGTAAATACAAGAAATTCCTTGAAATTAATTGATAATCTGAAACTTATTATCCTGTTTAAAATATAGAATAAATTTAATCACTCAAAAATGACTTTATATGCACAAACTAATTTAGAACTTTTTAAACAACTGGAATCTAATGGTTATTGCCAACAAGATTTACTGCTGATTCAAAAAGCCTATCAACTAGCAATGATTAAATTGAGTGGAATGTATCGTCCTTCTGGTAAAACTTCTATGGCACATTTTATAGGTACTGCTAGTATTTTAGCCTCTCTTAAGGTACCGATAACTTTAGTTGCGGCTGGTTTACTTCATGCAATTTATCGTCATGGAGATTTTGGTACCTTGACAAAAGGTGTTTCTGATTCTAAAAGACAAAAAGTCAGAAATATTGTGGGAGAAGAAGTAGAAGAATATATTTATCGATATCTCAACACAAAACCAGATTTAGATACCTTAAACACTTTTAATCAACAATTACACAAACTCGATACGATAGATCGCAATACATGGTTAATTCGTTTAGTTAATGAATTAGAAGATTGCTTAGATGGAGGTATTCTGTATTGTCACTATGCTAAACAACGAAAAAAAAATTATCAACAATCTATGCCTTTAATGATAGAAATAGCCGAAAAATTAGGTTTTTCTAATTTAGCTCTGGAATTACATAAAGTTCTTAATGAAATAAATGCAGCTAAAATTCCCAAACAAAAATTAAGATGTCAAAAAACTTATGGTGATTTTCAGGTTATACCTGAATCATATTATAAAAAAATACACATCAAACTTTATGAAGAAATTATTAATCTATTTAATATCTTCCAATCACTTATGTCCAGACTCAAAAACAAGATGAGTCGTTTGTCTTATTTAAAAAAGGTTTGAACAAAAGATGAACTTTAAAAATCGCTTAAAAGCTGCCTACAAAATTTTTATGAATCCTTCTTTAATGAAACAAAAAACTATTGTTCAAGTTAAAGAAGTTGAACCAAAAGTAGTCTTAGAAAACAAACTATTGGCAGGAAAAAATGTTCTGATCACTGGAGCAGGACAAAATATTGGTAAAAGTATTGCTCTGGAAATGGCTAAACAAGGAGCTAATATTTATTTTACAGATCTAGTTGAAGAAAAATGCTTAAAACTAGAACAAGAACTTGCTCAATATCAAATAACATCTAAATGGTTTATTTCAGATATATCTAAAACTGAAGACATTGATAATTTACATAATTATTTTATTGAAAATAAGATTAAACTTGATATATTAATTAATAATGTAGGTATCCAATTTAATAAAATTGGCATTAAAAATTTTGAACTAGAAGAAGCAAACCAGACATTTCAAACGAATATTTTAAAGCCAATGTATCTAACTAAGCTTATTTCTGAAATGATGATTGCTAATAAAATTCAAGGAAATATTATTTTCATTACTTCAATACACCAATTCATCTTAAGGCGTCTTCTCAGTTATAGTGCTTCCAAAGCTGCTTTGGGTATGCTAATAGAAGAATTAGCAATAGACTTAGCACCTCACAGTATTCGAGTCAACGGCATTGCCCCTGGTGGAGTTAACAAAGATATTAAAGGGAATCCTATCTATCATAAATATACTCCCTTACATCAAAGTACAATTAGCCCTGAATATATTGGTCGAGCAGCAGTTTATTTAGCATCAGATTATTTCTCAAGGTTTACTACAGGAACAGTAATGAAGATTGATGCTGGATTATCTTTAAGGAATTATATCGTAGAGATTCACCCTCCTAAATAATATATTTTTAACAATCATAAAAATTATGAAGCGTCTATATAATAAGCTGACTAAATTAAAAACCAAACTTGCTTATGCTTTAAGCAAAAAAAATCAATTAAAAGTTGGGATATCATCAAGTTTATTGGATTTGGAGCAAGATAAAAACAAACTAAAAGAAATTCTACTCAAAAATATTATCCCATTTTGGTATCCACAGATTATTGATTTAGAAAACGGTGGTTATCAGTTAAATCACAATTGTGAAGGTAAATTTAAAGGCAAAACCAATAAATATCTAGTTACCCAAGCTCGTACTCTTTGGTTTTTTTCTCGTTTGGTTAACAGTCGTTATGTAACTAATGAATATCTTAAAGCAGCGCAACATGGTTATAAATTTCTATCTGAGCAAATGTGGGATCAAGAATATGGTGGTTTCTATTGGGAAGTTTATCCATCAGGGAAAACAGTTAATATTCCTGATAAAGATATGTATGGTCAGGCTTTTGGACTATATGCTCTATCAGAATATGCGATCGCTTCTGGTGATCAATCGGCAATTACATTAGCAAATAAACTGTTTCAACTTTGGGAAGAATATGCTTATGATAGCGAATATGGAGGATATAGAGAAATTTTTCAGCAGGATTGGTCTTCAGTTTCATCGGCAGAAAAAATCAAGATGAAAGGTTTACCTAGATTAGCTCCAACCAATAAACTGATGAATACCCATCTACATTTAATGGAAGCATTAACACTTTACTGTAAAGTAACAAATAACTCAATTGCTAAACAAAGGTTACTAGAATTAATCATAATTCAGAGTAATACAGTATTGCGAAAAACCATTGGAGCTTGTACCGATCAATATCAGCCTAATTGGACTTATCTTTCAGGAATAAACTTTGATTACATCTCCTATGGTCACGATCTTGAAAATATTTGGTTATTGATGGATGCGGGTAAAATAGCAGGCTTATCTGTAAATCTATTTTTAGATTTATATAAGACACTTTTTAACTATGCACTGAAGTATGGTTATGATCTACAAAAAGGAGGATTTTATGATTCTGGTTTTTATCATAGATTTGCTCATAAACGAGCTAAAACTTGGTGGGTTCAAGCTGAATCATTAGTTGCTGCATTACGAATGTATAAAATTACTAAGGACAAAATTTACTACAATTGTTTTGCTGAAACTCTGGATTGGATTTATACCTATCAAGTAGATTGGCAACAAGGAGAATGGCATTTTAAAATACTTCCTAATGGCAAAAAAATAGGAGATAAAGCAGGAGCTTGGAAGTCTCCCTATCATAATGCAAGATCGATGCTCGAATGTTTAGATACATTACATCTTTTAAGATAAAAAATAATAAATTTATTTTGCACAAAATTTGAACAAAAGAAGTTTTTATGCAGAAAATACGTTATGGAATAATTGGTATTAAAGGAGTAGGAGAACTTCATACTTATTTGACAACCAAAAACGAAAATATAGAGTTAGTCGCTTTAGTAGATATTGATGAAACAGCAGTTAAAGCACAAGCAAAAAAACGTCGTGCGCGTTGGTTTACAGATTATCGAGACTTACTAGATGCAGGCATTGTTGATGCAGTTTCTATTGCCACTCCACACCATCTCCATGCTGAAATTGGTTTAGCTTGTTTAAAAGCTGGAGTCCATATTTTTATAGAGAAACCCTTTGCTAACCGTGTTTCTGAAGTTGATGAAATGATTGCCACCGCCAAAGCTAATAATCTTAAAATCTCTGTGGCACATCAATATCGTACTTATCGAAGCCCGCAAGCTATGAAAAAAGTAATTGAAACAGGAGCAATTGGTAGGATTATGCGAGTTTTATGGTCATGGGTAGAGTTTCGGCCGGAAAGCTACTATAAACGTGATATTTGGCGCAGCAAATGGGAAGATTCCGGTGGAGGCGTACTGATGAATCAAGCCAGTCATGACTTAGATTTGATTTGCTGGTTAATAGGTAATCCAGTTCAAGTTTCTGCACTAATAGGTAATCAAATTCACCAAGCAGAAATCGAAGATATAGCCTGTGCTAATGTGATTTTTGACAATGGTGCTTTTGCTTCTATCCAATTAACCACTAATCAACCAAAAGGTTACAGTGTTCGTCAAATAGCAGGGGAAAAGGGTACAATTATAGTTCAAGATGTTCAAAGTTTAACTAGCGATTGCTACGATCAGACCTTAGTTAGTATTTATGAAGACAAACTTTCCAACATGGCAATTAATCTTGTCGGAAATCACCAACAACCAGCAACTATTTGGCAAAATCTAGAACTTGATCGAGAATCAAAATTAGAAACTTGGATTCGTCACTGGGATCGCAATATTTCCCAACAATTAAGACAAAAAAAATTACTAAAGTCTCCGAGTTTATTAAAACGTCTTGGTTTATTGCAACCAGAAAAACCACCCCATCACTCAATTTTAATGAATAGTTTTATTGATTCTATCCTTAATGAGGGAGAACCTTTAGTTAGTGGGGAAAGCGTACTTCCCACTATCGAGCTAATTAATGCTATTATTCTTTCTGCTATGAGAAAAAAAACTGTTGAGATACCCGTCGATCGAGAAGAATACGATCTTCTATTTAAGGAATTAGTTAATCAGGAAATTCAAGTGCCTAGATTTCGTTAAACTCAGATTGATAGATTTAACTTGAGAGGTTGAATAATATGCAAGCACTAAAAAAAAAGCTCAAACAATTTGTTAAACAAAAAAAAGAACGATTAAAACTACAATTTAAAGTAGGTTATCTAGAAGCTAAATCAGAACAATTTTTCAGTTTATTTCCCCAAGGAGCAAAAATTAAGCGTGTTGTTACAGGATTTCAATTTACAGAAGGTCCGATTTGGTTTTCTGAAGCAAACTATCTTCTTTTTAGTGATATTCCTGGTAACAAAATTTATAAATTAACTCCAAATGGTAAAGTATCAATTTTTCGGCAATTTAGTAATAATTCTAACGGTTTAACTAGAAATAAACAGGGAAAATTAATTGCTTGTGAACATGGCACAAGGAGGGTAACGCAAACAGAAAAAGATGGTTCAATTACTATTTTAGCTGAACAATTTCAAGGGAAAAAACTCAATAGTCCTAACGATGTTGTTGTGAAAAGTGATGGTAAAATTTATTTTACAGATCCTTCTTTTGGCATTAAATTAGAACAACAGGAACAACCTTATCAAGGAGTATATTGTCTCTCAAATGATGGTAAATTAACCCTAGTTGCTGATGATTTTGAGCGTCCCAATGGTTTAGCATTCTCACCTGATGAAAAAAAGCTTTATATTGATGATTCATACCGTCATCATCTCAGAGTTTTTGATGTTCAAGACAATGGAATACTAACTAATGGTAAAATTTTTTATGACATGAAAATCAATAAACCTGGTTGTCCCGATGGGATGAAAATTGATATCCAAGGAAATATTTATTGTACAGGTGCAGGAGGAATTTGGGTATTTAATCCAGAAGGAAATCATTTCGGAACAATTGTTACTCCAGAAATACCAGCTAATTGTGCTTGGGGCGATGCAGATTTGCAGACTCTTTATATTACTGCACAAACCTCAATTTATACAATTAGAGTTAATATTCCAGGAGTAAAAGTTGGATTATAGGTTGAATTTTTAATTTATAGAAAATACAGTGGGGTGGATAATTTACTTGAAATTATTCAATCAAATAATTGGGTCGCGCAACCCCGCCTCGATCGGCGAAATATTTTTGGAGGGTTGCTCTCGTCCCCAATCTGATACCTCCCCTATCTGACTTCTGACTTAGTTATTTAATTGCCCACTTTAGTATTTATTGATTTTCGTTTTAAACTATACTTAACTAACATTCTAATTGGTCGAATTAAATAATAAATAATTGCTGGAACATTAGATTTTGGCAATAGTGACCAATCAGAAGTAGTTGGAGTTAAAAAGAGGCTTAAAGCATACCAAATTTTATCTTTCAACCTTTCTTTAGTCCATAAATGAAAAGAAAATAATTTAATTTGTTCAGAACGTTCTTGAGAATCAAGAAATAGCCAATTTTGAATTTGAGCAACAATTTTTTTGATTTCTATATCTAATTCAATTTTTTCTAACACTAAGTTAGGTAAAGGAGCTTTCAATAAATTATGTGCCAATAAAACCCCTGATAAAACAATACGCATTCCTCCTTTTTTTTCCGCTTGTTCCATAACAAATTGCCAATTTAACTGAGGATAAGCATGGATTAATTCTGCAATATCACAAATTCTTGAAAGCTTATCCCAACAGTCCTTTGTTCCATGCCCACAAAGGAGTAATAAATAATTTTCTGGACTAAGATTAGGGATGCTAGTATTAAGTAATGTGACAGTAGTTATGTCTTCTTTTAAATATTCTATACTTAAAGGAAAAGCAAAATATTTAGGGATTACTTCCCAGTGTAATTCAATGACAAATTGAGCATTATAATAATCAAATTCATAGGCAGATTCTTTCACAAATTGATGTATTGTTTCTGACTCAATAAATGCTGCTTCTTCTGTTTCGTCTAATTCAATAACATGGAAACGCATTTTATTACCTTGCTTGACTAGCAAATCTTTTCCTTTAACAACATCTTTTTCATAAACTAAAATATCCAAATCACTAAACTGTCTTAAGGAAATATCCCCATAAACGCATTGTGCTAAAGACGGTCCTTTAAAACAAAAAACAGGAATATTATTCTTAGCAAACAAATCAAGTAATTCTAGTAATTCTCTTGTTAAATATAAATTGCGGACAGCATTTGTACGAAAATCTTTTTGGAGTTTTGTAAGAATTTTTTGGGGTACTGCATCTCGACAAATATTGTTTAGAGTTTGATATAAAAGGGGTTTTACTGAGTGAGTTTCGGCTATTTGAATAAGATATTGCCAGTCTATTTTTTGTTTGAGTAAAGTCTTAATTCTGTCTGCTGTTTCAGTATCTATATCTTTTCTAGCACAATTGAGAATTAACTGAATTTCTGTGGGATAGCTTTCTAATATTTGAGCTGGATTTGGATTTTTCTTCAATATATCTGCTCCTATTTTCTTTTCTGTTCTCAAATTAATTAGATTATATAGCAATCCGGCCATAGATTGTAAAGTGATTTGTGAGAATTTTTATAATAGTTAAAATTGAGGAAAAATCTTTAAAATTATCACTCTTGACTCCCAACTACCAAAATAATATTACAATTGAAATAGGATTGCTATAAACTTTTAAATTTATACCTAATAACAACATATTTTTTAAGTCTGAATAGTTATGATCTAAATTCACTACCTACAAAAATGTTTGTTTGGGCAAAATAGAACAGCCTTACTTAATTTATAACTCCACTAATTTTGTTTGAGATACTATATGAATTTCAACCTAAAATCAAATCCATTTTCCCTGAGTCCCCAACAGATACTGTTGTTGCAGGCTTGTCTTTTGCAGGGAGAAGATGTCATCAAAGCTTGGCAACAATGGATAGTAAAAGTTGACATTGAAAACCTTGACTCGGATTCAAATCGTTTACTACCTTTACTATATCGGAACTTATATACCCACCAAATAAATCATCCTGAAATGACAAGACTTAAGGGAATTTATCGCAGTAAATGGTACAAAAACCAACTATTAATCCAAAAAATTACAAATATTTTAAATTCTTTACAGGCGGCAAATATTGAGACTCTACTGCTAAATGATGTGGCAATAAATTCACAGTATTATCCACATATTGCTCTGCGTTCTATAGATAATTTTGACCTGCTAATTCGGACTAAAAATGCTGAAAAAGCTATAAATTTGTTAAATCAATTAGGATGGGAATATTCGGAAAATTTACCAATCAGAACTGTTGTCGGTAATGCTGCTATTTTCAAGGATGAATCAGGATGCAGATTAAGTATTCATTACCCAGTGGCTTTAGACGCTATACAACAGAATGTTGAACAGAATTTTTGGCAGGAAGCGTGCATTAATAAAGTAGGAGAAATGTCAACATATTTATTAAATCCTACTAATCAGTTATTACAAGTTTGTTTACAAAGTTTGTCGATTGGGCAAGTTCCCACTGCTGTTTGGGTAGCAGATGCGATAATGATTCTAAATTCATCAGTAGATAAAATTGACTGGAATCAATTAATAAATCAGGCAAAAAAACGCCTAATTGTTTTGCCGCTGAAAAATACACTTCCCTTATTGCCAGAAATATTAAATACTTCACTACCAGAAGCAACTTTACAAGAAATTGAACAACTTCCTATTTCTAAATTCGAGCTGAGAGAATATCAGATAATTAATGATAAACCATACCCACTTGTGGGAACTTTGTTGAGCAGATACTATCAATATTTAAGATTAGTCAATGATGGTAATACACAGTTTAACTTAATAGAATTTACAAAGTATTTGCAAGCAGTATGGGGTTTAGATAAATTCTGGCAAGTACCTATCCAAGTAGTTACTAAGGCTATAAGAAGAGTTAAAACTGATATATTCAAAATCTAGACAGTTTATCTAAATAAGTAATAGGGAATAGGAAATAGTTATTACATCTTTTAGGGAATGTTTATAGACTAAATAACCCCCTGGGATTTCAATCCCTGGCTAATAGCAAAGGTAGAGGTTTACTCACCAAACTCCTACGAATAATACTAAATTCGGATAATCAGTTATAATACTGACACATCTAATGAATAGGTTTCCATCAGGGCGGGTTTATATAAATCAATGAGTAAGTATGAAAATTCTAGATAAAACCCACCCCTACGCTTGGGTGTGCATCAGGGCGGGTTTATATAAATCAATGAGTAAGTATGAAAATTCTAGATAAAACCCGCCCCTACTAACGAAATGTCCTACGCAATAACAAAGAGTTAGTCACAACACTCACGGAACTAAATGCCATCAAAGCACCCGCAGCACTCGGACTAAGAATAATTCCTAAACTCGGTAACAATACCCCCGCAGCAACAGGAATACCAACAATATTATAGGCAAACGCCCAAAACAGATTTTGACGAATTTTGTTGAAAGTGGTGCGACTAAGCTTAATAGACTCCACCACATCCATCAACTTATCCTGCATCAATACAATATCAGCAGTTTCCACCGCCACATCTGTACCTGCTTGCATTCCAATACCCACATCCGCTTGAGCTAAAGCAGGAGCATCATTAATACCATCTCCTACCATTCCCACTTTCTCAGCTTTTGACTGTAAAGCAGCGATCGCTTGAGCTTTACCCTCCGGTGGCACTTCTGCTAAAACATCGTCCGCAGTTAAACCTAACTGTTGCGCAATAGTTAAGGCAACAGAAGAGCGATCGCCTGTCAATAACATTACTTTTAAACCTATATTTTGCAGACGTTTAACTGTTACTTGAGCATCATTGCGCAAAACATCATTAACTCCGATAATTCCAACTAAAACTCCATCCACAGCAACATATATTACAAATAAAAGTATTAATCATATCTTACTATTTGCCAAAAGTGCTGTAACACAGTGAACAAAATTCTACTTTCCTGAATAAAACTGAACTTTCCTGAATAAAACTGAATTTTCCTGAATAAAACTGAACTTTACCTGAATAAAATTCTCCTACATTTGGCGTAGATATACGCCAAAATACTGAGTAATAAATACTTGTCAAAAGTTAATATAACATCTACTCAAAATAGATAATATCTAATCCCAGTCTGAATTCTAGGTGCATGAACTCATAGTTTTAGTCGAAGTTAGCCAGACAAATTATCCATGCAAAAGTTCAGTTTTATTCAGGTGGAAAATTCCTGAACAAAACTGAATTTTTCTGTATTGTTTTTTCTTGAAAGTTAAGTCATAGTACTTGTTAACAAGGAAAAAGAGAAAAATTTATTCCCAATCAAACAACAGTAAATAAAACAAGGAGAAAACAATGGCTGACGGAAAGGTAGATGACACATATTATCTTATTGATGGCGAGGCACAAATTAAAGGGAATTATCAATTGAAAGATAGTGATAATAACTATTATGAAAACTACAGCATTCCTGTGTTTGAACCTTACTATGCAAGTGTATCTGGGACAAATGGGCCAGATACAATTTTTGGTGCCACCGCAACAGGACACATGTCACCCACTGAAAATGAATATATAAAGTTCCAGGACTTCATTGAAGGAAAAGGTGGCAATGACCATCTTCACGGAATGAGTGGTGAAGACGATCTCTTTGGTAATCGTGGTAACGATCTATTAGAAGGTGGTAGTGGTAATGATTATTTAGATGGAGGAATTGATGATGATGACTTGCGTGGTGATGAGAACGACGATAAATTGTATGGAAGAGCAGGCAACGATCATCTCTATGGAGGGAATGGTAGCGATCTTTTAGAAGGAGGAGATGGAAACGATGTTCTTTTAGTCACTGCCCATAAAGGGGATGAAAATCTTTTAAAGGGTGGAGCAGGTGAAGATTTATTTGTTGTTAATGCTGATTCATCTCGAGCCTTATATACTCCAGGCTCAAATATATCAACATTCTTTTACGATAAAGTATTAACCGATGGTACGGACTTAGCGGTTTCTTTGATTAAAACTTTTGCTGGCGAATCTCTAAAAAAAATGTTCGTAACTTCTCTTGCCCTAGAAGTTTTCAAAGAAACCTTTCCAGCGATCAAGAAAATATTTGATACCTATGTTTTGGGAAATGGTTTCGGTGGTAGCAAAGAAACACCTTCTAGAATATCCGATAGTAACAGTGTAGTTATAGCTGACTTTGACCCCACCAGGGATACGGTGTTTATTCCCATAGGAAACGATGGTAGTGTTAACACAGATCCAACTCCTAACAACTTTACATCAAGCAAGTTCGGTTTAAACTTAGATGGGTATCAAATCACAGATAATAATGGTAGTGTCTTAGCAACAATTGCCGGCGATGGATTCAGCCCTGATACATTCGGTGCAGGTAGCACAGTTAACCAGGATGTGGCCCTGCAAACTTGGAATAACAGATTGACAATTTTCAATGATGGTAGAATGGAAATAGGTACAGGCGGTAGTTATAACTCTACTCAAGTACCTGATTCTTTGAATTCTGTACTAGATCCTAATGCCTCCACAGGTAGTGGTTTTATCTTTTTAGGAGCTTATGGTTCCAAAGAACTATATGGAGATAACGGACAAGGAGGAGTAGATTATCTCTTTGGAACTCAACTTTATGGTGACTTTCTGCACGGTTTTGCTCAAGATGCTGGTGGCAAGAGATCGGATGATGCTGATGATTTATTCGGGTATGGTGGAGATGATTTCTTATATGGAAGCTACAATGATGATAGATTATACGGAGGAGATGGTTCTGATACTGCAATTTATCAAGATCTAGATGAGGGTATCAAAGCATTTTTAACTGATAACAGTGCGATTAATGGCAATAGTCTAAATTATGTAGATAGTGTGACAGACGATGGAAGTATCACTTATAAAGATGATTTATTAACTCAACTCTATGCCGTCAATGCTTTTGGTCAAGATGAGGCACTAGGCGATGCTCTTTTAGGAGCAGTCAAAAAGGATAAGGGTACTGATTCCCTATACAGCATTGAAAACATTGTCGGAACTAATTATGCAGACACCATTGAAGGTAACTCTCTAGATAACACCTTTACCGGTCTCATGGGAAATGATGTCCTTAAGGGTAAGGGAGGAAGTGATACTGTTGATTATTCTTATACAACAGCAGGAGTCCAAGTCATTCTTAATGCTAATGATGCTGCAGCAGTAACAGTCACCAAAAAGGCAGCAGAAAGAGGTGAAACTGACTCACAAGAGTATACTGAAACAATCTATGGTTTTGAAAATGTGATTGGTAGTGACCATGGAGATACAATACATGGTACTGGTGAGGTTAATATCCTAGAAGGCAATGATGGTGACGACTATCTTTGGGGACGTGGTGGTAACGATATTGTTGATGGGGGTAAGGGTAACGACACTCTTGATGCTGGTCTCGGTAGTGATACTATGAGAGGGGGTGACGGTGATGACAGCTTGCAAGGACATAATGGTAATAAGCGACTTTATGGTGGTAGTGGTAACGACACTATCAATGCAGCAACTGGTAACGACATTATTAATGGGGGTGAAGGTAACGACATTATTAATGGGGGTAAGGGTAACGACACTATTAATGGGGGTAAGGGTAATGATACTTTTGTGTTCGATACAGATGTTGCTTTGGGTTCAGATGTAATTAATACTACTACTGAGAAAGAACTCTATTCAATAACTTTGGATTTCAGTAGTACTACCAACACCAATAATAAGATTGCAATAGATCTTACTGAAACTGGTTCCCAAAAAGTGAATAACAACTTAACTTTATCCCTAGGCGAAGGATTAATTGATGAGGTTCAAGGTACTGCTGGTAACGATACCATCACAGGAAACGATGAGAGAAATTTGCTAGTAGGAAATGGTGGCAACGATAAACTCACTGGTGGTTGGGGAAACGATACTTTAACTGGTGGTAACGGTGCAGATACCTTCTACTTGAGTATAGGTTTCTCTTCCAGATCTAAGGATATAATTACAGACTTTGACCCTGCGACGGAGAAGATTGTGATTGATAACATTGCCACAGGTAATGGTGGTACATTAGACATGGACAATACCATACTAGCGAAGTCTCGCTTCTCTACTTCTGAGTCTGGTAACGATTTAATCTTGTCATATAATGACATTGATTTTGCTGTCCTCGAAAATGTATCGAGTTCTGAGTTTAAGATATTAGAACATATCGAAGGGGTGATTGATGATGAAGCTATGCTCCAGGATGCTGAGAACATGGTAGCAGGTATGCAGGGTGCTTTTGCTGGTACTGATGCTTCTTCCTTTGGTGTGGGTGAAGCACCTGGATTGGGTAGTTCATACACACCTGGTTCTTTCTTCAGTGCATCCAGTCCATCCGGTAGTCCCTCATTTGTGCCATCATCAATGAATATTGATTTTTCTAATCTTGATTTTTCTAACATTGATTTTTCTCACCTTGATCTTTCTAATACTAATGTGTAGTGCTTGGAGTTAGGAGCGATTGAGGTTTTGACAAAGTTAGACGGTTACATATCTAGAAATTGTCTGACTTTGTTGTCAAACCAAAATCTAATATTAGATTAATTAAGCATAATGTAGGAAAGTTACATGAGCTTTCCTACATTTGTCATTTTGGAATTAAAAATTGAGAATTGCTCAGAAGAAATATTGACAAATATTTGTCACTTTGACAGCGGTTTTTCGCAAGGGTAAACTACAGTAGGGGCTATTTCCTAATACTGCGCAAACGCGAATCGCCCCTACAAGGTTTTGATTATGGCGATGTGGTTAATTAATCTGAAAAGCGCTTTCCATAGTCCCCTACATTAATGTGTGGTATTCATTAATTTTTCAACGAAATGTCCTACGCAATAACAAAGAGTTAGTCACAACACTCACGGAACTAAATGCCATCAAAGCACCCGCAGCACTCGGACTAAGAATAATTCCTAAACTCGGTAACAATACCCCCGCAGCTACAGGAATACCAACAATATTATAGGCAAACGCCCAAAAAAGATTTTGACGAATTTTGTTGAAAGTGGTGCGACTAAGTTTAATAGACTCCACTACATCCATCAACTTATCCTGCATCAAGACAATATCAGCAGTTTCCACCGCCACATCTGTACCTGCTTGCATTCCAATACCCACATTCGCTTGAGCTAAAGCAGGAGCATCATTAATACCATCTCCTACCATTCCCACCTTCTCACCTTTTGACTGTAAATTAGCGATCGCCTGAGCTTTTCCTTCCGGTGGTACTTCTGCTAAAACATCCTCAGCAGGTAAACCTAACTGTTGCGCAATAGTTACAGCAACAGAAGAGCGATCGCCTGTTAATAACATTACCCTTAAACCCATATTTTGCAGACATTTAACTGTTGCCTGAGTATCATTGCGCAAAACATCATTAACTCCAATAATTCCAACTAAAACTCCATTTACAGCAACATAAACTGTTGTTTTGCTTGTTAAAGTAGAAACATTTTCCTGCTCAACAATAACTTGATGTCTATTTAACCATCCCCAGTTACCAACTAAAGCAACTTTACCATCAACAACAGCAGATATTCCTAAACCTGGTTCGGTATAAAAATCTGTTGCTGGTAATAACGCCACATTTTCTTCCTCTGCTTTTTGTAAAATTGCCTCTGCTAAAGGATGACTCGCACCACTTTCTACAGTAGCAGCAACTTGTAATAACCATTCTGGGTTATCTCCTACTAAGTCGGTGACAGTCGGATGTCCGGTAGTCAAAGTTCCAGTTTTGTCAAAAACGACAGTATCTAACTCATGCACTTTTTCCAATACATCCCCACCTTTAATTAATAAACCTCTTTGCGCTCCTACACCCGAACCAACTAATATGGCAGTGGGTGTTGCTAAACCTAACGCACAAGGACAAGCAATAACCAAAACAGCGATCGCTAATTTCAAGCTTAAAAGTAATGGAGAAGTAGAATGACTCATCATCATTCCTTCGTGACTGGATGTATGCAAAACGTGAGACCAAATATTAGTACCGACAAAATACCAGAATAAGAATGTCAGACTAGCAATAGTCATCACGCCATAAGTAAAATATCCTGCCACCGTATCTGCTAAATTTTGAATGGGTGCTTTTCTAGTTTGGGCAGTTTCGACTAATTTGACAATTTGAGCTAATGTAGTTTCCGAACCCGTGCGAGTTGCCTGGATAACTATAGCGCTAGACTTATTAATAGTTCCCGCAGCAACATTAGCACCCAATTCTTTAACTACAGGTATCGACTCCCCAGTTAGCATAGACTCATCCACAGTCGTTTTACCATCACATATTTCCCCATCCACAGGAAATTTTTCCCCAGGCAATACTTGTAAATATTCTCCCACTTTGACTCGTGAAGCAGGAATTTCTACAGACTCAGAAGAATTATTGTTACCATTGGGTGCAGGAACTAAACGTGCGGTTGCTGGTTGAAGTGCAATTAATGACTGTAGAGTAGATGCTGCTCTATATCTTGCTTGTTGCTCCAGGGTTTTACCTAAAAGAATGAAACCAAGTATCATTACAGGTTCGTCAAAAAAGCATTCCCATCCCAACTGTGGAAATAACAAAGCAACAATACTAGCAGTATAAGCAGTAACAGCACCCAAACCAACTAAAGTGTTCATATTAGGAGCGTTGCGTAACAGACTCCGAACGCCGTCGATGATTATTTCTCGTCCTGGTAGTAATAGAGCGAGGGTAGCTAAAACTGCATGAAACCAAATATTCCCCAGAATAGGAATTTCTGAGCCGATGAAATGTCCTAAATGTCCGATACCTGAGAGAATTAGTAGTAAAGAAGCGATCGCTATCCGCCAAATTTGTTGTTTAATTTCTTGGCGATGCCGTTCGGTTTGTTTTTTAGTGGCGTCTGTTTCGGAAGTGTCGAGGCGTGGTTGAGTAGGAAAACCGTTATCTGTGAGTTTTTGAGCGAGAATATTTGGATCGATCTGGTTTGTTTCACATTCAACTGTTGCGACTTCAGTTGCCAGGTTGACGCGAGCGGAGATAACACCTGTTTGTTGAGTTAGTTGTCGTTCTACTGCTTTAACACATCCAGCACATTTCATGCCACTCACATCAAGGGTAATGGTTTCTGGTGGGGAATGGTTAATTGTTGTTGTTTCTGGTTTAGGTATAACTTGCATCAAATTATTCTCCAATGGTTTGTTAAAGTTTCTATTTTAATATAGAAAAAAAATAGCGATGGTTCCATAAGTTAACCTATTCTTTTAATATTTTATTTAGTTATAATTTATACAAATAATCAAAAATATTGCTTTATTTACATCTATATAAATACCTAATAAATAATACCAGTTTCAAAAAAGAATATTACAAATAATAAAAGGGATTGTGCATACTTTACTGAAAAATAAAGGTATAAAGCCTCTCATGATCAAGGAGAAACAATGAATTTATTTTCCTTTTATTCAATCCTATCCGTTTTAGGGAGAGGTAATTATCAATTATCAATTATCCATTATCAATTATCCATTATCAATTATCCATTATCCATTATTGAAAGGGATTTCCTTTTAACTAAAAAGATGATTTATGAACTTAGAAATAGTATCAAAGCTATTTAGAGCTTGCTGATTAAATATTAAAGCATTGACAGATAAATGTTTTAGCCTTTTTAAGTCTGGAAAAAGTACCTGTTTTTCAGCTATTGATGCTCAAAAAGGAGCGCATTTCTGGCGCATCGTTGGGCTAAAAAATTACTCCCCTACTCCCCTACTCTTTAAAAAAGACTTTTTTAGCAAGCCCTATTTATTCTAACTCCTAAAAAATTCTCTAGATATTTGTAGTAAACATTTATCAAATTTGTATGATTCATATTTGTAATTAAAATAGTTTAGTTGACTAATAGCTGATTTATCAGAATAATTTGGGTTTAAAACCCCGCCTTTTAAGGCGCAATATTTTTGGAAAGTTGCTCTAATCCCCGTTACAAAAATCATTCCGTAGGAAAGTATTCCGGAACGGAAATCACCCCTACTGACTTCTGACTTCTGACTTCTGACTTCGTTAACTGCCTTTCATAAAACCATTGTCGAGATATTTGATGGAATATCTCTATAGTTTTTTTTCAGAGATATCTACTGGAAATCTCTATTTTATCTCCCAAACAACTTAATCTTATGTGGTATAAAATTAACTACTAAATATAGGTTGAAATCTCATAATGATCCTAACTAATAATTTGGCGTTGCTGAACAAAGGGATGAATTTGTACTTCCTATTTCTCTAAAACTATAATTCTTCCCACGCTTTCCACTCCTACTAATTCATCCTGAAAATATGCAACGCCAATAATTTACAGCCTATTCCATGTAAGTGTGGTACAGTGATTATAGCGGATTTGATTAATCAGAATTAAACCTTTATTCCATACTTTAAAAACTATTTAAAAATTTAGTGCTACTGTACCTCATAAACCTGGAATCCGCTGTAATTATCCTCACCGAGATATTTTGTCGAATCAACTACAGGAATTTCAATAATAAATTCACTATATTCTCCTAGTTTAGTTTCCACTTTAATACTGCCATGATGTTGTCCAGCAATAATTTCATAAGCTAGAGATAAACCCAAACCTATTCCTTCTCCAGGTGGTTTAGTAGTTAGAAAAGGATCGAAAATTTTATCTCTAATTTTGGAATTTATTCCTGTTCCATTATCATAGATCCGAATTTCTACTTTTTCTCCCAAGTTGCAGGTTTGTAAAGATAAAGTGGGAGTAAAATCTTGATTACTAGATTCTTGTTCTTCTAACTTAGCTTTGAGAGCGTAATAGGAGTTATCAAACATATTAATAAAAGCCTGAATTATATCAGAATATGAAACCAAAACTTTACCTATTGACTCATCGTAATTAGTATTAATTTTGAGCGTAAATTTATCTTTTTCCCAAAGAGTATGACCAGCAAATTGCAATGATTCGGTTAAAATCTTGTTCAAATTGCTAGATTGTAACTGACTACTATCAAGTCGTGCGTGTTTGACCATCATTCTAATAATCCGTTCAGCTCTTTTACTATGTTGATAAATTCCCTCTGTATTATGTTTAAGGTCATTGATAATTTCTGTAAAATTATCAAATTTTTTAGATTCAATTGTATTACTTTCTAAAGTTAAATCCTCCATAAATTCATCCAGTAACTCTGAGGAAAGTTGAGCAAAATTCTGGATAAAATTGAGAGGATTACAAAGTTCATGAGCAATACCTGAAGTTAAAGTACCTAAGTAGGCAAGTTTTTCTTTAGCAATAATTTTATTTTGGGCTAATTGTAACTCTTTTAATATTTCTTTTAGTTGTACTTCAGCTACTATTTTTTGTTGAATTTCTTCTTGGAGTAATAAATTTTTATCCTTTAATTTTTTAGTTAATTGTCGGAGTTGTATATGTACTTTTACTCTTGCTAAAACCTCATCTATTTTGATTGGTTTAGTAATGTAATCTACTGCTCCTAGTTCAAACCCAGTAATCTTATCTTCTGTATCTGATAAAGCCGTCATAAAAATTACAGGAATATCTCTTGTTTCTGGATTTTCTTTTAAGCGTTTACAGGTTTCAAAACCATTAATTCCTGGCATTAAAACATCAAGCAAAATAATATCTGGACTATTTTCTATTGCTTGTTTTAAACAATTCTCGCCATTAAGAGATATTAAAATATTAAAATTATAGCTCTCTAAAACACTAACTGCTAATTTCATATTGATTGGATGATCATCCACAATTAAAATAGTCTTGTTGAGTGTTTCAGTTTTATTATTATTATCAGCTATACTCATTTGACTTGATACCTAATTCTAATTTTCCGATATTTTGACGTTTACAAAGAAGCGGTCAGCAATTAGCATTCAGTAGGATTATTTTTTTTAACGTGCGAGAGGAGGATTTAAGAGGATGTTTGAAAAGTATTAATTTTGATTTAGATCCCCCCTAGCCCCCCTTTTCAAGGGGGGAAATACAAGGTAAATTCCCCCTTATTAAGGGGGATTTAGGGGGATCAATGACTTCTCAAACAACCTCTAAACCTCAATCTGCTCAAAGCTAATAGCTAATAGTTAATTAATTAATTGTTGGTAAAAATCGACTGACAGCTTGAACAAATTCTCCTGTTGATTCATAAGGTAAAACATTTCTTCCTAATATTTTATTCCCTTTTGCTTGAGGCAAATATTTTAAATAAGTGTTCATTCTTTGTTCTGGAGTTTCAGCTTTCTTTGTTTTACTAATAGTTGATGCTTCACTTCCTACCAAGACTAAAGTCGGTTGATTAATCTGAGCGATCGCCTGACTAAAATCCTGTCTCCAAAAGCCTGCTAAAAAAGAAAAAACAGCATATTGACTTTGGGAATTTTTTGCTCCTTCTATCAAAGTATTTAACCATTCTTCGTCAACTTGATTAGCATTAGCAAATAATTGTTTTTTAGAGAAAGAATCTAAAAATTTTCTACTTCGTGCATAGCGATAAAAAGCTTTACCAATTGGTGAGTAAAAAAAATTCCATGCCAATTTATTTTGTACAGGTGAACTAGCTTTTTGCATTAACTCCATTTGAGGCGGGCCTGATAAAATCAAACCATGAATTAAATTTGATTTTTGTTGCAGTTTTACTAGAGATATGGCAATAGGAAATGAAGCACCTTGCACAATTAAAATTACTGGTCTTTTGACAATTTTATCTAAAAAATATTGTAATTGTTCAGCCCAATCTATCGGATAATATGCTACAGATGGCATATCACTTTCACCACACCCTAATAAATCTGGATTATAAATAGGATTTGGGAAATTTTTCTCCTGCCATAGAGAACAAAATCTATGCCAGAAAAATTTAGATAAACCGACACCAATTGGATGTATTAGTAATAAAGGTATGCTAGTAGTATTATCCTGTTTTTGCGGATATAATTCATAAGCACAACGATATCCTTTCCAGGTATAGAATTCTGTCATTGGTTAAATAAGAGAGATATTTATTACATATATTCATAGATAAATATATCATATAGCAATATGCTTTGAGTTGTGAGATATTGGAGATTTTTAGGGAACAGGGAACAGGGAACAAGGAACAGGGAACAGGGAACAGGGAAAAAATATATCTATATATTATAAGATAACTGCTATATTCTATACCTTTAAGGAATACTTGAATTCTCACATCTGATTTCTGATTGCTGATTGCTATAGCGCTACGCATTAAGGTGTTTGACATTTCTAAATCCTAAAACTCTTTATTAGTCTACTATTCCCTATTCCCTATTCCCTATTCCCTATTCCCTAGCGCTATATATATAGCAATCCTATTTTATTTGTCTATAAAAATCTTACTGCTTTTAGGGAAGGGGGAACAGGGAACAGGTGGGAGTTACATTTTTTTTATTTACTTTTTGATTACCCGCAACATAAGCGCGGATTGCTATATTTCTTGAAAATAAGCTATTATAGCTTTCAGCATTTCCCTATCGAAATGCTTCTTTAGGGGATGGTACGCAAATATAGCAGTTGGAGCAAAGATTAGAAAATTTCTAAATCCTAAAATCCTCTGACAGTTTACCGAATTATTAATTATTAATAATTAAATAATTCGCGCCTTGAAGCCTCCCCTTGGATAGGGAAAAAAGGCGTTGCATATTTGTGGGATGAATTGTAGTTTTGGAGAAAGAGGAAGTAAAAGATGGGATTTACCTATTCCCAAAAGTTTCATCCCTTGATTCAGCAACGCCGGAAAAAAAGTGCTAGGATATTTCCTGATATTCAATTCCGTAACGGTTTTAACCAGAGGTAATTATCAATTATCCATTATCCATTAATGAATATTCCCTAACGTGTAGCGCTATACAAACAGGTAGCTGGATTGTAAGAGCGTTATCAACTCAAGTCAAAACAAGACTGTAAATAATTTTAACTTGGTTAATTTCTGAACACTTTTTTCTAGTGCTATACTTATTCATATCCTAATGCTGAAAACTAAATGCTGATAGCTAGTTAAATGATCAACTAAAATTTTATTTTTATACCTTATAGGAGTTTCTTGATATGTCTGATTTTTCCTCCCTAGAACTAGATAAACCTATTGAACAATCCTCTTTTATAGACACCCTCCGTCAACCAATCTGGATAGCACTCTTTACCTCTGTGATTATCCATGCCATTTTAGGAATTAACTTACCAAAACTATCCCTATTCACCGAGAAAGCTAAATTACCACCAACAGTAGGATTAATCGAATTAACACCCGAACAACTTGAACTTCTCCCCCAACCAGAAGAACCAGAAATTACATTTTCTACAATACCAGCAGCACCTAACTTTTCCCCTATTACACCACCAACTCCAGGTACAGGAACATTTGTTCCTCAGTCCCCATCTTCAGAATTGCCTACAATACCAGTAGATCCCTCAGACTACAACTTACCAAAATTACCACCCTTAGATTCTAGCAGTTCATCCTCTTCTGTTTCCACTCCTTCTGTTTCCAGGTTGCCCAGAAATCCCTATCCAATAGAATTTTCTAATCCATCAATACTAGGTAGAGCGCCATTACCAACAACACCAATATATCCCCCTCCACTACCAAATAGGAGTCTTCCACCTGTAGACATATTTCAAGTTGAACCACCACAAGAGCCAAACCAAACTCAAATAGATGAAGCTCAAATTAGGAAAAGTTTGAACTTGACAGATAAAGTCTATGAATCAGGTTTATCTCGTCGTCAAACTCTAGAGATAAATCCTACAGATGAAACTTCTGTAGCTGAAAACTCAAGAGAATCATATTCAGCAAATTTAAAATTGCCTCCACAACGTTATCAAGATAAAGTTGAAAATAAAACTGCTGTTGCTCCAACAGAAAATAATACCAATACTCAACAACAGACAAAACCTTTACCTCCAGATCCCACAAAAAATAATAGATTGACAGAAGCACCCATAGTTAGACAATTACGGGAAGGAAAAACTATTCAAGATATAGCAGAGGAAGCAAAACAAGAACAAAAGACAGTTGTTGCTACCCCTTCACCAACTGAAAGTAAAAAATCTGAACCAGAAACATTATCTGTTGCTCCTACTCCAAAAGCATCTCCAACACCTGAAAAACCAAAAGAATTTAAAGGTTCATTATTAGCAAAATTGGAAAAACCACAAGAACAAAAGGTTACTGAAACTACCCCAACTCCAAAACCATCTCCAAAACCTGAAGAAAATTTAGCTGCTGCTACTGTGGAAGAAACAACACCACCAACACCAGAAATAATACCTTCTATTGCTCCTACTCCCAAACCTTCCCCATCAGTACAACCGCTACCAGAATTTAAGGGTTCACTATTGCAAGAACTACAACAAGAAAAACAAACAGATACTGTAGTTACTGAAGAGTCGCAGTCAAGAGAATTAGCTTTAGGTGCTGCTGATACTTATCTGGAGTGGGCAATAGAATTAAAGGTAGGTGAAGAAAGTTTGACTAAACCTAAAGCTATTTCTAACGTTTATCCAGAAGCTGCTTGCGAGCAAAAGTTGGAAGGTAAAGCTATGGTGGGGGTATTAGTTAATCCAGATGGTAGTATTAGTGAAGGACCAAAATTGTTATTAGAAAGTGGTTCTCCAATGTTAGACGAAGCTGCTTTGGATGCAGTAACTAAGGAATCATTTGATAGTAGCGATGATTCTAAACTGTATCGGTATGAGTTTGATTTTGATAGTTCTAATTGTAATAGCTAGGGAGTAGGGAATAGGGAGTAGGGAGTAGTAATTGATAATTTACACAACTCCGTAGGGGTTTGGTCTCCAAACCCTCTAAATGTTTCAATCCTAAATAGGGATTAGGGTTGGGAAAGCAAAACCTCTAATATAAAAACTATATCCAAGTCATTGCGACTGGAGCACAGTGGAAGGCAATCTCCTAAAACCCTAAGATTGCTTCCTATCGTCGCAATGACTACTGTTGAACCGGATTGTATATAACACAAAGGGACATTCAGAATTCTAAATTATAAATTCTGACTTCCAACTAACACGCACCTGATTTATTCAAAACTACCCAAATAGTTTTCCAAATTAACTTTATATCGTATACAATAGACCATTTTTGCTGATACTCAATATCCATAGCTACTATCTCTTCAAAATCTTTCACACGAGAACGGCCATTTGCCTGCCATTCTCCAGTAATACCAGGTTTTACATCTAGTCTCCGCCAATGATGATATTCATAACGTTTGACTTCATCAACAGTAGGAGGGCGAGTTCCGACTAAACTCATTTCTCCCTTGAGAACATTCCAAAATTGAGGTAGTTCATCTAAGCTACTCTTACGGAGAAAATCACCTAAAGAAGTTATTCTAGGATCGTTCTCATTTTTAAATATATTACCCTTAGCTTCATTTTTGACTAGATGTTTCAATTTTTCTGCATCAACCACCATTGAACGAAACTTCCTGATCTGAAAAGTTTTGCCTTGAAAACCACAACGTACCTGAGTGAAAAAAAGGGGACCTGGAGTATTAATTTGCATTAATATCCAAACAGGAATTGCAACGAATCCTGCGATCCCTAACCCAACTAAAGCTCCTAAAATGTCGATTAAACGCTTGATTTTGCTAGTTACAGATGGATGAACTGCTTGTTTATTATATAAGTTAGCTGAGTATTTTTCTTCTAGAACTGGTAGAGAGTTAATATTTGAAAATACTGATGAGTAATATGTATTAGTCATTGTTTACACCCTGATATAATATTTTGACTGATGATTAAAGGCTTTGATATGACTGGGTGACAACTAGACTGCTGGTTAAGAGAGGGGATGGGTGACGCGCAGAAACAGAAAAGAATTAGTAGTAATAATCTTTTGCTATATAAGGATTTTTACTGGTTTTTAGGTTAAATATTAAGGGTTATTTGCCTAAATTTAACTTTACTCTCTGCGTATTTTCCTCATCACTCAAGACCACTTCACCTAACCCCTATATACTTTTTTAGCTTATTGTCACCTCGTGAGTGATTTTATACATATTCTAAAAGAAGTACATTGAAGGTGGTAGAGTAAAATACCTAGCTTTACCGAATCTTCATAAATTTCAGCTGTTTTTTAAAGTTTCTGTGTAATTTTGCTTATTCACAATCTAATTTCACTTGATTTTGAATAATATTGTGTATAATTAATAGTTTTTTCTATTCAAGACTTACGCAAAATATTAAATTATAGCGCTACGCGCTAGGGAGTAGGGAGTAGGGAGTAGGGAATAGTAGATTGTTAAACGGTTCCAGGATTTATAAATGTCCTAACGTTTTTGCGTAGTGCTATAGACACCATCAGGACTTACCCATGAGGTAAGAAAAACTAGGATTTGAGATTGCTATCCGTTCCGGACTGCTCCGCAAACCCTGTCAGTCGATAGGGACGAAAATAGGTTTTAGTGCGTAATACAGCAGTTTCCGATGTTATGAGGTACACCCCGAAGCGGGCAAGATGCCGGAACTGCAATATTTTCACCATTTACCTTGTACCTCAATTGATGTTAAATTAATTTAATACAGGTAATTAATCTATAATCTGAGGAAAAATTTATGAATGATACAGCAACTATAGTTGAAACAAAAATTGCTTTAAAAGAAGCTTTGAAGACATATCAAGGAGATGTTAAACACCCGAAGGTTAAAGAAAAAATTGATCAACTTTCTCAACTTAATCCTATAGCAGACCCTACCCATAGCTCTCTCTTAGAATCTCAAGAGTGGCTGTTAATTAGTGCCCCTTCTTTTCCTCAAGGAGAGCAACTTTCTAATGGTAAATATCCTTATACTCTGGGAAGATTAGCATTTAATATGTTTGAACCTACCAATTTAAAATTAGTTATTGACTGTGTTAAACAACCTGTTTTGTTGTTAGGAGAAAGGGAAAAACGGAGCCATGATATTGTAGTTGAGTTTAGTATTATTGATGAATTATTTCCACGATTAAAAGGTATCGTTCGTAATTTAGGTGTTTGTTATCCTGCCGATAATAATACTTTACAAGTCGAATTTACTGGAGGAACTTTAGCTCCACAAAATGGTGAAAATTTATCAATTTGGAAAGATATATTTGTTCAAGCCAAATCTTCAAAAAAAGGGTTAAAAGAACAATTAATGTCAGTATTTTTAAAGTTGATGTTTGGATTAGTACCACCCCAAGGTATGAATACAGAAACAGGAGAAATTTCTTTTACAATGAAGCGATCGCCAAAAGGTCGTTTAGAACTGCTTTATCTAGATGAAGAACTTCGCATTACAAAAGGGGAAAAGGGAACTGTGTTAGTCTGTGAACGCCATTAATAATTACTTCTTCTTAAACAGGAGAGGATTGGATAAAAAGATTTTTTTTATGATAGCATGAGAAGTTGATTTTATTTATTGTTTAAACTAAGGTATCTATGTTGTATCACTTAGACTTTCGAGTAGAATATCCTCCTACTATGAGCCAAGAAGAATTATTTGCTATTTGGAGCCAAGAAGCAGATGCTGCAATAGGTGCTAAGGAAGCAGGAATTTTACTAAGCATCTGGAAGTGTGTGGGAACTCGTAGAGTAATAGCTATTGTTGATGTGGAATCTGCCGATAAACTTGACCAAATAATTATGGACTTACCAATTGTGAAAAAATTGGGACAATATGTGAATATTGAGGTTACATCATTACGGCCTTATGAAGATTTTGCTACAGATTTGAAGGCGAGAAAAAACTAAGAGCCATCTAGAGTTAGAAATCCCAAGATTATAACCAAACTGGCCACTTGAGAAATCATAAATTAATCAACTGCACCTGAGTAATTAATAGCGAACATTTTCTTGTTTCTCCAAGAGGTAGAAATTATGAATTTTCCTTTAATTATGTTGAGATGTGCCTTGCCAATAATTTTTGTAGTCCAAACTTGGCTAATACATCCTTTGCCCAGTTTAGCTCTAAGGGTACAACAAGTATCAAATCCCCGACAAGACTATCATGGTTGGGTGACAGATATGGCAGAAATTCTCAATCCAAGTACAGAAAATCAACTTAACCAAATGATTTCCGACTTAGAAGCCAAAAATGGCTCGGAAATTGCGGTTGTGACTGTGCCAGAAACTCAACCAACAGAAACTCCCAAAGAATTTGCGACTAAGTTGTTTAACTATTGGGGAATTGGTAAAAAAGGTCAAGATAATGGTGTGCTGTTTTTAGTGTCTGTCGGCGATCGCCGTGTGGAAATTGAAACAGGTAAAGGAATACAGCAAACTTTACCAAATGCTAAGGTTAGTAATATTATCGACAGTAAAATTATCCCTGAATTTAAGTCAGGAAACTTTGAAAGTGGTGTAGTTGTAGGTACAGAAGAATTAGTAACATCTCTGAAAACAGAGAAATATAAGTCAGGTACATTTTCTGACGCAGTTATCGTTACTTGTATCCTCATAGTTATGGGTATCTTCGTGGGTATCTTCAAAATTTTGACCAAAACTCAGATGAGTACGACAAGCATCTATAGTAGTCGTAGTCGCTCTGGAAGGGATAAACCTTCTATCTCTATCTCCAAAAATGCTGACAATAGTTCGACTAAAACTAGCAGCAGCACTGGCAGTGAGAAACCTGCCATCTCTATTGCCAAAAATGCTGACAATAGTTCGACTAAAACTAGCAAGAGTTCTTACAAAAGTAGTAGCAATAGCTCTAGTAGCAATAAAGGTAAGAATGTAAGTAGTGGCAGTAGCGATCGTAGAACTACTCGTAGTAAATCGACTAACAGTAGTAGTAGCTATTACAGTGATTATAGTAGCAGTAGCTCTGGAAGCTCTGATAGTGGAAGTTTTGGTGGTGGTAGCAGTGATGGTGGTGGCGGCGGTGGTGACTATTAATAACTATACTTTTAGTATGGCAAAATAATAGCCATTAGGTTTTGAGACTGAAAATTACAGAAAGATAGCTAAAGTACATTAATACTTCAATTCAATAGATCGGGAAGAGGGAAAAAAATAATAATTCCTCTTCCTTTTTCCTTATACTTTACCAATCATAATAAAGTTTTTCAGCATCAAACATAATTTCTTCATTTGGCAATCTAATCTTAGGCTTTTGTCGCGGATAAAGACTTTCTAGTGCTGTTGTATCCTGTTCAATGACAGTAGCTGCTGCCTGCAAAAATGACTTTTGAAACAAAAATTTTAATAGTGGATTTTTGAATTTTCCATATAACAAAATAAAAGTCTTTGTTATATTTTCAGTTTCTGGATAAACAACATGAGTTTGAGCCATACTAACAACTGGTGAATCAACAAATAAAACTACATTTGAAGGAAAACAATATTCTAAAGTATTGTTCATAACTCTAGGAATTATCTTCAATGCAGGGTTTTTTAAGATTTCTCCGAGAGTATTTTCAGCTCTTGTTATCTGCTGTTCTACTTTGGCGTAATATCCATCAGTTTGGTATGACTTAACATCACATGAAGTAATTTTAAATAAATCCTTATGAGTACCATTTTGATGATTATAATCGTAGTTCACAAGCATACTTCTTAAAAAATCTGCCTGAATACTCTTTTCTCCAGTTACACCAATAAATTCATATTCTTCAGTTACTCTGTGAATTAATTCAGGAATTGGCAGTCTTGGTTTATGACCACCGTAAGTCCAGATACAATCATCTTTAACTATTAATTTTAAAGTTTTAGTAACTGGTTGAGTGTCTAATTTACCCTCTTTATATAATTTTCCTTCTGCATCAAATTCTAGGGCATGAAAGGGACAAGTCATTGTGTTTCTTTCTGCACAAATCCATCCTTCAGATAAAGGAGCTTGTAAGTGGGGGCAGATATTATCAAGGGCAAAAACTTCACCTTTTTGATTTTGCCAAATAATGTAATCTTTCCCATTTAAAGTGATTTTTTGTGGTTGATTAAAACTCAACATTGATTTATGAGCAATCAACCAAGGTGCGCCTGGTAAAATTGGTTCCATTTATTTCTCTTAAATCAGATTTACTAAAAAAAAAATGTTTGCTTTACATTTATCTGTAGAGTTGTTTTGTTTCTACACTCTAATAGCAAATTTTAAAAATATAGTTACAGTAAAATTGTTTTGTGCAGCATTCCGGAACGGAAATGCTTAAAGCTATATATTACTATTATACCTCTCCGGAAAAGATGGAGTAGGAGGAAATAATTGATTATTTATGTGGGATAATTGATTTTATTTTTTATTATCGCAGATGTCTATTCAAATAGTAATTCCTTAGCTCCAGTATAACCAGATTCTACTATTTGACAGGCCATTTGTGTGTAAGCACCAGGTTCATTTGGTATGGTAGTTGCCAAACCATCTACATAACGATTAAACATAGAAAAGGCTGCTGCAATTAATACTGTATCGTGAATTTCTCTATCTGTTGCACCTAAATTTTTGGCTTGTTGAATATTATCCTCAGAAACTTGTTTACCATCAAGTTGCACTTTTGCTGCTATTTTTAGTAGTGCCTTGAGTTTATCTGCGATATCTGCATTCTTAAGATTTTGGTAAATTGCATCAACTACATTACTATTGTTTTTGAGCAGTTGTTTGGCGATCGCTCCATGAACACCTGCGCAAAAGTTGCATTTGTTCCTCTCGGATACATAAGCAGCTATTAGTTCCCGCTCCTCTACCGATAGAGGTGATTCTCCTCTCAATAAGGTCTCGCTAAATTCTAGCAGCAGTTTGCCTGTATCTGGTCGATATTTCATTAAACCCATGATGCCAGGGAAGTTTGATGCTATATCTATATGTGCCATTTGTTACTCTTAACTATTTTTTGTTAACTAAATATTTAGTTAACAATTACTATAAAACTATTAAATTTGCTTTGTCAAGAGTTAATGAAGCAAATGCTAATATTAATTAGCTATGGGTCAAGGCCAAGTGTTGGCCATAGCTAAGAGTAGAAAGCTTGAACTGAAAAGGCCAAGCCAGTAAATTTGTTGGGAGTCTGTATAATTGTGAACCATCCAGCCAAAGAAAAATCATTGCCTAATAAGAAACGAAAATTACGCGATCGAGAAGCAACAAAAGTAGAAATTTTAGATGCGGCCGAAGAGGAATTTGCTAAGTCTGGTTTAGCTGGGGCGAGAATAGATGCGATCGCCGATCGTACAGGAGTAACAAAGGCCATGATTTACTATTACTTCAAAAGTAAAGAGGGTTTGTATCAGGAGGTTTTTCAAAGACTGGCAAGAGAACTTAATCAAATGATTCATCCGTCGCAACTAGAGCAGTTACCAGCAGAAGTAGCATTGAAAATGCTAGTACGTTCAGCGATCGCCTACGAAGCATCTCATCCCCATAGAGGAAGACTATGGTTTCACGAAGCGATCCAAAATCAGGGTAAATATGGTAAACTAAGTGGTTGGCAAGAAAGTTTTGTCTGTTTAGTAAATATTTTAGAACGAGGAATAGCAGAAGGAAGTTTCCGGCAACTCGATCCATTTTTAACAGCTATTAACATTTTGGGTATTTGTGTATTCTATTTTGATGCCCAGGAAAATCTAAATTATCTAAAGCCAGAACGGCAACTTTTGAGTCAAGAAATGATTGAAAAACAAACTCAAGAAGCAATCAATCTAGTTCTAGGAGGAGTGCTGCTGCATCCAGAAAAATCCTTTCATTAATTGATAATTGATAATGGATAATTGATAATTACCTCTGGTTAAAACCGTTCTTGATTGAAGGTTATAAAATATCCTAACACTTTTTTTCCCTATCCAAGGGGAGGCTTTAAACCATAATTATTTAATAATTAATAATTAATAATCCTGTAAAGTTTAACTTGTAGAGTTTAAGATAGAGTCAAAATTAAATTACTGTACTGATAACTGGTAACTGGCAACTGATAATTGATAACTAATAACTGATAACTCAAATAACGATCCCCATTAATAAATCATAATTTCTTATGCTAAAAAAGAAAATTACTAAAATTTTATTAAGTTTAATTTTATCTTTATTTATTTGCTTAAATATTGGTTACTTTACTCCTAGAAATTTGGGGAATAATTATTGTGATTTGAACTCCGCAAAAAAAGGTATTCCCATATATATTTATAATACAGGTATCCATACAGATATTCTAGTTCCTACCAAAACTAAAAGTTGGGATTGGCAAGAATATTTAAACCTAAAATTAATAGCTAATCCATCAGCTTCAATAAATTATCTAGCTTTTGGCTTTGGTGATAGAGCTTATTTTCTAGAAACTTATACAGGGACATCATTACCAATTGTAACAACTTTTAAGGCCCTATTCCTACCAACACCTTCTGCAATGAGGGTATTAGCTTATAAAAATATTCCTCAACAATATGAAATTAAGTGTGTTATGATTAGCCAATATAATTACCTTATGCTGATGGAATTTATCAATGATTCTTTCCAGTTTGATGCTCAGGGTAATAGAAGAAGTCTGACCATAGACCCTAATTATAGAGTCGGTTTTTATGCAGCAAAAGATACTTATTCAATATTGAGAGCTTGTAATGATTGGACCGCAGAAGCTCTGAGGTTAGCAGGAGTAAAAACTCCTTTATGGTCAGGACTTTCTCGTTCGATTATGTATCATGTTAACAGTGGGTGTAACTGTTAACAAAATTAGTAGTTTTGTATACAAAATATCAAGTCTATGAATATAATTCCCGCGATCGACATATTAGGTGGACGTTGTGTAAGGTTGTATCAAGGAGATTATGAGCGAACGCAAGTTTTTAACGATAACCCAGTTGATGTAGCGAAAAAATGGGTAGACGAAGGAGCAACTAAACTGCACTTAGTAGACTTAGATGGTGCAAAAGCAGGACAACCAGTTAATCAAAAGACTATTGAAGCGATCGTTAAAGCAGTAGATGTACCAATACAAGTAGGCGGTGGGTTACGCAACTATTCGGCAGTTGCGAGTTTGCTTGCTCTTGGAGTGCAGCAGGCTATTTTAGGTACTGTTGCTCTAGAGCGACCTCAGTTAGTTTCCAACCTTTGCCAAGAGTTTCCCGATCAAATTATTGTAGGTATTGATGCCAGAGATGGTAAGGTCGCTACTAAAGGTTGGTTAGAAACTTCAGAAGTATTAGCAACTGACCTAGCGCGTCAAATGGCCAAATTTAAGGTTGCAGCGATCGTCTACACTGATATTCACCGGGATGGTACTCTCAAAGGTCCAAATATAGAAGCCTTAAGGGAGTTAGCTACTGCGGTCAATATTCCAGTGATTGCTTCTGGTGGTGTTAGTTCAATTACGGATCTGTTAAGCTTATTAGCATTAGAACCCATTGGCGTTGACAGTGCAATTGTTGGTCGTGCCTTATACACTGGAGATATTAGTCTCACAGAAGCAAATCAAGCAGTAGGTCAAGGCCGTTGGCAAGATGTCCCTCCTAACTTGGGCTATTCTGCATTTGCATAATCCTACACCAGTGGTTTTCATGTAAGTAGACCACAAAGTAGGGACGTTGCATGCAACGTCCCTACAAGGCGATCATTTTTTTAATAGGGACAAATCTAATAACTAGATTACTTAAATATCTAAAATATAAAAAAAATTAATAGACATCGTGAGTTCAGAAAACCTAGAATTATTTGAAACTGAATATAAAGCTGGTAAACACGCCTTTGAACGCGGTCAATATAGCAAATCATTACAGCATTTAGAAACTGCCCTAGAAAATATTAATCCTAATTCTCGGTTAGGAGGAGATACACAAATATGGCTAGTGTCAGCATATCAAGCTGCAGGCAAAGTTGAAGAAGCTACCGCCCTTTGTAAAAAACTCACTCATCATTCTTATTTACAAACCAGGCAACAAGCAAAACGTATATTAGCTATTCTGGAAGCACCTGTACTGAGAACCCGACCAGAATGGGTGACAAAAATTCCTGACTTAGGCGCAATATCTGAAAGTGATGCTAAAGATCGTAGAGGTAGTGGTTTAGTTTCCCAAGTTAAGTCGCCTCCACCGAAGCCAAAAACTCCTCAGTTAGAAGTTGTCGATCCTAGCAAAGTTAATACAAAAGATAATCAGTTTGTTTGGGTAGCTTTAGTATTGATAATTCTGACTTTGAGTGGATTAGTTTGGTTGAGTTAATTTTTTGTTTGGAATGCTGTTAGAAAGCTGGTTTGTGGGAGTCAGATGTCAGAGATGGGGTATCTAATACAAACCCGGTTTCTGTACTTTTTTATCGAGTTGACAAAGGAGAAAAAAATGCTCGTCAAACTCCAACAATTAAGTAAACGTAGGTTGGGTTGAGGCACGAAACCCAACTTAATTGGTTTTTGTAAGGAGAAAAAATGCTGGTTAAACTCCAACAATTAAGTGTTTCTCCAGGACAGCGAGTTCTGTTAAAAGATATAAGCTGGCAAGATTTTGAAGCAATTTTAGCCGACTTTGGAGAAAGTCGTAATTCGCGAGTTGCCTATGAAAATAATACTTTGGAAATTATGGCGTCATTACCAGAACATGAAACTACAAAAGTGATTATTGCATATTTATCAAAGGTGCTGATGTAGGAGTTATATCATGTCCGGATAATTAGTGATAAAAAAACTTTCTCCTTCTTCTCCTGCTATTCTTTCTTCCCTCCTGACTCCTGACTCCGACCTAGTTATTTATTTATAACTATTCAACCGGACATGATATTACTTCTCGCACTCATCCTATATATTTATCAAAATTTAGGTGTTCCTGAGTTGTGGAAGTTTGAGAGGGGGAAGTTGAAAATTTATGTTTTGGAAAATGGGAAATATATGGAGTCGGAATTTAGTGTTCATTTTCCTAATTTGCCTTTGAGTGATGCTATTCCTGAATATTTGGAATGATCTCCATTTATAGGTTGGAATAAAACTATGAATAGTTTTCGCGCTTGGGTTTAGGAACAGGTTTCTGCAAAATAAAGTAAGCCCTTGTAGAAAGATAGTAAAACCCAACAAAGTCTAATGTTAACTTGTCGATATAAAGTAGGCCCTTCTAGAACGATAGTGAAACCTAACAAAGCCTAATATTAACTTTAGGAAGCAATCTCGCCTTACCCCTGAGATTGCTATGCGTTCCGGAATGCTCCGCAAACCTTCCACTTCGTTCCAGTCGCAATGACTTGGATAGACTGATTATCCTGATTTTGTATGAGCTTGGGTTTGGAGACCAAACCCCTAGGATAAAACCTTACCAATGGATAATGGATTTATCAATTATCCATTATCCATTATTAAATATCCAGATCGGTAATCTTCAATTTCGGTCCGTAAGTCTCAATAAACTCACGTCTCGGCGCTACCCGATCGCCCATCAAGACGGTAAATATCCGATCCGCCTCCGCAGCATCCTCAATCTCCACCCGCTTCAATGTCCGAGTATCAGGGTTCATCGTTGTATCCCACAACTGAGCTGGCATCATTTCACCCAAACCCTTAAACCGTTGAATAGTATAGTTCGCATTCCCAGGAAACTCATTTTGAACCAACTGAGTAAGTTCGCGATCGCTATAACAATAATAATGATTCCGTCCCCGTTCCACTTTATACAACGGTGGGCAAGCAATATAGATATAACCCTGATCTACCAACGCTCTTTGATATCGGTAGAAAAACGTTAACAACAACGTCCGAATATGAGCGCCATCAACATCAGCGTCAGTCATAATAATTATCTTATGATACCGCAGTTGAGAACCATCAAACTCATCCCCTTTGATGCCCAAACCCAAAGCAGTAATCATTGATTGAATCTCATTATTTTTGTAGATTTTGGCATCGTCCGTTTTTTCAATGTTGATAATTTTACCACGCAACGGCAATATAGCTTGGAAACGGCGATCGCGACCTTGTTTAGCACTATTATGAATAAAAACTCCACTAGCTAAAGCAAAATTATGAGTATTGGGAACTTCGATATCATAAACATCTCGTCGCTCTTCTAACGGTTCAATAGAAACAACCCGATGATTATAGTTACGAATAGCATCCCGCGCTAAAAATTCATCTCCTCCAAAGTAGCGATCGCAGAAAGTCTCAAACTTCAACATTGACTTATCCTTCTCACGACGACGATAAATATCATACAAATCCAAATCTATGAAACGAGAACTCTGGTAAACCTTGTGCAAAGCTTCAAGAGTCTTGCGATAGTAAGTTTTATTCAGCGCTTCCCGACGCTTCGCACGAAATTCAGGAGTCCATTGTTCCTTAGTTTTTTGTCGTCGCCACTCCAACAACTCTTCATCTTGCCATTGCTCTTTTGCTACTTCAGAAGCTGCCTCTCGTGCTTCTGGGTTGTTCGCAAAATAATCCCGCACTCGTTCTGATTGAGCTTGACAGTTAGCAGCTTTACTCCAATATTCCTGCTGTGCTTTCATTAACTGTTCGCGGTTTTGTTCGCGATACTCATCATTGCTATCATAAAATTCGCGCCATTTCTGAACCATAAAAGCTTTATACTCATCAACCTCCCACTGCGCTTTCGCTTGTTCCGATAAAATCTTTTGCGTCTCAGGTTCCTGCATTCGTTCCTTCATCTTCGCCCGAAATTCATCAGTTTGATGAGCTTGACGACTTTTTTCTATAACATCAGGACGATGCAAAGTGAATTCAAGATGTGCCCTGTGCAATGCCAAGTGTTCCTCTGCTGGAAGTCGCTGAATATTAGTAGGATTATTATTCAGTTTATTAAAATCAACATGATGACGATGGTTGCCATCTCCTGAATTATATACCCCTGCATTCAAATTATAAAAATCTGCCAACAAATGAGTATAAATCCAATTCTCTTTTTGAGGGTTCCAAACCATTTCATAACCATCTAATCCCTGACCAGTTTTTGTCTTTTGAGATAACTTTCGATACAGAGGCATCAAAGCATCATTTGGTGTTAATAAAGCTGCAGGTTTATAACTACCATCTTTGAGCATAAAAGGATGATCTGGAGTACAAATTATAGTCTCATCATTATCCAAAGTTATCTTAATAACTGTGGCATTTTTCTTGGTCATTCTTGCATTAATTATCCGTTCAATTGCTACATATCCCTTCTCATTAATTGTGTAACAAAAATGTTCTTTACCCTCAGCTTGTTCAGCTACTATTTCTATAAAACTAAGTCTACGTCCATCAGCTAAAATAACTTGTTGATGGCCATCGTTACAGCCCCCAGCACTATCTCCTTCCACAAGGTATAACTCGGATTCTTCCGGGTTTTTCGTACTGCAATCGGCTAGTTTTCCTGGTAATGGAGAAGATTCTAAAACTGATTTTCTCCTCACTAAATCCCTGGCTCGACGAGCTGCTTCTGCTGCTTTAAAAGCTTGAATAGCTTTCTCTAAAACTGAATCAGCAACTTGAGGATTAAAGTCTAAATATTCAGTTAAAACTTCTCCTACCAAAGAGTCAACAATACCCCTAACTTCAGTATTACCTAACTTAGTCTTAGTTTGACCTTCAAATTCTGGTTCGGGAACCTTCACAGAAATAACTGCAGTTAACCCTTCCCGAACATTTTCACCACCTAAATTTGCATCACTTTCTTTAAGTTTATTCCGCTTCCGAGCAATACCATTCATTGTTCTAGTTAAAACAGTTTTCAACCCCTCCAAATGAGTACCACCATCAACAGTCCGAATGTTGTTAGCAAAACCGAGAACATTATCACTAAAAGCATCCACACACCATTGCAAAGCTACTTCCACTTGCACATCATTCTTTTCCCCCTGCACAAAAATCACCTCTTCATGCAAAGGTTGTTTTTCCCGGTTCATATAGGTGACATATTCCTTAATACCACCCTCATAACAATAAGATTCTACTCGCGGTTCATCACTTTTAAGTAACTCCAGGCGGTAATCTGTAATTGTAATCTTGACACCTGCATTCAAATATGCTAGTTCTCGCAAACGACCAACTATGGTATTGTAGTCAAACTCAATACCTGTAGTAAAAATTTCCTCATCTGGCAGAAACTGTACTGATGTACCTGTCCGCTTTTCTTTATTAGCTTTAGAGTTCAAGTCCCCAGTAGGTTTGCCACGCTCGTAACCTTGGATATGTATCTTTTTATCCCGCCAGACTGTTACCTCTACCCACTCTGACAAGGCATTAACTACGGAAACCCCCACTCCGTGTAATCCCCCAGAAACTTTATATCCGCCTCCACCAAATTTACCTCCAGCGTGGAGAACAGTCATAACCGTTTCCAAAGCAGACTTACCTGTTTTAGAATGGGTATCTACCGGAATACCCCGGCCATCGTCTGTTACTTTGACAGATCCATCCTCATTCAGGTCAACCTCGATGTGGGTACAATAACCAGCAAGCGCCTCATCAATGGAGTTATCAACCACTTCATAGATTAGATGATGGAGTCCACGAGGCCCCGTAGTCCCGATGTACATTCCCGGTCGCTTCCGCACTGCTTCGAGACCTTCCAGAACTTGTATTTGTTCAGCGCCGTAATTGTTACTGGCCATAGCAATATCTCTCCTAATAATGGCTTTAATACCAACTTTCATCAAAAAATGATATTTTTCTCCTAAATTATAACATAAAAGCCTTAAAAGCGACTATAGAGTATTTTGAGAAGAAATTTATTTAGGGGATGTAGATATGAGTTAGTAGTCAGTAGTCAATAGTCAGTAGTCAGTAGTCGAAATTGTAAGTTAAATTATTGCTGTAGCTAAATTTGAGAGGCATGAGAATTTCTTTGACTTTTGACTTTAATCAGGAGTCAGGAGTTAAATTATTGCTGTGACTGAATTTTATGAGGTATGATAATTTATGTTAGTTTTAACTTTTGAATTTTGAATTTTGAATTTTGAATTTTATTTGGACTTTTGACTTTAATTACTATTTGCGGGCCAACAGCTACGGGTAAGTCTGGATTAGCTTTAGATTTAGCCCAGAGATTAGGTTCAGTAATTCTCAGTGCAGATTCCCGTCAAGTCTATAAAGATTTTAACATTGGAACCGCAAAACCAACTAGAAAAGAACGAGAATTAGTACCTCACTATTTAATAGATATTTGTGAACCAACAGAAACTCTGACACTAGCAGAATATCAGGAACAGGCACAACGTTTGATTGTTAATTCTCCTACTGCTCAAACTGATTTTGCTCCACCAAGTTTATTAGTGGGAGGTACGGGGTTATATATAAAGGCAATAGTTAAGGGTTTGAAGATTCCTAGAGTTGGACCTAATGAAAATTTGCGATCGCAACTAGCAGATTTAGGTCAAAAACAATGTTACAAAATGTTGCAGCAAGTTGATGAGGTTGCTACTGAGAAAATTCACCCTAATGATGTGGTGCGAACTTTACGAGCATTGGAAGTGTTTTATGTGAGTGGGAAACCAATTTCTCAACAACAGGGAGAAAACCCTCCAGATTATCCAATTTTGCAAATAGGATTAGACTGTGATGTGGAGGTTTTGGGCGATCGCATTCGTCATCGGACTGAGAAAATGGTAGAAGTTGGGTTGGTAGAGGAGGTAAAATTTTTGTGTGACAAATATGGTGCGGAGTTGCCATTGTTAGATACGTTGGGTTATGCAGAGATGAAACAATATTTGGCAGGAGATATTAGTTTGACTGAAGCGATTGAGGCAACAGTTTTACATACTCGTCAGTTTGCCAAGCGACAACGGACTTGGTTTCGAGCATATCCAGAAATTGAATGGTTTGATGCGAATGCTTCAGATTTATTGGATAAGGTTTGGGAGCGATCGAGGGGAGTTGGAAGTTGAGAAAATTTTTATCATCCACCTCCTAGAGCTTCAGCAAATGAAACGACTATTTCTCTATACGCAATAAAAGGAAAATTTTTATCATCCACCTCCTAGAGCTTCAGCAAATGAAATGACTATTGCTCCATACGCAATAGAAGGAAAATTTCACCATCCGCCTCCGGGAGCTTCAGCAAATGAAATGACTATTGCTCCATACGCAATAGAAGGAAAATTTCACCATCCGCCTCCGGAAGCTTCATAAAATGAATAGCTTTTCAGACAATTCTGTGAGACCTTAATAGCAGTTGTTTAAGGTAAATTTTTTATGACTCCTAATGTTGGACAAAATCAACCCTACATTCTTTCCGATGAAGCTACTCAGTCTCTAGTTGTTGTTGTTCCTGAAAGAGGTGGCATTGTCACTGACTGGCGCACTCAAGACCAAAAAATATTCTACATGGATAAAGAACGTTTTGCCGATCCGACTCTTTCGGTGCGTGGTGGTATTCCTCTATTGTTCCCCATCTGTGGCAACCTACCTGACGATACCTACACCCTAGACGGAGAAAGTTACAAACTTAAGCAACATGGTTTTGCTCGTAACCTGCCCTGGAAAGTTACACAACAGTCTACAGACAATGGTGCAAGTATTACTGTGACTCTCCGCAGCAGCGATCAAACTATGGCAGGATATCCATTTAATTTTGAGTTAAATTATACCTATGTTTTGCGAGGTAATACTCTAGAAATGCGATATTCTCACACAAATTTGTCTCAAAAACCAATGCCATTTTCTACAGGTATTCACCCTTATTTTGCTGTAGCTGATAAAAGTCAATTAGAATTTGATTTACCTTCCAATGAATATAAGCTCAAAGGCGAGCCAAATGTTAATACTTTTTCTGGAGTATTTGATTTTAACGCCGAAGAAATTGATTGGGCGTTTGTTAATTTGTCAAAACAATCAGCAGTAGTTACTGATAAAAGTCGCAATTTACAGTTAACTATTAACTACGATAGTAATTACTCGACTTTAGTTTTTTGGACTGTAAAAGGTAAAGATTTTTATTGTTTAGAACCTTGGACTGGTCCTCGGAATGCTATGAATACTGGCGAACATTTATTAATTGCTGAACCTGGTAAAACTGTAGAAACAGTAATTAGTATAACAGCAGAATTGGGTTAATTTTAAATAGGAAAATCAACCTGAGAAGGTATCTGTAAAATAAATTTGATAAACGCCTCAAATATCTATTTTCCACTGGGTTAGGGCGGTAGGAAAATATTATTTTTTTCTGTGAAATTATTACCGCCTTTTCATGTTGCCAGTAGAATAGAACCTATAATTAATTTTTTCAAAATTGACTTTACCGAAAAATAAAGGTTTAAAGCCTCTCACTCGCCGTGGAGAAACAAGAAAAAATTTTCTTTTTATTCAATCGTCTTCCTTGTAGGGATAGGTAATTATCAATTATCAATTATTGAATGATAACTGATAACTGAAATGACCTATAGCAATCCTATTTCAATTGTAATATTTTTTTTGTAGTTAGGAGTCAGGAGTCAGGAGTCAGGAGTCAGAATTTTGAAGGTTTTTGATCAATCTTAACTACTATAAAAATTCTCACAAATCATTTAGGATTACTATAGAGGAATATTTTAATGAAATGGGCATAAACCCTATAAGATTGATAAAAGCTGATTAATTAACTGATAATCATTTCACAAAAATTCAATCGAAAATGTCTACAAAGTCTTGGACTCATCGCCATATTCTATCTCTAGCAGAATTTACACGTGAAGAATATAATATAATACTCCAAACAGCCGCTAGTTTTCAAGAAGTTTTAGGTCGCCGGATGAAAAAAGTACCTGCATTACAAGGTCAAGTAGTAGCAAATTTATTTTTTGAACCCTCAACACGCACCCGTAATAGTTTTGAATTAGCTGCTAAACGTTTATCTGCAGATACCCTAAATTTTGCCCCAGGAAGTTCGTCTCTTACCAAGGGAGAAACTATTCTTGATACAGCAATGACCTATCTAGCAATGGGAACAGATATGATGGTCATTAGACATCGCGATGCAGGAGTACCAGCAGCGATCGCCTCTGCAATGGATCGAAACGGTTATCAAGTTCGAGTTCTTAATGCTGGAGATGGTCAACATGAACATCCTTCTCAAGGTTTACTTGATCTATTTACTATTTGTAAATTGTTAAATTCAACTGAACCTAGAATAGAACTTTTAGAAGGAAAAAAAATTGCTATTGTAGGGGATATTATTCACTCTAGAGTAGCACGATCTAATATTTGGAGTTTGTCAGCTTCCGGTGCTGAATTACATTTAGCAGGAACCCCTACTTTATTACCTCAATATTTTGCCGAATTTGGTAATAATAGACCGGGTAAATTATTTGTACATTGGGATATTGAACCAGCATTAGAAAAGGCAGATTTTGTGATGACTTTACGCCTGCAAAAAGAAAGAATGAGTCAACATTTACTACCTAGTTTACGAGAATATCATCAACTATTTGGCATTACACGCGATCGCCTCAAACTTTGTCAACCAGAAGTTAAAATATTACACCCCGGACCTGTTAACCGAGGAGTAGAAATTAGTTCTGATTTAATGGATGACCCCCAGTTAAGTTTAATTTCTCAACAAGTAACCAGTGGTATCGCTGTAAGAATGGCTTTACTATATCTTTTAGGTGGAGGAAAAACGGATAATTGATAATTGATAATTAGGGAAGGTTTGCTGAAAAACTCTTTTTAAGGAAAGGAGGGATTGATAATTGATAATTGATAATTAGGCAAGGTTTGCTGGAAAACTCTTTTTAAGGAGCAGGAGAGTAAGGGAGCAATTTTTTTTTGCAAGAGTTGGGCAAAAATGCTAACTTTTTGAGTGTTTTAGCCAGAAAAACTGCTACTTTTTTCGACTTTAAGAAGATTAAGAGACGTTTGTAAAAGGAATATTAAATTCAAGCGTAGGGTGGGGATGGTGAGGCGATAATAACTATGAATCGTAACCAAAAATTTAACTTTCCGCACCCCACCCACCGAACATTAAGCACTTCTTAAGTCTTAATCTTTAGTTTACAAACACTTTCTAAAGTCTTTATATGTCAATGCTTTGAAAATTAATCAGCAGAGCAATAATTAGAAATAGTTTTCATTATCAATTATTAATTATCAATTATTCATTATCCATGCCTTTCTCTACCAAACTACAACAAGAACAGGATAACTTTTCTATTACTATAGCTCCTTTATCTATTGAAGATATCTACACTTTGGCAGATAATCCTGCCAATGGTGCTGTAGTAGTAATGAGTGGAATGGTTCGTAATCAAACAGACGGTCAACCTGTAGTTGCCCTAGAATATCAAGCCTATCAACCTATGGCTATCAAAGTATTTGAACAAATTGCCACAGAAATTCGCAGTCAATGGCCAGATGTTAATACCGTTGTAATTCATCATCGCGTCGGACCTTTAAAAATTGGTGAAATTAGTGTTTTAGTGGCCATTGGCTGTCCACACCGTTCCGAAGCCTTTGAAGCCTGTCGTTATGCTATTGATACTTTGAAACATACTGCCCCTATCTGGAAAAAAGAACATTGGGCTAATGGCTCCAGTAGTTGGGTAAGTATAGGAGCTTGTGAAGTAGATAGTCAGGAGTAGAGTAGTGGTGTGAAACACCTAATAATTAGACAAAAACCATGTATGTAGCGTTCAAAACTATAACGTTATAGTTATTTAACTTTATATATAGTACCTCTGCCTAAGTCCGGAAACCTAAAATGTTGGAACAGTAGGGGTGGGTTCCAGTTCAAATTCATACATCAACATTCAATCAAGTGAACCCACTATCCAATGACTTCCTTCCAGCAAATATAGCAACGTGCGCTGGTATGTTTGCATGTTACATATAATACTAATGTAGTATATGCAAAAATATTGATAATTGGGAGTAAAATTTTACACTACATTTAATGACAAGAGTAGTATGTAAATATGCGAGCGCTCACTGCTATATCAATGGAAACTTTATCAAATATTTATCGTCTCTAGGAATTAGATAATAGCTAAACTATTGAGCCAGTTCCGCCGATGAGTCAATATATATCTGTACCCTGGTCTAAGGTTGAACAAACCCTTTCGCAAGTGGAATTGCCACCAGAAAAACTATCTAACTACGATCTAGTATTGCGCTGCCAACAAGGTAGTCGCCCAGATAGAACTATATTTGCCGAACTTCTACATCGGTACCAACTCCATGTAGATAAAATTTTGTATCATCTGGCCCCCGAATGGCAAGATCGATCTGATTTGGCTCAAGAAGTTTGGATTCGTGTTTACCGTAACATTAAACGCTTACAAGAACCAGCTAAGTTCAAGAGTTGGCTAAGTCGTATAACTACTAACCTGTTTTATGACGAATTGCGGAAACGAAAACGAATTACTCCTCCTCTATCATTGGATGCCCCTTTGACTTTAGATGATGGTATTATTGATTGGGAGATAGCTACAGATACTCCTGGGCCAGAAGAAGAATTAACTACACAAGAGTTTTATGACCGTCTTAGGGATGCCATCGCCCAGCTACCTGAAGTATTCAGAGTAACTATTGTTTTGAGAGAAATTGAGGGTTTATCCTATGAAGAAATTGCAGAAATTACTGGGGTTTCTCTAGGAACTGTTAAATCAAGAATTGCTAGAGCTAGACAAAGATTACAATTGCAGCTCCAAAAATATTTGGATATTTGATGGTTGAAATAGACTGAATTAAGTTATTAAATTATCTTGTTAATCAACTAAAAAATTAACCTCAAAAAAAATCAACAAATAAAATTTCAATAGAGATTTCAAAACTTTAACCTAATTTCAAGTCACAAATATCTTTTAATTTCTAGAAAAATTGATTGAAAAATCTCAAGTTTTTATGCGGTGTGAATATGAGTGAAAATTTTGATTTAGATGACTTTAATAATCAGCTTCAGGGTAAAAAAATAACTATGAAACAAGAAAGATTTGAATTAGTAAGTGCATACATTGATGGTGAAGTAACACCATTACAACGTAGAGAAGTAGAAGCTTTACTGGCAAAAGATCCAGTTGCTAAACATCTTTATCAGAGATTACTACAACTACGTTCTGAGTTTCAAAGAATGCCAATAACTCCAACAGTAGAAACTGTAGATAGAACAGTTGAACAAGTATTTGAAAAAATAGACCGTAGATCGAAACGGACTTTAATTTGGGGTGGTAGTGCTATCGCTGCTCTATTTATAGCAGTTATATCGGGAATTATCTCTGCTACTCGTTCTCCGGTAATTCAGTTCGTGGATGAACCTGATACTGAACCTGTACAAATAGCTTTAAATGAACCTATTATAGAAATAGTTAACCCCAATAAGGTTATGTTAACTGTAAATGAACCATTATTTCAAATTCCCCAACCTTCTGTTACACCTATAGAAAATTAATAGTAATTATTAAATAATTATCTTATTTTAACTTGATATGTTGCCTGTCCAATATCCACTAGGTAAGAATTTACCACCAAGTAACTTAACTTTTTCCGGTAACATTAAATAGCTCCAAACTGTCCATAAATATTTTCCATCAAGTCCAAAAGTAGGAATTTTTTGTCTTTGATACTCATTTTCTTCTAGAGGGCGTTCAGGATGATAATCTTCTAACTTATCTAGCTCTAGGAAAACCTCTGGATTTCTCAATGATAAGACAAATCCATGCACATTACTATCTCCTTCAGTCATTGCTGGATAACCAATAGGCAGTTCATACAACAAACCTTTTGCTACTGCGGGAAAAAATTCCACAACATATTCAGCACAATAGAATAGGTAGTTTACTTCTCCTGGTTTGAGAGTACCATAGACAAATACTCTAAAATAACTCATAATATCATGTCCGGTTGAATAGTTATAAATAAATGAAGGAGGAGTCAGGAGTCAGGAGTCAGGAGGGAAGAGAAGAGAAAGAAAGTATATGCATGAGAAAGTTTTTTTATAACTAATTATTCGGACATGATATTATATCATGTCCGGTTGAATAGTTATAAATAATGAGGGAGGAGGGAGGAGTTAGGAGTCAGGAGTCAGGAGTCAGGAGTCAGGAGGGAAGAGAGGAGAAAGAAAGTATATGCATGAGAAAGTTTTTTTATCACTAATTATTCGGACATGATATAAGTATCTGGCCATAAATCAAGTTAATATTGAAAAGGAGTTAGGATAGCTGATAGTTGAGTAACCTATAGAACAGAATAGTTTTGGCAAATTTACCTCCTACAGTTATTGTAGGTTTAATTTTGTTTACCTACTTACTAAATCAGATTTCCTGATGTTATTAATGAAGGGATGCAACAAGTAAAAGCTGATGGAGAAAAAATTATAACTATACTTTCTCGATTTAAAATGGATTGATCATTACAGTCTAAACAAAACTAAATTTGCTAATATAGTATAGTTATAAGTCTAAACTAAAATTAAATTAAATTTATTCAATAGTAATTATTTAGACCTAATCTTTAGATGATGTCAGTAGTAAATATTATGGCTTTTTTGCTTCCCCAGTTACCTCTAAGTGCTTTTTTATCAGAATTACCCCTTGATAGTCTATTTTCTACCCAAGGGATAATGGTTATGCTATTAGCTGCTTATGCTGTAGCTATGTGGATGTTTTTGACCAGCGCCCCGAAAGTTCATACAATAATGGTATCTGACTTGGCGATCGCCCAACAATTATACGAAGGACTGCTGGAGTTACCAGTAGCAGAAGTACCTTTACATTACTACTATAATTATGAACAAACATTAGGAGCAACTGGTATAGATCCCCTCTACTTATCAAATGATTATACCAGACTCAGCACTACTAACCAAGGAACAGCACCTTCAGATGGTTTGTGGTATCAATTAATGAAAAACACTCAACTACACATTATCAGTGGAGCGAGTCTCGGAGCAAAAAACCACCAACGTCATGTTTGTTTTGATAAAGACTGTTTAGAACAAATATTAATGCGTGTACAAATGCGAGGTCTTAAGTACAAAATTAGGTCAGAAAAACCTCTTAATTTATTAGTTAAAGACTGGAATAGTCGAGTTATAGAAATAGCAGAAGTTAAGAACTAAAAATTATAAGCATTAAGCTATTAGCAGTCAGCAGCTTTCAGCTTTTTATTATTGACCGTACTATGGAAAGAGCTGTTTAAATAATTAAGGTGGTTTTCACTCATGTTGAATACAAAAAATCTTCCTTTAAACCCAAATCTCTGTACTCTATATTAATGAAAACTACTATAAGTAATGATAAAATTTATTCATAACTTGACAAGTTTTATACTTCCAAGATAATGAATAATAACTCATAGCTAATAGCTGAATACTTAGATAAAATCATTTTTTATGGTCAGAAATCAAGCCATGAGTAGTCATATTTAAAGACGCTCCTAATACTTGAGAAACCCATACTTCAAAAGAACGAACTTTATAATTAGGAAATTCTAAACCATCATTAGATATAGGTTCAACAAGAATAGTAAACATTCCTAAACGATTTCCGGCTAAAACATCAGTAAACAAGCGATCGCCTACCATAGCAACTTTTTCCACTGGTAAATTCATCGCATCAACAGCTTTTTTTAACTTACGACGAGAAGGTTTACCAGCACCAGCAATATAAGGTATACTTAGTGAATCAGCAATTCGACCTATTCTATATTGACTAATATTATTACTAACTAACCATAAACTTGCTACAGTTTTAATTTCTTCTACCCACAAACTCAATTCAGGAGAAGTATCACTATCACGAATTGACACAATAGTTTCATCCACATCTAACACTAAACCTTGAATTTGATTTTTTTTAATAATTTCTAATGTTAGACTTAAAATAGAATTACCTAGAACTAAATTCGGTTGTAAAAG
>JBCDJM010000009.1:0-53594 GCA_038747755.1 Cyanobacteria bacterium P01_H01_bin.35
GCCTGAATCCTGGGACTATGGAGTTACGCGGTATCCGCGCGAGAAGGAATTTAACCTCCATGAATATCAGAGTTTCCCTTTACGGGCTGGCTGAACGCAAACTAGGGTTTACTTAGGCCAAACGAATCGCACACCGGATTTTATATCAGAGAAATAAAATAGAAGAACAACACCCCTATTAATGTCCCCCCCATATTCACCATTTTGCCATCTTCTCCACTCTCTCCATCTCCTACTCCCCACACTCCTATAGATCGCAAATGGGTTCTATGAATGTCCTAACCTTAATAAATAGGGCTATAGTAGTTGCCTTGAAAATTACAAGAAAATGTTGGGGCTATCAACGGATCAAGAAGCTCGGTTTTAGGGGATATACCACAAATATTTTATTTGTTTTATGAAGATTCAGTAAAGATTTGGCAGGATTTTACTTGTTTTATGAAGATTCAATGAAGTTGGCAGTTTTTCCTTGACACGGAGGATAAGTAAATTTACTATATCTAGTAGTTACGCAATAAAGCGTATTTTGATCATTGCGACCGACATGGAAGCAATCTCAAATTGTAAAAAACGTAAAGTACCACAAAGGAACTTAGCCAGGTGGATTTATCTCCTGGTTGAATAACTAAAGGCGGGTTTTAAGCAAGATTCAAGGTCTTTTGGTGATCGCTACTGATGCGATTCGTTATTCAACGATGTTTGTAGACAAAAAGTTTCAATGGTTATGCCGGGGGATTTCTTTGTTATCCCAGTTTATCTTGCTGCAAGTGGACAGTACAGTGCCTTACTGTTTGTTCCCAGTAGCAAAGGAAAATCCGGCAATGCTGAAGTTTATACAGAAGCATTTAGAACCCTATCTAACAGAGGTGACTTATTCTCAGGCGGCGGCGAAGCAACTGGATTTTAGTTACATCCGTCATAAACTAAGACTTACGCACTTACAAGGTATTTTCGTGATTCCGACAACAGGGTTTGTCGAGTAGTCAGGAACGGATAGCAATCTCAAATCCTAGTTTCTCTTACCTCATGTGTAAGTCCAGATAACTTGAAAACATCAAAATTTTTTTAAAATAAGAGGAATTAATTGATAATGGCTGACATAAACGGTACTAATCGTGACGATACTCTAAACGGTACTAATCGTGACGATAATATTGATGGTCGTAATGGTGACGATACCATTAAGGGTGGTAGCGGTGATGATACCATCGAGGGTGGTGGTGGCAACGATAGCATTAAGGGTGGTAGCGGTGATGATAGCATTGAGGGTGGCGACGGTAGCGATACCATTAAGGGTAATCACGGTGACGATACCATTGATGGTGGTGGCGGCAACGATATCCTCATTGGTGGTGGCGGTGACGATATGATTGATGGTGGTAATAGTGCCGATACGATTAAGGGTGGTCGCGGTGATGATGGCATTGAGGGTGGTCGCGGTAACGATAGCATTGATGGTGGCAGCGGCAACGATTACATTGAGGGTGAAAGTGGTAAAGATACCATTGATGGTGGCAGCGGCAACGATTACATTGATGGTGGCAGCCGTGACGATAGCATTGATGGTGGTGGCGGTCACGATTTAATTGATGGTGGCGACGGTAGCGATGTCATTGATGGTGGTGGCGGTCACGATTTAATTGATGGTGGCGACGGTAGCGATACCATTAATGGTGGTAGCGGTCACGATTTAATTGATGGTGGCGACGGTAGCGATGTCATTGATGGTGGTAGCGGTCACGATTTAATTGATGGTGGTGCGGGCAACGACACCATTGATGGTAGTGGCGGTGACGATATGATTCTTGGTGATGGTGGCCGCGATCTCATTGATGGCGGTAGCGGTGATGATATCCTCATTGGCGAAGGTGGTAGCGATACAATCAATGGTGGTAGCGGTGACGATGTTCTTATAGGTTCAACATATGATGCTTCTTCTCGTGAGGTAGATATCTTAACTGGTAACGCAGGTGCAGATATTTTCTTCGGTGGAGATGGAGAAGTTGTTTATTACATTGGGAATGGCGATCTAGACAAGGGTCTTATTACGGATTTTAGTATTAGTGATGGCGATAAAATTAAGTTGTCCGGAAGTGCTGAGGATTATATAATCGAATTCGATGAAGATACATACATTTCCTACAATGATGATCTCGTACTTCAAGTAGAAAACGTTAACCTAATAAACTCGGGTTCAATTATCTATATTGGTGACGATATCTATATGGGTGACGCTTACGATATTACTTAGTCAGTTTAGTAACGAGTTCGATAGAATTTAAAAACCAAGGTTGTACTCAAGCTCTGAATGCTTGAGTACAATTTTTATTTCAGTTATCATATCAAATCCTGATAGTTACCGAAAAATAAGGGTATAAATCCTCTCCATTTACCCTATAATTTAGTTCTGATAGCTTTTGATCCTGAGCTTGAATACCACGAGCATTACTATTGACTATATCTTTTGACTATATCTTTTGTTTCTGATAACTTTTGACCTTGAGCTTCAATAATACTGCGAAGACGATCTAACATTTCATCGTTCCAACGTTTTGTTGTCATAATTTTTTCTCCGTTACTTTTTCAGAGAATAGAATAACTAGTTTCATCATTAAAGATTATAATATCAAATTAAGCCATTCTTAGGCAAAATTTTAATTGATAACTTCCTTAAAAATAAAAAATTTGATTATGACAACCGAACAAAAAATCGCTAATTTATTTCAAATGACAGATGAAGTTTGGGCACGTCATGCTAATCCCTGGAGTGGATTAACTAGGTTTCCCATATTACCTTTAATTATTGTTTCTATTTGGAGTCGAATTTGGATTAATTGGTGGTGTCTAATTCCGATTATTTTTCTGATTATTTGGACTTGGATAAATCCCCGAATTTTTGCCAAACCAACGTCAACAAATAATTGGTTTTCCAAAGCAGTCTTAGGAGAAAGAGTCTGGTTAAACCGTCAAAAAATTGAAATTCCTAAACATTATCAACCGATGATTAATATTCTGAATCTAATCTCTTTTGTTGGTTTACCATTTTGTATTTGGGGATTAATTAAATTGAATATTTGGCCGACATTATTAGGAGTTATTCTGGTACTTTTAGGTAAAATGTGGTTTCTCGATCGCATGGTTTGGTTATATGAAGAAATGAAAGATAATAATTCTGAATATCGGAGTTGGTTGTATTAACTAGCTTGAAAATATGGGTAAATTTTAGAAAATGAAAATATAGATATCTCCCCCAACCCCTCTCCTGCAAGGAGAGGGGATAAACTCCCTCTTCCCTATTAGGTAAGGGGCTTGGGGGGTTAGGTTTTTTAACCCAAATTTTACCGAAAAATTAAGTTTTAAAGCCTCTTCTTTTGAAGAATAAGTAATTATTAATTATTAATTATTGAAAGCTATACACCCTACTACAAAGTACAAAATTATGAATTATATTGCACAAATTACCAATAATTATTGGATGGGAATATATCTAAAAATTCTTGCTTTTGTCTTTACCTACAGTGGATTAATTCACATTACTAATATAGTAGGTTTCGGCGAACAACCCTGGTTAACAACTCCTCTAACTTGGCAAATAGGAGATATCGTTTATGGAATACTAGATATTGCTGCTGCCATCGGTTTATGGCAGAGAAAAGCTTGGGGAATTATTTGCTTTTTAGTGGGAATTATTTCCCAATTTGTGATTTATACAGTTTTTATTGATTATTTTGCTTTTACCCAACAACAGCGAGAAACTATTTATGGTTTATTGGGAACAGAAGTAATTTTACTGGCGGTATTTGTAGTTTTATTATTTTGGAAAAAGTAGTCATACCATTTCACGGAAGTTAAAAGCGAGTGTGTAATTCTGAGGTCTCCATTTCCTGCGGAAAGGCTTCGCCAACAGAATGTAAGACACACTCAAGACAGTCAAAATTCAAAATTCAAAAGTAAGATTTTGTATCCTCAAAACTTTAAGACTACAGTAATTTAAGGAAATTATTTGACTTATGAAGTTTGAAACTCTTTGTGACATCTTTAAAGTGAATTGGTATCACACAGCATTTTTATTAGAAATTAATATCTTGATAAATTTTATCTATCCTCTGGTAATATATAAAATTGTGATTTAAAATTTACTGTGCAAATAACACAGAAAAAAATGAAGAAAAAATAGGGTCTCAAACCTCTTCTTTTAAACGAAAAAAAGTAAACTTCAGTATTTCAAGCCTCCCTATTGCATGAGGTACTGATAGCGTAGCTCCTCTGTAAAGAGGCTAATTGATAACTGATAAGTAAAATGACTGAATCTCAAACCGGACGAATGTTACTTTCTCACAATTTTGAACTTTCAGAAAATACACTTCCTGAATTAAACCGAGCTGAATTTGCTCAAGTATTTATTGATGGTTTAAGCAAATATCCAGAGTTTAAATGTCGGGAATTAAATCATCCCCATTGGATGGTGGAAATTTTATTTGAAACTCAGGTTTTTGCTCCGCATCAAGTTGGTGAAAAATGCGCTGAAGCATTAATAGAAAAACGGATAACTCAAAAAAATGGCAAGGATTTAATTGTTGATGTATTGATTTTAGGAGGATTGAAAAAAACTCCTCCATTAAGTGATTCTCCTGATACTCTCCAATCGGGAGAATGGGGTGTTGATGTTGTAGAAACTCATGCAGCAGAAACTTTTCTCAATACACTCCAGTGGGATGAAAAAACAGCCGGGAAAACAATAGAAAATATTTTCAAAGTAGAAATGAAAAATATTCTTGTTTAAGTCATTTATATCATCTCCGGTTAATTAATTATGATTGTAAGCATTCAGCCATCAGCTATTAGCTATCAGCCATGAAATTATTCTTTTTGAAGGAAGAATCAGAGTTAAAAGATTCAGCAAAAATTCAAAGTTACTCTCAAAGTATTCCTTGCTAATTTTTCTTATTAGTTAGTTGGTTGGTGTAGAATTATTATGAAGGGAAAGCTAATACCTGAATGCTTACTTAAGCTATCCCCAATTTCTCTTTATACTTGAGTAATAAAACTTTCAGAAAGTATTGCTAAATTAATTTTTTTGAGGGATAAAAAATAAAAAAATGTCGTTTTAACCAATCCTATCTGTTTTAATGAAGAAGTAATTATTAAACTATTACTATTATCAATAGCTGATAGAATGATATTATTATGAAACTAATTTTAGTAGCTCCCAACCCACTTTTGTCTAACGCTTTTCAAGAAAATTTCCATTATTTACCTAATATAGAAATCATCAATAACTATTTTGAAGAAGTACCAGAATATGACTGTTTAGTAAGTCCAGCTAATTCCTTTGGACTTATGGATGGTGGCATGGATGCAGCAATTATCAAATACTTTGGAGATTCTCTAATGACTTCAGTTCAGCAAAAAATTTTAGATGAATATCTGGGAGAACAACCTGTCGGTACATCCATGATAGTTGAAACTGGTCATCCTCAACATCGTTTTCTTGCTCATACACCCACAATGCGCGTACCCATGTCTATTGCTGGCACTGATATTCCTTACGTCGCCATGTGGGCAATGTTGCTGGAAGTACGACGCCATAACCGTCAGCAAGAACAACAAATTAGAACAGTTGTCTGTCCAGGGTTGGGTACAGGAATAGGTAAAGTTTCTTATCAGGAAGCAGCTAGACAAATGGCTCTTGCTTATGACCATTTTGTTTACCCACCTAAATCAATCAACAATTTTATTGCTGCTGAAAGACAACTGCAAATTTGGGAAGAAGGAGATTTAACGAAGTCAGAAGTCAGAAGTCAGAAGTAGTTTTTGTAACGGGGTTTTTGAGCAACTCTCCAAAAACATTTCGCCTTAAAATCAGAGTTTGGCAACTCAATTTTTGTGATAAATACTATTTTTGCCTATATTTTAAAATGTTAAATTTAACTACTAATACTTACGCACTAAACCAAGAAATATCGAATATGTTGTAAGTATTAAATCTGCTAAATAACTACTTCTAATCAAAAGAAAAAAGATGAGTAAAAAATTTAATCGACGTTCATTTATTGGATACATTTTAGCTGCTTTAACAACAAGTTTATTGCTAAAAGCTTGTGCTGATTCTCCCTCCACAATGATTCTCACAGAAAATCCTGGTAATGATTCTACAGATGCTAGAAATAGTTCTGAAACTTTTAAAATTGCCATTGCTTTGCCTGGAGTTATTACTGATGGAGGTTGGAATCAATCTGGTTATCAAGGAGTAGAAAAAGCAGCCGAAAAACTCAATGCTGAGATGATTTATGTAGAGAATGTTGCTCAACCAGACCAAACAGAAACTCTGTCAGATTTTGCTAGGAAAGGTTATGATTTAGTGGTTGGTCATGGCGGACAATTTGATGCTGCTATTCAACAAGTAGCTAGTCAATTTCCAGATACATTTTTTTTGGGAGTTAATGGTAATATTGCCGGGGAAAATTATGCTTCAGTAACAACAAATTATTTCCAAGTTGGTTATCTTGCTGGTGTGGTTGCTGGTTTGATGACTAAAACTAATAAAGTTGCTTATCTTACGGGTTTATCTTTTAAGGGAACTAACTTACAAGGTCGAGCATTTGAGTTAGGAGCTAAGTCGGTAAATACCAGTGTTGAAGTTGTGATTAGTTACACTGGAGATTTTAATGATATTGCTAAAGGAAAAGAAGCAGCTTTAGCTTTAATTTCTACAGGAGTTGATGTTATTTATCACTTATTAGATAATGCTGCTCCGGCAGTTTTACAAACGGCACAAGAAAAAGGAATTTATGCAGTGGGTAATACAATAGATCAGTTAGATGTTGCGCCAAAAGCAGTATTAACCAGTGCAGTGCAGGATGTCGGAGGAGCGATCGCCTACGTTGCTAATCTAGTTAAAAATAATCAAGTTAAAGGAGAAAAATATATTTTAGGAATTGAAAATCCAGAAATTACTAAGTTAGGTCGTTTGAATGATGTTTTGCCAGAAAAAGTTAAGCAAAAAATAGAAGAAACTCAGCAGGAAATGTTGGCTGGAAAACTTAAATTTGAAGATTGTTCAGAAGGTAGTCAAGAGAAAGTTTGTATTCAATAAAGGGAGAAGGAATAAATTCAAGAATTAAGAATTTATAATTACCTCTCCTTCAAAAGAAGAGGATTGACAAACAGGAAAATTTTTATTTATTATGCCCTTAAAAGGGGAGGCTTGAAACCAGAATATTTCGGTCAAAAAGTCGCCCATAAGTAAGTGAGGCTTTAAACCCAATTTTTCGGTCAAAAAATTTAGATGAGTTTTTCCTGGCCTTTTTCCTTTATTCTTCTTCAAACAAATTTCAGGATTGAAACCAATAAAGTGTATAATCTATGGTGCTAATGCCAAATACTGGCCACCAGATTAATCCCATGGTTCCTCAATTTCGAATAGATACAAATTTTGACCTATCTACCTATTTAGCAGAGCGAAAAGCTCTAGTTGAAAAAGCTCTTGACGACTCTATAAGTATAGTCTACCCAGAAAAAATTTATGAGGCAATGCGCTATTCCCTACTAGCAGGAGGTAAGCGCTTACGTCCAATTCTTTGTTTAGCTACTTGTGAATTAGCAGGTGGAAATATAGAAATGGCAATGCCCACTGCCTGTGCATTAGAGATGATCCACACTATGTCCTTAATCCATGATGATTTACCTGCAATGGATAACGACGACTATCGCCGAGGTAAGTTGACAAATCACAAGGTTTATGGTGAGGATATCGCAATTCTGGCAGGAGACGGTTTATTAAGTTATGCTTTTGAGTTTGTGGCTACTCAAACCAAGAATGTACTACCACAACAAGTTCTACAAGTCATTGCTCGGTTGGGAAAAGCTGTCGGAGCAGCAGGGTTAGTTGGAGGCCAAGTAGTGGACTTAGCTTCAGAGGGTCTCTCACAGGTATCTGAAGAAACATTGCATTTTATCCATACTCATAAAACAGGCGCTCTTTTAGAAGCTTGTGTAGTCTGTGGAGCTATACTTGCTAGTGCATCTGAAATTAATTTACAGAGACTTTCCCGCTATGCTCAAAATATTGGTTTGGCTTTTCAAATAGTTGATGATATTCTCGATATTACTGCTACTACAGAAGAGCTAGGGAAAACTGCCGGAAAGGATCTTGAGGCTCAAAAAGCAACCTATCCAGCAATTTGGGGATTAGAAAAATCTCAGTCTCAAGCTCAAATACTTGTTCAGAATGCCAAAGCAGAGTTAGAAGTTTTTGGAGAAAAGGCATTGCCACTAATAGCTTTAGCAGATTTTATCATCAGCCGCACTAACTAGGGGAGTAATATGCAGAATATTGGTGAAATAATGGATAACCATGTTCTATGGGTTGCTCTCCTAGCTTGTATCATGGCTCAATTTTTGAAGATAGTGGTAGAGTTAGTTAAACATCAAAAGATTAATTTACAAGTTTTATTCACAAGTGGCGGAATGCCTAGTGCCCACTCTGCATTTGTAGCAGCATTAGCAGTAGGAGTAGGCCAAACAAAGGGTTGGGGGAGTCCAGAGTTTGCCCTAGCTCTAGTTTTTGCGATTATTGTCATGTATGATGCAGCAGGAGTTCGTCAAGCAGCAGGATTACAAGCTCGAATTCTCAATCAAATTGTAGATGAATTGTTCCAGGAAGACCATCATCTTAATCAAGACCGTCTCAAAGAATTGTTAGGTCATACTCCTGTACAGGTAATAGTAGGTTTTTGTCTGGGAGTAGCTGTATCTTGGGTTGCTAGTTTTGCTTATACTTAATTAATTTTAATAGAAATATCCAATAATAAGTCAATAAATAATAAAAAAACAAATAAATTACAGGACTTTTAGTTGTCCGTAAAGTCCAAAGATAACAGGCAAGATGTCTATGCTACAAAAATTTTATCATTTAAACTTGTACGTCATTAGTCGGAAATATGCTATATCTTACTTTTATTCATTAATTATTGCTCTGCTGATTAAATATCAAAGCATTTACATATCAAGGTAAGTTCCTTTTTAGGTCTGGAAAAAGTACCTATTTTTCAGCTATTTATGCTCAAAATTATTAATTATTAATTATTAATTATTAATTCCTAGTCCCTATTTTCTAATTTAACTTTAGGACTAATTAAAGTCACCCTACTACTATCTACAACAAAAACTAGAAATCCACGATCGCTTAAGTTGAACATACTATTTGTCGCAGCTCTACGTCTCCGTGTATAGGTTACTAATAAAAAAGGTTTTTGCCCATAAGCAGCTAAAGCTACATTGCGCCCTAAACTTCTTTCCAACTGTAAAGCTATTTCTGGTTGATTATTATAATCTACTAAAACAGCATAACCACTACCTAAAGGTTGAGGATTAAAGCCTATTTCTGGAGGAGCTGGTAAAGGTCCATCAGGTTCTCTCTCCTCATTCGGTCTAACTACATAGGCACGCAACCCCACAATATCTTGAATATATTTTGCCCAATCACTCGCCACATCTTGGTCATCAAAGCCTCGGATACTACTAACAGTCTGGTCAATGTATCGACAGACATCTATTGTAATATCTGGTGGTAGACTGCGACGAACTATCTCTTGATTTGCAGGCGTTTCTGTAACTATGACTAATAAATATTCATCACTGGCAGGAGATTGACAATCTTCAAAGGCAGTAGCATATTTATGCTCAATTGTCAAAAATGACAAGCATAAAAAAGTTGAGGCCATCAAAGTTTTTAGCCTCCCCAACCAAGGTTTATTCAGTTGCAGTTGAGTATTAGTCATTTCAGTTATCAGTTAGCCTCCTGCGGAGGAACTACGTTAACAGTTATCAGTTATCAGTATCTCCTATTGAACTAGAAAGCTGATAATACTCCTCAGAAGAATTGTCTGTTGATTTTTCTGCCATCCTCAACCTAAAACATTCAGGACTTAAGCTTTCCCAAGCAAGAAACCGGGTTTATTGCCCTGATATTATTGTTAAAAGCACGAAATTTCTTTCATAAACCCGGTTTCTGCGTAAGTCCTAACATCAACCTTTTGCAGTTCTAGGAACCGAAAACCTGGAACTTTTCAGTCGCTAAAACTCATGGATGTTGGTATACATGAGTAGACAAGACTCGATCTCCCTTCCCTTCCCCACATTCTACTTTTTTCAGCCTCCCCTAATTAAGAATCTTTTGTGGAAGTTGATGCCAGAGAAGCCAAAGGTTCAGGAATAGTGTCTGAAGGTGCTTGAAATTCTCCTGTAATTACAGACTCCAAGCGTAATTTCAACCAAGTAATAAATTGAGGATTAGTAGAAATAATCGCTGCAGCAGGTTGAGGGCATTTTTCTTTTATACTAGCCAGCTCAGGAGTTTCTAAAAAAGCAGGTTGAGGAACTAACCAAAAATCTATTTCCTTTTCCTTCTCCTGATAATATCTTTTGCGCTCCTTAAATACTTCTTCTAGAGGTTCTTCCTCCATTAAAAATTTTTGACTAGCTAAGAGGTAATAGTAAGTTTGCATTTCCATCAATAAAATTAGTAATTAGAACTGACCATTTATGGCCAGTTTCATTTCACGGACAGCTCGTTCCATACCCACGAGTACCGCCCTAGAAATAATTGTATGACCAATGTTGAGTTCTTCCATACCTTCTAGACAAGCAACTGGATAAACATTCCAATAAGTGAGGCCATGTCCAGCATTTACCCGGAGACCAGCAGCGATCGCTATTTTGCACCCATCTGCCAAAACAGTCAATTCTTTGTGGCGTGTGGCCTCATCATCAGCGTCAGCATAACATCCCGTATGGAGTTCAATAAACTTGGCCTGAATTTCGGCAGAAGCTTCTATCTGCGCTTTTTCTGCATCAATAAACATACTTACAGGAATACCCGCTCCCTGTAATTGGGCTAGAACTTCCCTCATCCGGGGCAGATTTCCTGCCACATCCAAACCCCCTTCCGTAGTGACTTCTTCCCGGCGTTCTGGTACAAGAGTAATATAGTCCGGTTTAATTTCCAGAGCGATCGCCACCATTTCATCAGTAGGGGCCATTTCTAGATTCAAATGAGTCCGCACCGTTTGTCGGAGAATACGGACATCTCGTTCTTGAATATGGCGACGGTCTTCCCGCAGATGGACAGTAATACCATCAGCACCAGCTAGTTCAGCTAAAACTGCTGCTGCTACTGGGTCAGGTTCTACAGTTTGTCGCGCTTGTCTAATTGTGGCAACGTGGTCGATGTTGACACCAAGAGTGGGCAATTTTTTCTTCTCCTAAAAAGATTAAATTAATTCGGCATAGACAATTAATTATACTATTTAATAGTCAAACCTCAAAAATTTCTTAGATTTCCTAAATTAATTATAGAAACTGAGCCATTTTTCAGAATTATATACTTGATAAAAAGTATTTGTTTTTGGTAAGATATGAAAAATACTGTAAGCATTCAGCCGTCAGCTATCAGCTATTGTTTCTGATGTGCTATAAAAGCTTTGTTAATGGTACTTAAGATATTTTCAGGAATAAAAATCGCTTTTTTGTGAAGCATTCCGAATAAGAAAAGTCATTTTTCTGAAAGCTGACAGCTAATAGCTGAATGCTTACAAAATACTTACAGATCCAGAATTAATACTTTACTTTGAAAAATATACCTAATTGGTAAGCATTTAGCCGTCAGCTATCAACTATTAGCTATTGTTTTTAATTTTAAATTTAAACCCCAACCTTAAGACTATACTTTATCAACATCTTTCTCAAGATAAAATCTTATATATAGATAGACTTAAGAGCTGGAATTATTGCTGATGGCTGAATGCTAATAGCTGAATGCTAATATAGCAATCCTAAATAGTTGGTGATAAATCAAAAAGTAAATAAAAAAACTGAAACTCTTGCCTGTTGCCTGTTGCCTGTTGCCTAAAAAGTAGTAAGATTTTTGACACGAATATATTAGAGGATTGCTATAGCTGAATGCTTATACTAATTGATTATTTTTCGGATTAATTATCAAATTTGAATCTCATAATTTCAAGAAAATAAAATTTATTTGTAAGTAGGAAATGCCAGATGGAAATATCACAAAATTGCCTGGATTTAATCAAGAAATGGGAAGGACTTTTTCTGAATGCTTATCTAGATCCAGTAGGAATACCAACTATTGGGTATGGAACCACTCGTTACCCTGACGGACAGGTAGTTCGGTTAGGGGATAGAATTTCTGAAAGGAATGCAGAAGCATACCTCAGGTATGAATGCTCCAGAGTAGCGAGAGAAATTTCTGGACTAATAAGAGTTCCTGTTAATCAAAACCAATTTGATGCCTTAGTATCTTTTGCTTATAACGTAGGAACTGGTGCATTTCAAGGTAGTACCTTATTAAGAAAACTCAATCAAGGAGATTATCAAGGAGCAGCTAATGAATTTTCCCGTTGGGTAAATGGAGTAGTTAATGGTGTTTTTCAGCCACTACCAGGGTTAGTATCTCGCCGTGCTGACGAACAGAGATTATTTCTCACAGCTGGAGGAGAAAAAGAACCTTTAGAAGGTGAAATTTCAAGACAAGAGGAAGTAACTTGGTTAGAAGGATATAGGGATGAAAATAAAAAAACTGTAGTTGTGGCTTGGAAGCAGGGTGAAGTAGTAGAAATCTTAACTCTAGAAAGGTTTGATAAAGACTTACTAGCTGGTATTTTTCCTCAGTATCCAAATTCTAGCTTTTTTGTTATTGCTCCTGCTAATAAACCAATTCCTCCTGGTGAAAGAATTTCCGTTTTCAAACTTTCTGATATATATAGCCAAGGTACACCTCCACGACTAAATCGTGTATTAGTGCGGGGTAGTCAAGGGGAAGATGTAAGAATTTTACAAGATAGATTGAAAGATTTAGGGTATTATTTGGGGGACTTTGAGCCGATTTTTGGTAAGAAAACTGAACTTGCAGTTATAGAATTTAAAAAAGATTATTTTGGCCCTACAGCAGCTAATAGTACGGTAGAGTCAATAACTTGGCAAAAATTATGGGGAAATGCTCCACCACCACCACCTCCTGCACCACCAGCTACGACAAATAGAAACTACTTGCTATTAACAAAGACAAGTCGAAAGGATAGGTATGGATGTTATGTACTTAACTTAGACTATTTTAAAAGTGGAAAACTACAAGACAGGTTAGAAGTTTGTTGTGGCGCCCCTGGAAGACAATTTTTCCGTACTGCAGCTCGAAGTCGGGCAATGACTGGAGAACCATTACCAGAAGGAAAGTGGTACATTCAGGATATTGTTTGGGCTGATGGTAGAGATAATTATTATGGTCGGATTTTTCAAAGTGGTATTGGCCCGGTAACAGTTCCATTAGACTATATAGAACCAGGTAGAACTGAAAGAAGCGCGATCGAAATTCATATTGACTGGAATCGAAATTCTGGTTCCCCTGGAACTGTTGGTTGTATAGCTACTTACAATATAGCTGATTATAAAAGGTTTATTACTTGGTTACGGGATACAGATCCCCGCGATCTTTTTGTTGACTGGAAATTGGGAACTTGTCCTAAACCTTAAAGGTTTGAGCCTTTTGAGGTTGCTAAAAAGTACCAGATTTTGAGCTGCTTAATGCACGGTTCCCGAAAAATCAAAAAGGAGCCTATTTTCAGCAAGAGTTGGGAAAAAAATTACTCCCGTACGGACGTTTTGCTAACGCAGAGCTTCCGCTTTATATGTCGGCGACAGCCGAAATACGTTTGCGTTAGCGCAGCTCCTCTGTAAGAGGCAGCATTCCGGAATGGAAAGTTGTGCGCCAGCAAAACGCTGTGCGACATGGAAAGCGGAGCATTCCGGAACGGAAAACGCATTTTTGCCTGTGCAACGTCCCTACTACTCCCGTACGGACGTTACATGCAACATCCCTACTCCTTAAAAAAGACTTTTTCAGCAAACCCTAATTGAAATGATGGTGCGTAACCCTTGGCGCTGCCCACTTTACTTGACTTTTGACTTGATATTAATCAGGTTTATTCAAATCTGGAGAATTGTCATCTCCTCCCATCAATTCACCCAATGCTTCTGACATAGATTTTGGGTCCATAAATAGTATCTTAGAGTTATCACTTTCACTTAATTTTTGATTAGTGTCTATATATCTTTGAGCAATCAGAAAGTGCATAAATGGACGACTATCTGGACGCAAATTTAAGGTTTTGGCAAGAACCTCTATAGACTCTGCTTGTCCTTCAGCTTTAGTAAGAGCAGCTTGCTTTTCACCTTCAGCTTTAGCAATAGCAGCTTTCTGTTCACTTTCAGCCACTCTGATTGACTCCATTGCTGCTTTTACTGTTTCAGGATAAATAATATTCTGAAGCTCAACACGAATCACTTTTACTCCCCAACTAGAAGTCGCTTCATCTAATTTCTTCAGTAAAGCTTTATCAATTTCATCTTTTGTAGATAAAACTTCTTGCATTGGTAAACGACCAATTTCAGAACGGAGAGAAGTTAAAACAATATTATTGATAGCATTTCCTACATCTTCAATTGCATAATATGCTCTCTCCATTTCTATAATTTGCCAGTAGACTACTGCATCTACCTCCAAAGTTAAATTATCATTAGTAATAACTGACTGAGGCGAAATATCCAAAACCCGTTCGCGGATAGTATCAACATAAGCTATTTTTTCTAGCAGGGGTAAGACTAACCCAAGTCCAGGTCTCAAAGTCCGCCGATACCTTCCTAAGCGTTCTACTAAAGCTTCATCTCCTTGAGCTATCACTTTGACAGAGGAGTTAACTGTATAACCAAAAATTGCAGTTGCTATCAGAGCCACAAGATATTGGATCATAATATTTTAGACTTTATATATTAGGTTAATTGTTTTAATAGTAGCATTGTCTAGAAATAATACTATTTTAAGGATAAATACAGTTAAAAATTATACCTTAGCATAATTAGATGTGGGACAACTTTGGAAATTTTATTAAAATCAGGACTTACTAAAACTCCACCTTTTAAGGCAAAATGTTTTTGGAGGTTTGCTCAAAATCCCTGTGACAAAAACAACTTCTGACTTCTGACTTCTCTAACAACCTTGGTTAATATGGAAAATTTAATTAATACTTTATCTGAAAAAAGTCAATATAAAAAACCTTTGATGGTAGCTATTTCTGGAATTGATGGTTCAGGAAAAGGCTATATCGGTTCTCAAATAAATAGCTCATTGCAAGAAATTGGTATTAATAGTTATCTCATTGGAATTGACGGATGGCTAGAATTACCAGAAAAACGATTCAGTGATACAAATCCGGCAGAACATTTCTATAAAAATGGATTGAGATTTACAGAAATGTTCTCTACATTAGTTGCTCCACTTCAACAAACTGGCTCTATTGACTTAATTGCCAATCATGCAGATGCTAGTAATTCTAATTCATATACAAAATATCATTATCAGATAGAAAATGCAGAAATAGTAATTTTAGAAGGTATATTTTTGTTTCAAAATAAATTTAACTTTGATTATCGTATTTGGATTGACTGTAGCTTTGAAACGGCTTTTCAAAGAGCATTGAATCGTAACCAAGAAGGTATTTCAGAAGCAGAATTAAGACACGATTACGAAACTATATATTTTCCAGCTCAACGGTTACACTTTGCTCAGGATAAACCAAAGCAAATGGCTGATTTTATTATTGTTAATGATGATAAGTTTGAGGAATATTAAGTGATAGTATCACTATTCTCTTGCTGAGATTAGCATTTTTCAAATTAGTAAAGCTCAGATTTGCTTCAGTTAAATCACTTGTAGATAATTTAGCATAACTTAAATTTGCATAGCTTAAGTTAGCCTTTTTAAGATTAGCATTTTCTAAGGTTGCTTTACTGAAATTTGCTTCATTAAGATTAGCATTTTTTAAATCAATATTTCCTAAATATGCTCCTGGTGCTTGTAAACTTCTCAGAGAAATATTGTCTTGATTCAAGTCTTGAATTGCCATAAATCTTGCCTGACTATCTTTGACCAAAAAATAAGGTCTCAAGCCTCCCCTTTTAAGGGGATGAAAAAAAATTAACTTCAGTATTTCAAGCCTCTGGGTTTAGCCAGAGGTACTGTTAACTGTTAACTGATAACTGATAACTGATAACTGAAATGACACCTTTAGCTGCATCTATGATACTCCATGCTTGGTAATGAAATTGTTTTTGTCTATCAGGAGTTTCTTTAATAAACAAAACTATAGCAACAATAACACTAATAGCATCAATAGAATCTAATGTCTTAGCTAAAAAGGAATCTTCATCTATTATATTAACTACTACAACTGTCAGAATAACCGCAATAATTACTACCAACCATTTTGGTGATATCCAGAAAACATTAACTATTTTTACTATTAATTTTTGCAGTTTTACTGTTGCTTTTTCTTCAGACTCTTGCTTATTTGATTGTTGTTTGACTTGATTGAGTTGTGGTGTAATTTTTTGTTGGGGAGTCTTGTTTAATAAAGATTTTTCTGGTGACTCAGATTGAGTTTTTTTAGCTATTTCTTGTGCTGGTTTAGTTGTATTTATATAACCTGCACCTTCAAACATTAATCTGGTAATTTGACCAATCGCATATACCCAAGCTTTGCTAACTTCTGGAGTCCAATCATCTTTAAGATATTGCTTTAAAGTTCTGAGTAATGTTTTTCCTACTAACGGATAATGTTGTTTTAAAGTACCATAATTAACATGACGGCCACCAAGATTTCTTAATACTTCTGCTAATTCTTCTGGATGGCGTAAATTTTCTACTACTAATACCAAAGAATTAAGCAATTTTTTCTGTTGATTAGACATTTCGGTATTAGCAAATAATGGTTTTGCTTCTGGATATGCGATAAATAGATTTTGATAGAAACTAGCAGCAAATTCTTCTCCGTAAGGTTTGATTTTCTCAAAACTATTTTCAATTATTTCTACTTGTAACTGAGAACTTGGTTTTGAGACTGAGGTTTTGTCTAGATTAATTTCAGAACTTGACTGTGGGGAAGTAGAAATTTCTGTGGGTGAATACCCCGCCCCTTCAAACATTAATTGCACAATTTGTTCATAAGCAAATATCCAAGCATTCTTCACTTCAATATTCCATTCATCACCAAGATATTGTTCTAAAGTTGTTAATAATGCTTCCCCAACTAATGGATAATGTTGTGGCAAAGTACCATAATTAACATGACGGGCACCAAGGTTTTGTAATACTTCTGCTAATGCTTCTGGATGGCGTAAATTTTCTACTACTAATACTAAAGAATTGAGCAATTTTTTCTGTTGATTAGACATTTCAGCATTAGCAAATAATGGTTTTGCTTCTGGATATGCGATAAATAGATTTTCATAGAAACTAGCAGCAAATGCTTCTCCATAAGGTTTGATTTTCTCAACGCTGTTTTCAATAATTTCTATAGGTAACTCAACTTTAGATTTGGTTATTTCAATCTCTGAATTAATGTTAATTTTAGGAGGTATTATCTGTGCTTCTTCCTGTGTTTCTATTTCTCCTTCTATGTCTGCTAGAGATTGATAGTTTGCACCTTTTAACATCAATTTAGCAATTCCACGATAAGCAGAAACCCAAGCTCCTTTAACTTTAGAATTCCAATTTTCTTGAAGATACTCCTTTAAAGTCTCTAGTAATGTAAGCATTCAGCTATTAGCAGTCAGCAGTCAGCTAATAGCCAAGCTAAGGTACAGGACTGATTAAAATTAGCTGATGATCTTTTTCTTTATATTTCACTTTTTGAAGATTAATTCCTCCTGACAAACAGGATAAGTTCATAACTCATAGCTGATGGCTGATAGCTGACGGCTGAATTCTTACCTAGTAATGCTTTACCAACTGCTGGATAATGTTGCTGTAAAACTCCATAATTAACGTGTCGCGCTCCTAACGCTTCTACAACTTCTTTTAATACTCCTGGATGTCGAAGATTTTCCACTACTAATATTAGAGCATCAAGCAACTTTTTCTGTTGCTTCTCCATATCAGCATTAACAAAGAGTGGTTTTAATTCTGGATATTCTCTGAATAAATTTACATAAAAACTCGCTGCAAACTTCTCTGCATTTGGTTTTATTTGTGCAAAACTTTGTTCTATAATTTCAATTTTTGACACCATTTTTTCTGCACCAAATTAAATATTAAATATTAATTATTCTCGTAAAGAATAAATATCTCAAAATAATTTTAATTTTAGCAACTTGACAGGGATTTTCAGGTCAATGAACCACATAAAAAAAATGATGATTTTGTAGGGACGTTTTGCTGCGCAACATGTTTGCGCAGCAGTCCGAAGGATAACGCATTTTTGTTATGCAACGTCCCTACTTATCCAAATGAAAACCGCTGTAGGTAAATACAGTGCTTTCTGTTGTTATGAAGTACACCAGTAGCGGGCAAGATAGCTACAAGATTTTGATCATTTGCCCGAAATATGCTGTATATTTTGTCTTGAATAATTTGATATAGGAATATTCCATAGAACATTCCTACAAGAATACGAAGTTAATCGCTAATTATCCCAAAATCGTATTATTTAACTATACCAGAGTGACCTTCTATATTTCCTACTGGTTCAAATTTCCCACCCAGGTATTCTGCTAAAAATTCCTCAGCGATCGCGTAAAAATGTAAACGGTTTTCTGGACGAGCAAAACCATGTCCTTCATCTGTATATAAAGCATATTTTACAGGTTTACCAGCATCTTCCATTGCCTTAACAATTTGCTCGCTTTCTGACTCTTTCACCCGTGGGTCATTCGCACCTTGGCCTATTAATAAAGGTTTTTGAATTTTATCGACAAAAAACAGAGGCGATCGCGACTTCAAAAATTCTGGTTCTGTTTCAATATCTCCCATGCGATGACTAAAAACTTTCTTCAGAGGTTCCCAATAAGGAGGAATAGTTTCCATTAAAGTGATTAAATTACTCGGTCCGACAATATCCACACCAGCAGCAAACACTTCCGGGGTAAAAGTCAATCCTGCTAATGTTGCATAACCACCATAGGAACCACCCATGATAGCTATTTTATCTTTGTCGGCGATACCCTGTTCAACTAACCAGTTAACTCCATCAATTAGATCGTCGTGCATTTTCGCCCCCCATTCTCGGTTGCCAGCATTGAGAAAATCTTTACCGTAACCAGTCGAACCGCGGAAATTAATCTGCAATACCACATAACCCCGGTTAGCTAACCATTGAGCTTGCGGTCTATAACCCCAAGTATCCCGCGCCCAAGGTCCCCCATGAACTAAAAGGACTGCTGGTCCTGAAGTAGAAACTCCCACAGGTTTAGTTAAATATCCGTGAATAGTTAAACCATCCTTAGCAGTATAGGAAACAGGTTCCATAGGAGCTAACTGTAAACCTTCTAGTTGCGGTTGGTTCGTAAACAAAAACGTTGTAGTTTTAGCAGAGCGATCATAGGCATAATAATAAGCTGGTCCGTCATCAGTGAAATAAGATACTAACCAGTTTAGATCATCGAGGGTGCGGTCTACGATACGAAACTCGCCTTTGTGAGCAGATTTCAGGAATTCAAAATCTGCAACAATACTATCGTCTAAAATTTGCCATTCTAATTTATCTTTGTAGAAACCTACTGCTTCAATGGCACGAGTAGTAGGATGAATGATAGCGCCACTAAAATCATATTGGGAGTCTTCAGCAACTACATTTTCTTGACGAGCAGCGAGGTCGATAGCAAGTAGACGTTGAGCATTAGCATCGTGATTACCTGATATATAGAGAATTTTGCCATCATCAGAAAACATAACTGGACTACCTTCTTCATCTGGCCCCCAGTGTCGCATAGTTTCCCATGATTTTTCTGTAGTTTCCCTATAAACTATCTCGGAACCTCCATCCTGAGTTCTAGCGATCGCTGCCCGGACTTGAAATTGAGCATCAGCAGTCCAACCAACAATATTGCCTGGGTTATGAGTGTCAAATTCTACTGCACCATTGTTGAGGTTGATGCGGTAAACATCGAAGCTTTGGGGGTTTTTCAGGTTCAATCCCACCAACATTTGGTCGGGAAAATTACGATCTATATCCACTATTTGCGCTTTAACCCCTTGGAATGGAGTTAAGTCGCGCACTATGTTGGATTGAATATTTACTTGATAGAGATGAAAATTTTCATCACCATCAGCATCTTGGAGGTATATCAGTTGGTCTTGGTTATAAGTCCAAAGATAAATCCGAATGCCTCGTTTTTTGTCGGCGGTAACTTGGCGATCGTCTTCTTTGCCAATAGTTCGTACCCATACCTGCAAAACGTTTTTCTCATCTGGAGCAATATAGGCAAGATATTGACCATCAGGGGATAGTTTTGGGTTAGTACGTTCGGGGTTGCCAAATAAAATGTCGCGGGAAATGAGAGGAGGAAGTTGTGTCATTTCAGTTATTAGCATTAAAGTGATTTTTGGGTCATTTTGTAGGAGCAAATGGCCATTTATTTGCCCTTACCGAATAATTAATAATTATTAATTATTAATTCAGCATAATTAGCCTCCCCTTTCAAGGGAAACAATAATTTTTTTTCCTTAGAGCGTCAATCATCTCCCTTTTAGGGAAAGGTAATTATCAATTATCAATTATCAATTATCAATTAATGAACCATCCTTTTTGGGAACAGGTATTAATAGGACTTACGCCAAGAAACCCGGTTTCTACGGTAAATCCTTGTTTTGAACAGTAAACGTCTACGAGAAACCGGGTTTCTGGGTTCCCATGGCCTTAGTCCTGTTAATATATTTTACCTTTACAGTTTACTTTACATTTGGAGATTGCTGCTAATGCTCAAGCTATTTTAGAATCTTTGAAAGAAGGAATAGCAAAAACAGGAAGTGTGGATGATTTGCTTACTCCACAGGTCGCAACAACTCCCCAACTACCATCTTAGCGAGAGGAAATGCCAGAGGAGAAATTGTTTGTTCCTCCCCTAAAATCATTTCCTGCTGATATCCAGACTGACTTGGTTGTCGGTACACATACAACTTACGATGGTTCACATCCAATACCCAATAATCCTCAATTCCCGATTTAGCATACTCTTTACCCTTCAGTTCCAGGTCACTTTTGAGGGTACTGTCGGCAATTTCCATAATCAAATATACATCTTCTGCTGTGGGATGCTCGTCATCATAATCAAGAGAGTCTGCTTTAACTACGGCAATATCCGGTTCCGGTTCAGAAAAATTATTCAGGATAACTGGAAGTTGTTTTTGTACTAAGACTCCTTCCCTAAAAAGCTTACTGAATAGGCGATCACTCCGTCGAATAGCAGCAGCGTGAGAACTTCCTTGGGGTGACATCTTGTTAATAATTTGTCCTGTAATTAATTCTATCTTTTCGTCTGGATGGAAAATTCCTACTTCTGCCATGCGATGATATTCATCTACTGTTAGCAAACGTAGGGGTAAGTTGGCGATATTTACTGGTATTTTAGTGGTTGACATAAATCCTCAAATGATTATGTGTTATCTAGAGGTTGCGAACGATCTCTCGGCACTCTTCGTTAAGTTGTGGATCGTTAAAAACCCACCAGAGAAGAATATGAGTGTCATTTCAGTTATCAGTTATCAGTTAACAGTTATCAGTTAACAGTTAACAGTTGGAATATCTTGCAGTTCTTCTATTATTTTATCGATTAACATAATTATCCAGCTTTGAGTAAATTGATAACAATTTGGGACATAATTCTCCTTTTGATCAAGATTGAAAATACAATTATACTGGTTTTGATGATATTATAACTGATAACTGATAACTAGAAATGACTGTTTATGTTATTACAAGCTAACCAACGCAAAAAGTTAGATGATTCTGACGATCGCTTATTTTATTCTTTTCCCAGGTTTGTCACTCATGTGGATGAAGGGTTTATTGACCAGTTGACCAATTTATATCGCGATCGCCTCAAACCTAATACTCGAATTTTGGATATGATGAGTAGTTGGATTTCTCATTTACCAGAGGAAATAGAATTTGCCCATGTTGAAGGACATGGTATGAATGAGGAAGAGTTGGCAAAAAATCGTCAATTAAATCATTACTTTGTTCAAAATTTGAATCAGGATTTAAAAATACCTTTCCCGGACAAAGATTTTGATGCTGTACTAAACTGTGTTTCGATTCAATATTTGCAATATCCTGATGCTATATTCCATGAAATTCATCGTATTCTTAAACCTGGTGGGATAGCGATTATGAGCTTTTCTAATCGGATGTTTTATGAGAAGGCAATTAGTGCTTGGCGAGATAATTCGGAAGAGGGAAGAGTAAAGTTAGTGAAGAGTTATTTTGAGTCTGTAAAAAATGCTAATGGGGTTCCAGGATTTAGTCAAGTAGAGGTGATTTCTCAAAAGTCAAATGTACCTAGTTTTTTGCAGATGTTAGGTTTAGGAGGAGGCGATCCTTTTTATGTTGTAATTGCTTATCGTCAGGTTTAAGAAAATTAGGTAATAGGTTTTAGGTAGTAGTTAATAAGTGAATACTGATAACTGAAACACTACTACCTAACTCTATTCTGTGCAATTCTATTTTTTCTTTCTAATATAGTTTCAAACTCATCAATCATTTTTTTTAAATAAGAGCGATCGTAACCATTAATATAGTAAAGATAAACTTCTTGTGGGTCATCAGGGTAATAGCGAAACGGTATTTCATGTCTTGTAAATCCGAATTTATTAACATACAGCTTACCTGGATTTGGAAAAAAACCTGTTCCAAACAAATAACCACCACTTTCTAAGAAAATTTGATATAAAAGCCTGAATAACATTAAAACTGCTACTGATTGTCTATGCTGTTTGGCCAGTACCAACCTTGTAATTTCCATTGCCAGATCGTCTTCTGTGATAAAATCCAATAATTTATGATAGCATTCTAACTCAAATTTCCCATTCAATCTCCTACAAATTCTCTGACTTCCTACTATTGTTTTTATCCGCATCTTTTCGTAAATGTTCCCAGTCTTCCATAAACTTTCCATGAAGTTCCTCGTATTGTGGCGTTCCCTGAGTTAAATTACGCGCTTTAGCAACATTCTGGAATATTGCCTCAAAATCATCTTTTTCTACTACACCATTTCCATTAGCATCATAGACTTGAAACAAGCGCGTCCACTTTCTAGTTTGTAGTTCAGTGAGCATATTTTTTTCTCTAATAAGAATAAATTACACGTCGAACATTTTAGTCATAAAATTATTAAAATGTCAATCAAATAAAGTTATGGTTTCCATAATCTCATTTATGTTGAGTATTTATTGGGATTAACTAGAAATATTTTGCTCATCAGAAGTTACCTGATAGAGTATTCTTAATTAAGATTAATTTCCATTTCAAAATTTGTATTCTTAATTAGAAGGTGGGATATATTTTATTATGTATCAAATAATTTAGTAGTATGATTTGAAGACTCAGATTAATTTGGTGACTTTAATGCAAATAAACTCAACAAATGTGCTATAAAAATAAATGGGAATTATTTTAAATCCCTAACAATAAAAAAAATAATTTAATTACAATGATTTCACAAGAAAATAAATTTAATATACAAGAATTAGAAACTATTGTAGCCAAAGACAATATCAGTTTGTGGGAAAATATAGACCAAACAAAAAAAGAACAAATATCACAGGCGATAGCTCCCGACAACACTATTAACTGTATCATCTATCCAGAAACTCAAGCACAACTATCTGATGTGGTTGCTTGCTGTGCCAAAAATAACTGGGTGATATTACCTTGCGGTAGTGGTAGTAAACTCCATTGGGGAGGGTTAGTAAAAGTAGATCCAACTAATCACCACCAGGGAATAATAGTTGTCAGTAGCGATCGCCTCAACCGTCTGATCGAACACGCTGTCGGTGACTTAACTGTTACTGTGGAAGCGGGGATGAAATATGCAGAATTACAAGCAACTCTGGCAAAAACAGGTCAATTTCTTGCCGTCGATCCTGCTTACCCAGAAACTGCAACTATTGGCGGTATTATTGCCACTGCTGATACTGGTTCCCTACGTCAGCGCTACCGGGGGGTTCGAGATATGTTACTGGGTATTAGTTTCGTGCGTTCGGATGGAAAAATTGCGAAAGCAGGGGGACGGGTAGTCAAAAATGTTGCTGGTTACGACTTAATGAAATTATTTACAGGTGCTTATGGCACATTAGGTATTATTAGTCAAGTAACTTTTAGGGTTTATCCTATACAAGAAGCATCGGGAACTGTTGTTTTAGTAGGTGAAAAAAATAATATTGCTCAAGCAACTCAAACTTTATTATCTTCTGCATTAACACCTGTTGCTGTTGATTTAATTTCAAGTAATTTAGTTGAACAATTAGACTTAGGAAAAGGCGTGGGATTAATGGTAAGATTTCAAACCATAACAGGTAGTGTTGAAGAACAATCTAATCGAGTATTAGAAGTAGGAGATAAATTAGGTTTAAATTCCACTCGTTACCAGGATTATGAAGCAGAATTATGGGATAAATTAAAACAGAAAATTTGGCATTCTCAGAAAAATACAGAAGTAATTTGTAAGATAGGAGTAATGCCTAATAAAGCTGTAGAAACTTTAAATCAACCCGGACTAGAAAGTGGTTTAGGATTAATTCATGCAGGTGTTGGTTTAGGAGAATTACGCTTTAATTCAGTTAGTCCTGAAGCTATTATAGAATTACGGCGGTGGTGTGAATCTGTTGGTGGGTTTCTAACAGTTTTAGAAGCACCATTAGAGATGAAAGAAAAGTTTGATGTTTGGGGTTATAATCAAAACGGTCTTGATTTAATGCGTGGAATTAAACAAAAGTTTGACCCTAAAAATATTCTTAATCCCCATTCTTTTGTTGGTGGAATTTAGGGGAGCAGGGGAGTAGGGGAGTAGGGAGAAAGAGTAAAGTAGGTTGGGTAAAACGAAGTGAAACCCAACAAAGCATTATTATAGTTGAGGTTTCGTTCCCTCCAGAAAGCAAATTCTGTTAAAATTATTGTTGGGTTTCGGGTTCCATGCTGCGCAATGCTAACGCAAACAACCCAACCTACGCTCTAAAAAAGCTAATAACTGAAATGACTCAATGTTTAAATCCTAACTGTTTAAAACTTAATCCACCAGAAACAATATTCTGTCAAACCTGTGGTGAAAAATTAGTTTTAGCCGAACGTTATTGGCCTATAAAAATTATCGAGCAAGGTGGTTTCGGCAGAACTTTTCAAGCAGTCGATAGCTGAGTCCTAAAAGCTAATAGCTAGTTCAACTTCTACCTAACTTGAAAATCACTAGCTACTAAATCTCTACTACCACCTAAGTTGACAAATTCACCCCCAATACCAAAACCATCTTCAGTACCGTTGGGATTATAATATAACGCTCCACTCATAGAGTTGTAAACAATCTCAGCTTCGGAAATGGCACCATCACCTACATTGGAGACAATTGCAAAATCATCTTCAGATAAACCAATACCAGGAGAACTATCTAGAGCAGTAAAGGTTCTCAAATCAAGCAAAATTATATCTTGTCCACTATTAAAATCAGTGATTATATCTGTACCTATATCCTCAGAATCAAACTCTTCATTGGTATTAAAGATAAATCGGTCTATACTTGCTCCACCAGTCAATACATCGTCTCCAGATCCACCATTCAGACGATTTGCTACGCAACGCTTACGCGAACGCGACCTTGACCACCGCTGAGAGTATCATTACCGCTTCCACCAAGTAATATATCAAATCCTGGACGACCTTGCAAAACATCATTTCCATTCTGACCGAATAGAGTATCGTTACCATTAGCACCAATCAAGGTGTCATCACCATCACCACCAACAACTCGGTCATTACCTGCGAGTCCATTTAATCGATCATCTCCTGCAAAACCTCTTACTATATCGTCAGCAGAACCTGCTTGAATATTATTATTCCGGTTGTCTCCATTGAAAACTACATCTTCTTGAGGAATTACAGTATCCAAATTTTCCAACACAACCTGTCCGCGTAACTCTCCACTTGGATTATTTTCTGTGTGCAGGTTAATATAAACTCCTCCTGACTCTACTGCGGCAACTTCAGTTTCATCCAGAGTAAAACTACCAGAGAAGAAACCTGCACCAACACCATCAGTCTCAACCACAGTCAAATTGCGTAAAATATCACCATTCTCACCAAGTCCACCAAAATGAAGGTGAACTGAACTTTGAGGATTTCCTTCTGAATCTTGCTCTGGTCCAACATTCAATAAATCACTTGATAAAACGGAAAAACTGCCGGATATATTGAGAGTATTGTCAGAGAGAGTTGCGTAGAAAGTTCCTGAACCATCAGTAGGTCCTACTGGGTCAACTTCTTGAGCGGTTGATATCGGTAAAAATGTTACTAGATCGTTTCCTGTTGGGTCTGTTTCATTGAGGAGAACTTGTGTGCGCAACTCACCACTGGGATTATTTTCTGTGTGCAGATTAACATAAAAATTTCCTGACTCCGCAGCTACTATTTCATCATCACTTAAAGTAAAGGAACCCACAAATCCACCCGATCCATCACCATTATCAATGACATTGAAGTTGCGCACAATTCCACCATTAGAATTAGCTAATCCCTGATGCAGATGAACAGAACTTTGAGGATTTCCCTCTGAGTCTGTATCTCCCACCGGAAATAAATCGCTGGATAAATCTGAAAAAGTTCCTCGTATTGTTAGGTTATTACCATCCAGAATCGCATTTGCTATCCCTTCAGCAGGAGTGTCTGCTATTGGCGGTACTTCAAAAGCTTCTGAAATGGGAAATCCAAGGCCAAGTGATCGTTGTACATCATCTGAAAAAATTATCTGTCCCCGTAGTTCTCCACTTTGGTTATTTTCTGTGTGGAGGTTTATATACAACCCATCTGCTTCTGCTGCTTCTGTTTCTGCATTTGTCAGGGTAAAAGCACCATTAAATGTACCTGTAGTATCATCAAATTCAGATACATTTAAGTTACGAATAATGCCTCCATTTTCACCTGCTGGAGCTTGATGAACATGAATCGGACTTTGAGGATTTCCTTCTGAGTCTGGTTCTCCTAAAGGAATTAGAGGACTTGGTAGTCCACCAAAAATTCCTTCTACCAGTAATATATTACCAGGTAAAAAAACATCGAAAGTTCCTATAGCTGAACCATCTGCTATAGGTGGAACTTCCTGTAGTTCTGACATTGGTAAAGTAAGTCCCAAGAAGTTATCAAATGAATAAGTAGCCATTATAAACCTCTACAATTCTTGTATTAGCTAAATATTAGGCTAGCATAATTGAACTATAGTATAAGCTGATATCAGTATTGCTTAAGTTATGCAGCAAGATTGTTTTACGGAACTTTAAGTTATCAATTTATTAATATTATTTTATTCATTAAATCTTTAGTATGACAGTATGTAAAACTTTAGAGGTTGAGATTCGCTACTACTTGAATTATTGATTAATAGAAAAATTAATGTATAATATTATCTATGAAATTTAGGTTTGAAAAATTTTCAATATAAAAATATGCAACTCAAAGACATAAACATCCAAAATAATTCCACAATTCCCGCCAAATATAGCAACTTTTTACAGCAAAATCCACATTTAAACTCTTTGGCAGATGACTCTGGTTTTGACCCTCAAAATCCACCCAAACAAGAATTAATAGATGCCTGCGTTCACTGTGGATTTTGTTTATCAACTTGTCCTAGTTATCGGGTAATAGGCAAAGAAATGGATTCTCCCAGGGGTAGAATTTATGCTATGGATGCTATTAACAAAGGAGAAGTAGCTTTAAATCAAACAACTTCTGAACATTTTGATACTTGTTTGGGTTGTCTTGCTTGTGTAACTACTTGCCCATCTGGAGTTAAATATGACAAATTAATTGCTGCAACTCGTCCACAAGTAGAACGAAATATTCCTCGTTCATTACCCGACAAATTAATTCGTAATCTCATCTTTAATTTGTTTCCTTACCCCAATCGATTACGACCCTTACTTATCCCTTTACTGGTTTATCAAAAATTAGGATTTACCAAACTTATTCGTGCTACTAAATTGCTCGAAAAAATATCTCCTAGATTAGCAGCAATGGAGTCTATTTTACCAGAAATTACTGTTGATGCTTTCCAGGATAATTATCCTACTATTATTCCTGCTCAAGGAGAAAAACGTTATCGAGTTGGCTTAATTTTAGGTTGCGTTCAAAAAATATTTTTCTCCCCAGTTAATATGGCAACAATTCGGGTTTTAACTGCTAATGGTTGCGAAGTTGTTATTCCTAAAAGTCAAGGTTGTTGTGCTGCTTTACCAGAACATCAAGGACAAACTGAACAAGCTCATACTTTGGCAAAACAAATGATAGATAGTTTTGCTAATACTGGGGTTGATGCAGTGATTATTAATGCTGCTGGTTGTGGTCATACTCTCAAAGAATATGGCAATATTCTCCAAGATGATTTTGAGTATTATGACAAGGCAAAAGAATTTTCTAAAAAAGTTAAAGACGTGCAAGAATTCTTAGCAAATGTAGGATTAACATCTCAACTTTCTCCTTTAATTGAGGATGAAGAATTGAATATAGTTTATCAAGATGCTTGCCATTTATTACACGGTCAAAAAATTAGTTTGGAACCCAGAAAATTATTACAACAAATTCCAGGGGTGAAGTTGCGCGAACCGATAGATGCAGCTTTGTGTTGTGGTAGTGCGGGAATTTATAATATGTTGCAACCGGAAGTAGCGGAGGAATTAGGGCAACAAAAAGTAGAAAATTTATTGAATACAGGTGCAGAATTAATTGCTTCTGCTAATCCTGGATGTTCTTTGCAAATTAAAAAGCATTTAGAGTTGCAAGGTAAGAAAATGACTTTAATGCACCCAATACAATTATTAGATTATTCAATTCGAGGAGTAAAGTTACCTAATTAATTAATAATTAACAATTAAATAATTTAGGCTTAAAGCCAATCCTTTGAAAGGGAAAAAAAGAAAATTTCTTCCTTTTCACATCCAGTTGAACAGTGATTATTAAAGCTCGTAGTAGGGCTTTAGTCCCCTTGATAAATATTTATGGGAAAGCTCTACTACAAACGCGCAACTTTTCGATTTGCTCCGCGTTTCATGTCTAGGTCCTGATATAGTCTCTTTGCGTAATATCATGTTCGGTTGAATACTTACACTTAGGAGTCAGGAAGGCAGAAGGCATCCCCCCTACCCTCCTTTTAAAGCTATGCTTTATAAACATCTTTCTTAACATAAAACTTGACAAAAAGAGTCAAATGTGAATTGGGAAGAAATATAGCTATGGGATGCGATCGCTGATTACTAAGATAGGCGATCGCCAAGAATTACTCTGTGATACCCAGGTAAAGATGTACCAAATCAGAGGCCAAAGGAATCTGAGCAGCCCCTCCCCTATACAATTGTGTTAAGCTCTTGAAACAAAAGCCAAGTCTGTGAAATATCTTCCAATCTTCTTAATCCACGCCAGAGAACTTTAACTCCTGGTTCACCATCTCCTTTTCGGCCTAAAAAGCCACCTAATTGTCCAATCCAACGGACTACTTGTGAAAGAGTTGGCGGTTTCTGATGAGGATAAATCTGTTTGTGTATCGTTGCATAAAGTCCTTGCCACTTATGAGATTCTAAAACCTCCTCACAACTAACATCAGGACAATAGCGAGCTAAATAAGTCAGCCAGAGTAAACGCCTGGCTACTATACTATAGCAATGAGCGCTGGCATCTTTACATACTACATAAATAGTTATAATGTAGTGTACGACTTGCTGCATGACCTGCATTTTTCATAAATTAGGCGATAGAACTCCGTTCCGCTGTCGCGATCGCTAAACGTTAAAGTTTTAAGGATGCGTGTAATGGTATTGACAATTTAGAGTTTATAGCTTTAAGATATTTCTATCTTCAATCTATTGTTTGAGTGCTATGGTATATCCTTACAGTCAAGATTTGCGTGAACGAGCTCTTGACCTCATTATAAATGGTATGTCTATCAGTCATGTGAGTCGTTTATTAAATATAAGTCGGCCTACTCTTCATCAATGGCGAGATATATATTTAACCACAGGTTCAACAACCCCTAAAGCCAATATACCTCCCCCTCAGACATCTAAAATTAAAAACTGGGAAGAATTTGAAAAGTTTGTTGAGGACAATCACGAGCAAACTCATGGGTCAAATGGCTGCAAAATGGGGAAATTGTAGTCGTTTTACTATTAGTATAAGTTTAAAAAAACTTGGGTTTACTCGTAAAAAAAAACATATGGTTATCAAGAAAGAGACGAACTAGAAAGAGAAAAGTTTGCCTTAAAACTGAATCAAATAGACAAAAAAGATATTGTTTATGTAGATGAAGCCGGAATAGATAATAGAGAAGATTATCCTTATGGTTATGGAGTTAAAGGCATTCATAGTACCAGGCATGAAGTCCGGAAAAAGAACTGAGAGAGTCAGTTGGATTGCAGCTATAAATCAATCAAAAATGTTTGCTCCTTTCCATTCGGATGTCGTTACCGCTTTCACTCATAACAAAATTTATTGCAGCAGAAGCAGAATTAGACATTAAAGCATTACTACCAAGAGAAACTAAAGCACTAATAGCTAAAGTAGATAATATATTTTTCATTGAATTTTTTAGAGTTGAAAATTAACTAATTATAACACAATGATTCATTAAGTTCATCATCAAAAATACTGAATATTTCCACTACAATACTCTTTAGTCCAAAAATGAGCCAAACATGACATAAATTACAAAATCATCTTTAAACTTTTTGGTAACTAACAGAAAATAGTAGATGCTAACCTAGTAAATTGATGTAGGTAAGGATAGTGATCGCTCTGTTTTTTTCCAAAAGAAAAAGTAGCGCATCTTATGGAGTTTTATAACTGTGGCGATCGCTTTACTTTTTTTTGGAAAACCTTAGTGACGCGATCGCTTGAGAGAGAAAGCACTCAAACTACCCATTGCAAATAAAGCAAAAACTGTAGTAGGTTCGGGGACGTGTACAACTGCTACAGACTTTGATGGTATGAAACTCTCAATTTCAAAAATTCCTGTACCAGACCTACCATCACTTAACAATACAGAGAAGGTAATATCTGCAAGACCAAAATCAATACCTGGATCAAATATATCAAAGAAACCACCAGGACCAACGCGGTCTGTATCAACTCCAAACTCTAGTGTTTCACCTAAAGTAAATGCTCCATCTACAAATATAACAGTTGCTGTCTGTGAGTTATTACTAAGGAAAACATCAATAATATCAGCATCAACAATGTCACTGTCATCACCAATTCCAGGAAAAGGAGGTACATCAAAAACAGCATTGGCATCAGGTGACAAATATAGAGAAAATTCCTTAATGTATAGAGTGTCAGGACCACTTTCAAAGGAAAGTTTAAAAAAGTCGTTTAGATCGGAAAAAGTATTTAACCCTGAATCACCTCCTTCTGCTGTCAAAGTAAATTTAGCTGCCTCTGCTATTCCTGCGGAAAAAGCAAAACAAGCTGTTCCAACAGCGGTCATCAGTAATTTTTTTGCTGTTTTCATGTAAAGTATTTCTCCTAATTTAGAGGTTTTATAGGTTACTGATACTGTTGACTAACGTTATAAATTGAATAAGAAAGTCATTTCAGTTATCAGTTATCAGTTATCAGTTATCAGTACCTCTGCCTGAAGTCAGAGGCTTGAAATATTGAACCTTTTTTTTTCATCCCCTTGAAAGGGGAGGCTTGAGACCTTATTTTTTGGTCAATAAAATCCTTGAATATCTGACTATTTCGTTACTTCAATATTAAGTTAATCAACAATACAGAGTTATTCAATGAAACTATCAATATAGTGGCACAAGTTCAATGAGTTTGTCTAGAGAATTAAGGTAAGCTTTACTGAATCTTCATAAATTCTTGCCGCATAAATACAGTTGTAAAATGATTGTATTGACTTTGCAGTAAGACTTACAAAAAATTGTTAGCGATCGCCGATTTATGAAGAATTAGTAAAGATAAAGTATAAAAGTAAAATTTAAGGCCATATGCAAAATAAAAAAAATGGTCTTCTTGTCATTCGACTGCTTAATAAAAACTTTTGGCAGACAATACCTAATTTTCCTGGAATAGTTGTTTATCCTCAAGGACATAAAATGTATAGCACTAAGTATTTAGGACACGGACATTCCTAAATTCTGTTTGCGGAGCATTTCCATAGGAAAAACTTAGTCAGAAATTACTTTTGACTTTCCAATAGGAGATAATTTGTTAGTTAGAAATTGGAGGAAAATTTTACAAAATGAAGCGCTCTCTATTTTTATTTGTAAGTCTAGCTATTTTAGGTTTAACATCCTGTAACGCTGTTAAGGAAATTCAGGAATTAATTGACCCCCCCCCACCACCGACATCCACTGCATCTCCTATCAAACAAAAAGAACAAAGAAAATTATTTCCAATTGAGCAAAACGGAAAATATGGGTATATAAATAAGACGGGCAAAATTTTGATTCAACCAAGATTTGGTCAGGTAAAAGATTTCTCAGAAGGATTAGCAGCGGTAAAAATTGAAGAAAGGTGGGGTTATATTAATGAAAAAGGAGAAATAGTTATTAAGCCAGAATTTGATTCTGTTTTGCGTTTTTCCCAAGGATTAGCACCAGTCAAAAAACTTGGAGAAAGATGGGGTTATATTAACCAAAATGGAGAAATGGTAATTCAACCGCAATTTGAAGATGCAGTCTATTTTTCTGAAGGGTTAGCACGAGTTACAATTGATGGTAACTGGGGTTATATTGATCAAACTGGTAAAATAGTAATTAAGCCAAAATATGGCGGGCAAACTGGGCGGGGTTTCTTTGTTGATGGGTTAGCTGCTGTAAGGGTTGGTGCTGGTTATCAATATGGATATATAGATCGGAATGGAGAAGTAGTGATTGAGACCAAATATGATTTTGCCGGAGATTTTATTAATGGTTTAGCGAGAATTCAAATTGGCGATCGCTGGGGGTATATTGATAAAACTGGTAGGGAAGTTATTACAGCAAAGTTTGAATTTAGTCAAGATTTTTCTGAGGGTTTAGCAGCAGTTAAAATTAATGATAAGTATGGTTATATAGATGTTTCAGGGAAGAGAGTTATTCAACCGGAGTATGATTTTGCTGGCAACTTCTCTCAAGGTCTAGCAGAAGTTAGGATAGATGACAAATATGGCTATATTAATGCTGCCAATGAGATGATTATTGAGCCTGAGTTTGATAATGCTTTTGCCTTTTCTAATGGTATTGCAGAGGCGTGGGTAGAGGACAAAAAGGGTTACATAGATAAAATTGGTAGGTTTGTCTGGAATGTAAATAATTGAGGGAAGGAAGAGTGCATTAATGGATAATGGATAATTGATAATTAATAATTACTTCTGGTTAAAACCGTTCTTGATTGAATATAAAGAAATATCCTAGTGCCGCTACGCGGAAGTCAGAAGTCAGAAGTATTGATTAGTAAGACTTTTAGGATTTTGTAACTGGTCAGTTATTTCCGTCATCCTGCACTAGCACTTTTCTCTTGGTCGATTGGATATGGCGTTTAGCGTTCCGCACAACTTCGTTAACGGCTGTCGCCGACATATAAAGCGGAGCGGCTCTGCAAGAGGGGGTTTCCTTGCCATCCCATCCTAAGGTCATGCTCCGCAAACGACTGCTTTTTTTCCCTTGAAAGGGGAGGCTAATAAAGCTGAATTATTTAATTAATAATTAATAATTTATTCGGTAAGATATTTTTATGAAAAAGGCAGGAAAAATAATTTTTTTATAGTGACTTTTTCGGCGTTGCTGAATCAAGGGATGAAACTTTTGGGAATAGGTAAATCCCATCTTTTACTTCCTCTTTCTCCAAAACTACAATTCATCCCAGAAATATGCAACGCCACTTTTTCTTTCTTTAGCTGATATAACTAAAAGGTTTATTGATTTTCCGAAAATGCCTGATATTCAAGCTGGAATACTGCCAGAGTTTCATATCCTGTCCCTCTTCAATTATCAATAGTAGGTTAAAAATGGGTAAAAATTCCTACATATATTTTTGCTACAGAATTTATATGAATACTTATATGAATTAGTAGAATAAATAAAAATCTATATTTTTTCTGTTAATCTTCACCTCAAAGTCAGAAACAAACAGGGAGAATCTGGAAATCTTGACAAGATTGATACATCAAGTAGGTAATGATTTTCAAGGGTTGAATTAACCTCTAATCCCGGTCAATTAAAATTCCCCGACTCTCCATTCAACTTATTCTTCTATTGGTGAGCCATTACCATTAGTATCACCAGCTTTTTCATCATCCACTTGTTTCAAATGAATATGTTTGTATCCTAGCTTGATTTCAAATTCGTCTCCTGGTTTTAAACCCATAGTTTCAGTATAAGTAGCTCCTATGACAATTTGGCCATTCTTATGAACGCTAACTCGATAAGTAGGTTCCCTACCACGACCATCTTTAGTACCATTACCCTCTAAAGGAACCCCTTTTGCTGCTAAAAGTGCATCATAAAAATCTGTAAGATTAACACGAGTCTCATCATTTTTTGTAACTGTGTAATATCCACACTGTTTAGCAGTTTCTCTTCGTGGTAAGTGAGAAAGTTCTTTTACCTTTTGAAGCAAACTCTTTCCCGTTAGTGGAGTTGTTGCATTTTCAACCATAGTTCTTAATAATTGTCCTTACTCTATTAATACTATACTAAATCAATTTTAGTGAAAATTGTTAGAGTTATTAATAATATATACTGAAATTTATAAATTGTGCAAAAAAAAATTTACTCCAAGGATTATATACTATAAGGCCATTAATATTTGAGTAGGTAATCTTGACTTCCTTAATATACAACTTACCCCTCTAGTGAGGCTGAAATTATTTCATAATTTGCAATAGTTCTTAGTGTATAAGGATTGTTCTTGTGCAAATTTTTTTCAGGTGGCAGAAGAAAAGAAAAATGGTAAGCATTTCCTGGGCAATGCTGCGCAAACAGCTATTAGCGGTCAGCTCATCCTAGGTCATGCTACGCAAACAGCAATAAAAATGAATGAATCAAGCATTCATTTAACTGCTACTACATTTTCACATAATTCTTGGAAATCTCTCAATTGTTTTTTCCTTCTTTCTTTATTTAAAGGTAATATAGTTGTTAACGTAGTTCCTCCCTAGGAGGCTGGCTGACTGCTGAATGCTTACGAAAAATGTTACAGGTGTAGGGTAAATTATCTAGTCAGTTATTTTAATTGACCAGAAAATCATGTCTCAAGCCTCCCCTTAAAAGGGGATAAAAAAATAAAATTTAGTATTTCAACCCTCATACTTGAGTAGGAAGTAATGTTAACTGATAAGTTCCTAAGCAAAATTAATTACACATCCTATTAACTCCCTGTTCCCTTGCTCAACTAGGAAATTCTTAAAAGTACAACTACTTAACTGATAACTGAAATGACTCACTAGGTTTTTCCAGTTTTAATCTACTATTATAGGCATACCTAATTTTTTCTCAAGAACTAGGACATAAGCCTGAATAGTTATTTAAAGTTGTTGCTGAAATTGTATTATCAAGAACAGTTTTCCGTAGTAATGATTGGTTAATTATCATACTAATCAAGCAAATTGCTCGATTCTGGTACTGACTGTCTTACAGCGGTTTAATGATGAATAAACCACAATCATACTGACTCCTTACTCTTACTCATTACTCATTACTCATTACTCATTACTCCTACAACAGTTTTGTGGTCTACTCAACTGAAAAGCACTGTAATTCACTGCTTCCTATATGTCTTATTTTTCCTACCTGACAACTTTATTAACACAGAAAGGAGTTCTCAAAATCAAAGACGAAAAATAGTTATTAAATTATCAGGACTTACGCAAAATATGTGTAAATTGTGTTTTTTGTAGGGGCAATTTCCGTTTGTCATGTTCCGCATTCATGTCGGCGACAACCGTTTAGCTAGCGCACAACTTTCCGTTCCGGAATCCTGCGCAAACGCGTTTAGCTGCGCGACATGGAAAGCGGAGCATTCCCTATACGAAAAAGCGTTTGCGGAGATGACCTTAGGAAAGCTTTGCAGAATGCAAAACAAAACATCAATTTCCACTACAGATAGCATCCGTGCGTAAGTCCTGAGAGATTATAAATAATATGCGCTAATTTAATTATGGTTTTAGTTCACTGATTTAGGGAATTGGAGGTGCATCTATACTTTTTATTAACCTGTTTAACAGAATTAAGCATTAATCTAAGCTTGCTAGGAAAACCAAACTAAACTATTGGAGCCATTTAGCAACGTCTTTGGGGTGGTAAGTTAGGATCAGATCGGTACCCGCACGTTTAAAACTTGTCATCGTTTCCATAACTAGCTTTTGCTCATCTATCCAGCCTATTTAATGCAGCAGCTTTAATCATTGAATATTTTCCCGATACACTGATAATTGATAGACTCCTGGCATTGACTTGACTTCATTAGCTATGCTTTCTCCTGGTACAGCAAACACGGGAAAATAATATATTTTCTCGTACCATACGACGTAGCTGGGGATGGTTACGAAGGCGACGAGGCCGATGCACTGGAAACATATTCTTATATCTTTAATAACTACATTTTTGACTAATAATAAAGTTTATGATATTCCTATATCAGAATTGATATTAAAATAACAATTCTTTATATTTAACATGGCCAATTAACTATCAATATATTATTAATTAACAAAACTTAATACAATCCTATACTTGGCACAAAAAACCCTAATTTAGTCAGAAACATTACGATAAGCTCGAATAAGGAAAACCAAAAAATATTATCAAATTATAAAACAAAACATAATATACCACCAAATTTTAATTTTGGTACTAAAATGCAGCAAAAGTTAAAATTTTTGCTACTAAAATTACTTAGGAGAGTTAATACTATGAAAGAATCAGCACCTGTGCCAATAGGAATTGTAGGTGCTTCTGGCTATGGCGGGGTGCAACTTGTGAAACTTCTCCAGGATCATCCAAAAGTTGAAGTTGTTTACTTGGGAGGAGAGAGCAGTGCAGGAAAACCTTTTTCTTCAATCTACCCTCACCTGGAAGATTCTGTAGACTTAATAGTAGAGCCAATTGAGTTGGACAAAATTGCCAGTAAATGTCAAGTAGTTTTCCTTTCCCTACCCAATGGTTTAGCCTGGAAAATGGCACCTACTTTATTAGAAAAAGGATGTAAAGTATTAGACCTATCTGCTGACTATCGATTTGCTAATCTTGAGACTTATCAATCTTGGTATGGTGGGGAACGGACAGACAAAAATATAGCTACTACTGCTGTCTATGGTTTACCAGAATTGTATCGCGATCGCATAGCTAATGCTCAACTTATCGGTTGTCCTGGTTGCTATGTTACTGCTAGTCTCTTAGCACTTGCTCCACTATTTAAACAGGGTTTGATAGTACCAGAAACTGCAATTATTGATGCTAAGTCAGGTACATCGGGAGGTGGGCGAAAAGCAGCTATTAATCTGTTACTAGCTGAAGCTGATAATTCTATTGGCGCTTATGGAGTAGCTAGTCACCGACACACGCCAGAAATTGAACAAATTTGTAGTAATTTAGCTGGTTATGATGTTAAAGTGCAATTTACTCCCCATCTTATGCCAATGGTAAGGGGGATATTAGCTACAGTATACGGTACTCTCCGAGACCCAGGGTTAGTGCGAGAAGACTTGTTAACTATTTACAATGCTTTTTATCGTAATTGCCCTTGGGTGAAAGTATTACCTAGTGGTACTTATCCTCAAACTAAGTGGGTTTGTGGCACTAATCTCTGTTATCTCGGTATTGAAGTCGATCACCGGACAGATAGAGTTATTATCATGTCAGTTATTGATAATCTGCTCAAAGGTCAAGCTGGACAAGGAGTTCAGTGTATGAACTTAATGATGGGTTGGGAAGAAACTTTGGGATTGCCCCAATTAAGCTTTTATCCTTGATGGTATAGGTTTCTTATTTTATGTGTATCTGCACCCAGATATTGTTCTGGAATTGGTTAGTTAGTTTTTGGTGGTGTATACCACCTACTAACCTCAAGCTAGACTTATAACAAAAATATTATATCATGTCCGATAGCATTGGTATTGTATACAGTAAGGTAAGGAAGAAGGAAGAAGGAAGAAGAAAGAAGAAAAGGAAAAACCTTAAATTAGGTAGATATTTCCACAACTTTTACACAAACGATACCAGCGGACATAATATTACAGAAATTTTCATTATTAGTAAAGGAAAGTAGTCGTCCGACACACCTTTTCCAGAATATATCGTATAGTCACACTTTGAGAAGCTAATTATTATCACATCCGGCTCTTTTTCGTTTTCATTTGTTTTTGATTCCGGTTTTTACAGTTTTTTCACTTGTTAATAACTTTAATGCTATTTGTCTAAATAATGCCTAAATTAACTAATAGCCGTCTTCAAATCACTACAAAACTTCCTGATCGCCTCCAAACCCTGATCCGGAGTTCCTTCAGCTAATCTCTTCACTACCGCGCTACCAACAATAACCGCATCACTTCCCCACTTTTTTACCTGTAAAGCGTGTTCCGGTTGAGAAATACCAAAACCCACACCAATAGGTTTATCAGTTACTATCCGCATTTGTGCCAACAAATCTTGCACCCCCGTCTGAACTTGAGTACGCATTCCCGTAACCCCAGTCACACTCACAAGATAAATAAATCCTTGAGATTGACGAGCGATCGCCTCTATCCTTTCTTTTGGGCTAGTGGGTGCGACTAATAAAGTCAACTCTATCCCCATCTCCCTTGCTGGTTTCAGCAAAATATCCGCCTCTTCCAAAGGCAAGTCTGGCACAACCAAACCCCTAGCACCCACATCATAAATTTTTTTCAGGAAGTTTTCCACACCTCGGTACAAAATTGGGTTGTAATAAGTAAATAGAATTATTGGCGATCGCAACCTTGGACTAACCGTTTGTACCACCTCCAACACCGACTCCAAAGTTGTCCCCCGGCTCAAAGAACGAGTTGCAGCAGCCTGAATTACTGGGCCATCAGCTAGAGGATCGGAATAGGGCACACCCAACTCTATCAAATCTGCCCCACTACTATCCAATACTTTCAAAGCCTTAGCTGTAGTTTCTAAATCTGGGTCGCCTGCTGTAATGAAGGGAATCAAAGCACACTGACCACTATTATTGCGTAGAGATTCAAAACAATGAGAAACTGAAATCATTTTTAATTTTTAATAATTGATTAAAACTACCCAGTAGGGACGATGAAACTATACATCTTTAATGTAGGGGTTAACGGCCGTTGACCCCTACCATAATATTTGGTTATGCGTAAATCCTGTTATTCCTGCTTTTATCTCTTATCTAGCTTTTCCTGTTCAACTTCAGCCTGCAATTTAGCCAACTCTTCTGGGGTCATTTCTTCCAGACGCTGTTGCAGTACAGCATCCTCATAATCCTTCAACTGTTGGTTATAAGTCATATCGCTATTCGTAACCCTAAATAAATAGGTCAGTAGCCAGATAAATAAGCCACTGACTAAAACTGCTTGTGTCCAAATACCTGCATTTGTACCATTAATCCCTACTACTTGTAATACCAAGTAGAGGATACCACCAGCAGCAAAAATACCGATACTTATTACAATGGCATCAATTCGTCGCATTAACCTTCAATCTGTCGCCGTCTAGGGCGAAAATTTAAAAATGGGGACAAAACCAACATACCAGGGAAGAATAAGAACATCAAGAAGTACATAAAGACCCGTTCAATAGAACTAGCAACATACCAACGGGTATTGAGATAAGCATAAACTATAGCTGGCATTACTAAGAGATAGGTTCCGGCCAGGGCTGCATAAATAATGAGGATTATCAGATTCGCGTCTAGGTCTAAGTTCATAAACAAGATTGAGAAATTATAATAGTTAATTGTATTCTGTTTAATATACTATTGCTTCAATGACTGTTTTTCCAGCCAACCTCTAGATTATTCTATATTTTGTCCTGCCAAGGAATTTTTGCATCTCTATCCTCTAATTTCTAATAACTTCTGACTTATGACTTCTGAATTCCAGCCATTTGTGCAGGAGATCCGTCATTTCAGTTATCAGTACCTCTTGCAATAGAGAGACTGGAAATACTGAATCGAAATTTTTTTTCATCCCCTTGAAAAGGGCAGGGCTGTTTCATTCGTCAAATAAATAATCAATCAAGGGTAGTTGGGGGCACAAATATCTGGAATTTGGGGAAAAATTAGGAAAAACTGTCGATTTTCAGGGGTGGAGGGAGGGGAAAGCTCCCAAAGAATATCGGTAAAATCAACGGAATTCCTGAAAAATCAATTGCCACACCAAAACTATTTAGGGATAAAGAAAGGGGAAAATCAATAGTACCCTTGTGGAAAATTCTCCCCCGCTCCCTGCTCCCCCTCTACCTTAACCAAGAATGAAACAGCCCTGCCTTGAAAGGGGAGGCTTAAGACCTTATTTTTTTGTCACGAAAAGGTTGTTATATCCTTACCCAGAGTCCTTAATAATTTTTTTATTTTAATTTCTCTTCAAAAGACTTGCCAAAACTTTGAATATTGTGATTTAATAAAGAAATGAGCTTAAAAGCTTATCCAATCATCTCAAGTATATGGGGGTGTGGCGGAATGGTAGACGCTACGGACTTAAAATCCGTTGACCTTAACAGTCGTGTGGGTTCAAGTCCCACCACCCCCATTGGATATAAAGGTTTTGGCCTACAAGACTATTTAACACAGACCTCGGAGTGATTTATTTTCAATTCTGTCATGTACTAGCTGTCAGCAGTAATTTACTTACTAATAGTTGTAGCGATTGCTTATAAGTAGTATTGGTGATTTTAGCTATGATGTTTGGTAGTCCTGCATAGTAATGGTAAACAGTAGGGACGTTGCATGGAAAATCCCTACAGGAAGCAAGATGCTCCCACTACTATGTCTCGTAACAACAATAATTAAGGTTTGCTGAATAAATATTTACCTCATAACAGTGGGAAGTGCTGTATTACTCTAGGGACAGGTTTAACAAAAATATTTCTAGGTGTAAAAAACCTGCCCCTAGTATTTGAGTGTAACTAATCAACAATATCTGATATTAGTTGAAAAATTTTGATCCTGATAGCTATCATTTTTTCCAACCTGATTGATAATATACTGCGGAACCTGTATCTGAGACAAAGTGACAACCCAGGTAAGAGTTAATAAAACTCTTCCATATTGGTTCGCTTGACTTACGATAATATTCACCCAGGATAGGTTTAATTGCCTCTGTTGCTGTTTTTAAGTGATAATGAGGCATATTCAAAAAGATATGATGGGCGACATGAGTACCAATGTCGTGATGAATGGAATTGATGAAACCATAGTCGCGGTCTATGCTGGATAATGCACCTTTGAGAAAGTACCAATCCTTTCCACGATACCAAGGAATATCCGGTTCTGTGTGGTGTAGGAAGGTGACTAAATCTAGCCACATCACAAATATGACATAAGGAACCAGATAATATTTTACTAGAAAAACCCAACCGAATTGATAGGTCAGAAAACCAATAAAACCTACCATTAACATCCAGAGTGCTGAACTGGTTAAAACATCCCATTTTTCATTAGGACGGAATAATGGACTGTCGGGCATGAAATGGGAGCCTTCACGATTTGGCGATCGCCTGAATAGATAGAATGGATAGGCTAATAATACTAAATAAAAGCGACCTAGCTTTTCAGGCCAAGACATCATATTGAACTTACTCTCGGTAACTGGATACCAACTTTCATCAGTATCAATATTTCCGGTATTGGCGTGGTGAGTTCTGTGGCTGATGCGCCAACCGTGGTAGGGTACGAGAATAGGAGTATGACATAGATGCCCAATTAAATTATTCACCCATTTTGATTTGGAGAAGGAACCGTGACCGCAGTCATGTCCAACTACAAATAATGCCCAAAACATAGTTCCTTGCATTAACCAGAAAATGGGGAAAAAGAACCATGAATCTAAATTGTAGGCAATAGCATATAGACCTGCAATAATGCCAATATCTAGAAAGAAATAGCTCAGAGACCTCCAGAGGGAAGGTTTAAAACAGTGGGGAGGAATAGCTGCTTTCACCTCTTGGAGAGTAAAGGGTAACTCTATTTTTGAGGGAGTTGAGTTTGTGTCAGTTGCTTGAGGCAGAACAGTGTTTGATTGCACTAAATTTTTCAGTTTATCTAGTATGACCGATATTTCATCTTTCACAAGCTATACCATTTCATGGAAGTCAAAAGTCAAAAATCAAAAGTAATATTTGATTGGCTTAAAACTCTGACTTTAAAGTAATTTCAGAAAATAATTTCAAACTTTAGATGTGAAATTATTTGGGACATCTTTAAAGTGAATTGGTATGACATCGAGCAGGTTAAGTTCCTATCAATTACCCTAGCTCTCCTGAATAATAAAGAGAGAAAAGGGATAGAAATTTATGGCACTTTTACTGCATTAGGACAAATTCCATTAACTCAGAAAAAAGAGTAGGTAGTAATAAACAAGTAGGGATTTTTGCTATATCCCTCTTAATACAAAGAGAGTTACAGCCACTCGGAACACTACTTCTACAAGACTACCAAGTAGCTGGTGGAAGATGAAACAGTATGTATCCTAGCATAATCAGTGAGTATTGAGCATAAAAATTTTCTTAACTAGGGCGTGTCATCAATTAAAGAAGTTGAGATTAAATGTATAGTATGCTTATGAAAAATAACAACCATAGGACTGCTCTAAATGACTAGACGTTATGCCTTGCGTATGGGAGCAATGGGAACGGATTCAAAATTTATTACCAGGGCGTGAAGGAACTGTCGGAAGGACAACAAAGGACAACCGCCTCTTTGTGGAAGCTGTTTTATACAGAGATAGAGCCGGAATTCCTTGGAGAGAGTTACTCTTATTGATTCGGGGACTGACCTGTTCGTCCATACTCGTTTTAGTCGTTGGAGCTACTCAGGGGTATGGGAAAGAGTATTTCGAGCTGCTAGCTGAAGATGCAGATAATGAGTATGCCCGGAATTGATGCCACTATTGTTCGTGCTCATCAACATAGTGCCGGGGCCGCATACAGTAGTGCAGAACAGGAAGATATTAGCCGTAGTAAAGGGGGATTAAGCACTAAAATACATGGGGTAGTAGATTCTCTAGGTAATCCTACTCATTTTTTTAACTACTGTTCAAACTTCAATCTTGGATCGAGCAGATATTTTATTACCGATGGTAGAAGCAGAAGCAGTATTAGGAGATAAAGCTTATGACGCTCAAGAGAGGGTGATTGGGCCTTTAACTGAGAGAGGCATAGAGGTAGTGATTCCCCCGAAAAAAAACCGAAAAGAACTCCGTCATTAGGATGAAATACTGTACAAAGCACGTCATCTGATAGAAAATTTCTTTGCGAAACTCAAACAGTATCGAGGGTTGGCGGAGCAAGTGCGGCAGCTATATCGCAACGAGATACGATAAACGTTCGGTTAACTTCCTGGGAGGGATTTATTTGGCAGCTTCAGTCATTTTGTTGGCATAGCGATCGCCATTTCTATAGAGCATACAATACCCATTTTGTCAACTTTTTTAATTGATGACACGCCCTAGTGTCTTTTCATAGGTTATGAATTTTGTTTTTCAGGCGTTGGCGGAGCAAGTGCGGCAGCTATATCCCCAAGGGGAACCCAATCAGGAGCGCCAATACTCACAGAGCCTTAAGGCTTAACACTATAGGGGCCTTGCGTAAGTCCTGACCAAATGGCTTCTATAGAACCCCTAAGCGTATCTTTTATTGAAATACAAAGGGTTCAGGAAAGCCGTTTTAAGGAGTCTAACAACTATAAGGGTTCAGGAAACCGAAAAATTATGAAAAATGAATACCAGAATCATAAAAGCCAGATGGGTATTGGACTTGTAACTTATTAAATAAATACTAAATGGCTTCTATATAAAAGCTAATTTATAAAGTCAATACTAAGAAGCTAAGTTCCTTGCTAGAACTGAGTTTAGCGAGTTATTGCCTCAGAAAATCAAAGTCCCTGAAAACTAGATGAAATAAGAGTTTTAGCGAACTATATAAATCACCTCTAAAGTAAATCAAAAATTTGAGTACATAAATTTCCGAGTTTTATGAAGTTTTGATGAAGTTTTTAGTGATTTATAAAATTTGCACAAACTTAATCTACCATCTTGAATAAATTCATCTGAAACGATTGAATAGAAAGAACTACAGGAATTTCAAAACACCCTGGTAAAATTTTTGGCCTTATTATATTTTTTTTTTTATTGCTACAAATAATTAATAATCTAATATGGCCTATTTCTTTTTAAAAGCTTATTCTATAAAACAATAATTTGTTTTTGGGCAATAAAAAGCAATATTTATTTGTAGTAAATATTTTAGGCAAACTAAGATTGTTAATCTTGAGACTAATTATGAAGGTTTGATGAAGTTGCGTAGAACTACTTGCTATTTAAATAATTTCAGCATTAATATCTGTATATAGCAAGTTATTAAAAAATTAATGGCCTCAATTCCTTCTTTTATTCTTAGACTTTTGAGGTTTCATATTTATTGTTTAATTATTAAGGGGTAAAAATATTATGTTGACAGAAAATACTTTGATGAATGGTAGTCGTTCTAGTGTTGAGCGTCAGCTTAAGAAGAAAAAACTTAAATTTATCTCAAAAATATTAATATTGACAATTTTATGTGCGGATGGGTTATTTTTGACAGGATTTATTGCCTATCGTTTATATGGGAAATGGGTTGAAGCTAATAAGAGTATATATCCCGTAGCAGTTGAAGATAAGCAAAAGATATCTCCTACATCAATTCCTTGGATTAAAACCAAAGAAGAATGCCTACGCTCTAATAGAATTTGGGAATACGATCAATGCTTTGACTCTGAATGGAGCCATTTATTTTAAAAAATATTTTGACTCTCGGTGGAGTCATTTATTTTAAATATTGAAGTAAATATTGGAGCTATTTATTTTAACTATCCAACTATAAATTATCTTATATAAACATTTTCTAATCGTCTTGTATGAAGTTTAATAAAACTCCATACATTTTTTTTGTTTGTATACAATAGCAAATTATTGGAAAGACTACAAAATTGATTAGTATTTATTCACCTCCCCTTTGAAAGCCATGGTTTATAAACATCTTTCTTAATCAGCACTTACGCAAAGCGACCAAGAAACCGGGTTTATCGCTGTGATAAGGAAAATACAGATGAGTACAAATTTACAAAATCTTTTGATTATAACACTATACAGAATGGAAAAGTGGTCATAAGCTGTTAATAGAACCTTAACTTTTTCTATAGGAGCGAGTCCCAATGACCACTACCACAAAATTTAATCCCTATCTCATGGGCAATTTTGCCCCAGTCAGTAGAGAAATAACTGCCGACAACCTCGAAATCAAAGGCGAACTCCCTAGAGATTTGTCAGGAATGTATGTGAGAAATGGCCCTAATCCTCAATTTTCGCCTCTAGGTAAATATGACTGGATGGATGGTGATGGAATGCTTCATGGAGTAAGGATTACTGGTGGTAGGGCAGAATATCGGAACCGATATGTAGGGACGGGAGGGTTTGAAGTAGAAAAAGACTTGGGTTATGCAGTATGGAGTGGTAGATTAGAACCTCCTCAAATAAATAATCCCTATGGCCCATATAAGAATGTGGCCAATAATGGCGTAACTTTTCACAATGGCAAGTTATTAGCTCTTTGGGAAGCAGGCTTACCTTATGCGGTTAAAGTTCCTAGTTTAGAAACAATTAGCCCCTATTTATGTGACGGTTACTTAGATTCTGCTTTCACTGCTCATCCAAAAGTTGACCCTATGACTGGAGAATTGATATTTTTTGGTTACGCTCTGGATGCGCCTCCTTATGTAAAATATGGTGTAATTTCTAGTAATGGTGAGCTATTGCAGACAGTACCAATTAATATACCTGTGCCAAGTGCTCCCCACGATTTTGCCATCACCAAAAATTATACAATTTTGATGGATTTACCATTACGCTTCCGTCCAGAACGAGAAGAACAAGGTTTACCTGCTTGGATGTTTGAAACTGGAGTTCCAAGTCGTTTTAGTATCTTACCTAGGTATGGGAACAATGAAGATATTCGCTGGTTTGAAGCTCAACCTTGTTATATCAATCACATTCTTAATGCTTATGAATCTGGAGATGAAGTGGTAATGTATGGTTGTCGGATGAGTTCGACTCATTTGTATCCTGGTACTTTTAGAGACCCCGATGAGAATATTCCGCGAATGTATGGATGGGCGTTTAATCTGAAGACTGGTAGTGTCAGAGAGGGAATGTTAGATAAGAGACCGTCAGAATTTCCCTGTATTAATAATAGGTTTGTAGGGCGTGAAATGCGTTATGGTTACACTTCCAGAATGGCATCTTTGCGACCATTGTTTGATGGAATTATTAAATATGACTTCGGTACTGGTAGGTCGCTACCCCATGATTTTGGTGAAAGTCGTTATGGTGGTGCTGTAACATTTGCACCTAGAATAGGTGCTATTGATGAGGATGATGGTTGGTTGTTGACGTTTGTCTATGATGAAAAACATAAGCGTTCTGAATTATTGGTTATTGATGCTCAGGATATGAGGGGGGAACCTGTAGCACGAGTGATTTTACCTCAGAGAGTGCCTTATGGTTTTCATGGTACTTGGGTGTCTGAGATGCAGTTAATGGCAAATAGGTAACTAGCTATCAGCTTTTTGATCTGAGAAAAAGAACGTCGTGCGATCGCTCTTTTGGGTTTACATGAAAGTGGAGCGATCGTCACTCTAATTAACCAATGGGTTAAGAAATTGATAAAATTTTTGCCAGAATATTTTGCTGCTTTATTCGAGGAGCAAAGTTTTTTGATAGGGGGTTTTATTTGGAAAAGCAACAGAACTCATAGATTTTCTATCTGGAAGTTATTTGAACTCATTTTAATTCAGAAAAAGTGGACCTAAACAACATTTTTAACGATTTTTCAAACACCTAATTGCCTCTAACAAACCTCTAGCTTTATTAATACTTTCCTCGTACTCTGTTTCCGGCACAGAATCAGCAACTAAACCAGCTCCTGCTTGCACAGTTACGGTGTGTTTACCATGATGTTTCGGCCAAAAAACCATAGTTATAACAGAAGAAAGGTATAATGGAGTGCAAAAGAGTTGTTTCAGAATTGGAAAGTTAATTAACTATAGCATTAGGAGGATTTTATGCTGATTGATTCGCGCACGGGGAAGCCAGCGATGTCCCCCCCCAAGAAACAGGGGCAGTTCACTACCATCTCTTACTCGACCGACAAAGCGGGTTACACCACGCCAACTTAGAACCAGACTTGTTTAATACCCACGAACATCATACGCATCAGATTACAGTCCCGTTCGAGCGAGCAAAAGGAATCGCATCCTGGCATTCTGCTTCGGCAAGACATAAGTATCAAGCAGTACAGGTAGGCCAGTGTTATGTAGTGCCCAGTGGACAACCCCATGGCCTAACTTTGGATTGTGCGGGAGAATTAGTCAATTTTTACCTGGCACCAGAATTTATTGCCACCAGTATTCCTGAAACTACTGAGGGACGATCGTTAGAAATTTTAGAGTTTCAAATCTCAGACGATCCGCTCATCCGTCAGTTAGCAGCAACTGTTAGAACTGATCGCTTGTTGCATGGAGTTTCTAACAAACTATTTCTAGAATCGGTGATGAACGTGCTAGCTGTGCATTTAGTAAACAGCTATGCAGTGTCAAAAATTCAAATACCCAAAGTCGGCAAGTTACCCACACATCTTCTAGTAAGAGTACAAGAGTATATTGAGACACATGATACAACGAAGATCGCGATCGCTGATTTAGCAAATCTCACGGGCTATAGTAGTGTCCACTTCACGCGAATGTTCAAGAAGGCAACAGGGCAGACTCCCCGTGAATACCTGATGAATCATCGCACCAACAAAGCAAAGCAACTACTCGTCAATACAGAGTTATCAATCGTAGAGGTAGCATATGAAAGTGGATTTAGCAGCCATGCTCATTTCTCAACGCAGTTTCGTCGCTTGATTGGCATGACTCCCCAGGCTTATCGCAAACATAATGAACTATAAGAGCAAGAATTTCTCTGAGCATCAACACTAACCAAGATGTGAGCATTCGCTCATACCTGGCCTTCATCCTTCTCATTGTCCCACACTGTCAGGGAAAGTGCTGTAAATCTGAAAATGATAAAAATCCTAAAACCTTAGCAAATAGATGAAAGACTTTAGCTGTATTTTTTTTGATAATGAAGCTATCAATCAATTTGCTACAAGAGGTTAGTAAACATGAATTTGTCTACTCAAAAAATTGCTATTGTCACAGGTGCATCGCGGGGAATTGGAGCTGCGATTGCTAAAAGGCTCTCATTAGAAGGATTTGCAGTATTGATCAACTATGCCCATAATCGGGAGAAAGCCGAAGCGGTTGTTCGAGAGATTCAAGGTGAAGGGGGAGAAGCAATTGCCGTTCAAGGAGATGTTTCCAATGCACAAGATGTAGAATCACTGTTTGATCGGGCTGAAAAAAACTATGGCGGTGTGGATGTTTTGATTAATAATGCAGGAATTCAAACTCCAAAACCCATCAACATCGCCGATACAGATGACGATCTGTATGACAAGATATTCAATATAAATACCCGTGGCACATTTCTCACCCTGCGACAAGCTGCTAAACGCTTGCGGAATAACGGACATATTGTCAATTTTTCGACTAGCGCTATTGGTCTAGCAATGCCAGGTTACGCTATCTATTCTGGTGCAAAAATCGCGGTGGAAATCTTTACCAACATCATGGCAAAGGAACTACGAGGCCGGAATATTACCGTCAATGCGATCGCCCCTGGGCCAACGGCAACTGACTTGTTCTATCAAGGCAAATCCGCAGAATTAATTGAAAAGTTTGCCCACAAAGCACCCCTAGAGCGTTTAGGACAACCCGATGATATTGCCAGTGCAGTGGCATTCTTAGTCAGTCCCGAAGGCAGTTGGATAAACGGTCAAATCCTCCGAGTCAACGGCGGTATTGTCTAGCTTACTGAATTCATTTATCAACAATACAAAATTCAAGAACAATGCAAATGTCTAGCAAACTGAATCCTACAAGTAGAAGCACTAAACCTGTTTATCAAGACGTGAATCTTCTAATTGTTGTTAGTATTACCTTAATGGAACTTCTGGGAACAATGAGCATAAATCCTGTCTTGCCTGGGATAGCTCAAGAATTTGAACTATCACCACAGCAGATTGGTTGGGTGACTACCGCGTTTGTTGTCCCCATTGCCCTGGGTGCACCCATTTGTGGTATTCTGGCAGATCGCTTTGGTAGAAAAGCCATACTTGTTCCGTCACTCTTTCTGTTTGCTACCGCAGGGGTTGCCTGCGCCTTTGCTCCAAATTTTCAAATCCTTTTGGCATGGCGTTTTCTGCAAGGAATTGGGGCAGCAAGTTTAGAGGCACTAGCATTGACGTTGATTTGCGATCTATATACGGGGAAGCAGTTGACTGCAGCGATGGGATTTAATGCCAGCGCGATCGGGATAACTTTGGCAGTGTATCCTTTGCTTGGCGGTGGATTGGCATCAATGGGGTGGCGTAAAGCATTTGCTTTGCCAATACTTGCTTTTCTTGTGGGGATTTGGTTGTGGCGTTCGCTGCAACTTCCCCAAAAGCAGCACTACACAGATTTTGATTTTAAGGTTTATTTGAGAAGTATCTGGAGCAGTATTCGTCGTGGCCGGGTCATTAAGCTGTTATTTATAGTAGTCGCACTCTTTGTTCTCTTGTTTGGTGCTTACTTGACCTATATTCCCACTATGGCAGCGTCTCTCGGTGCTTCCGAGATCGAGATTGGTATCTTATTGGCAAGCATGGCAGTATTTTTTGCTTTAACTTCATCACAACTGGGGTTGTTAGCGCGATCGCTCTCTGAATTGACTCTCATCAAGATATCTTTCTCGATTTACACATTGGCATTAATAATAACACCTGCAATTGAACACATTTGGGTATTATTGATTCCCAGCATCCTTTTTGGAATAGCACATGGAATTGTATTCCCTACAACACAAGCACTATTGGCGGAATTGGCTCCCGACCGCAATCGAGCAGGTTTTATGGCAGTGGTGGCAATTGCAGTGCCACTAGGACAGGCACTCGGCCCAGTATCAGCGGGGTTAGCGTTTAGTGCCTGGGAAATTAGAGGAGTCTTTTACGCAGGTACGTTTCTGGCGATCGCCATTTTAATTCTACTCAACTATCTAATACCTCAAACAAGGGGTTAATGGCCTCTTACAAATGGTGTATAATTTTATCTTTTGCGTCAGCCCTGTTTCTAATCATTTTTTGTGTAACAAAACCATTGTAAAACTCACTTTTTAGCAAAATTTTTAACTATTTTTCAAACACCTAATTGCCTCTAACAAACCTCTAGCTTTATTAATAGTTTCCTCATACTCTGTTTCCGGTACAGAATCTGCAACTAAACCAGCTCCCGCTTGCACAGTTACGGTATGTTTTCCATCATTTTTCGGCCTAACAACCATAGTTCTGATAGTAATAGCACTATTCAACTGACCATCAAAATCATAATGTCCATAAACTCCAGAATAAACTCCTCGCCGACAAGGTTCTATTTCATTAATAATTTCCATCGCTCGAATTTTCGGCGCACCGCTGACAGTTCCCGCAGGAAAACAAGCTTTCAATAGATCCCAAGCAGTTTGATCATCTGCTAATTCTCCCACTACATTACTGACAATGTGCATCACATGAGAATAACGTTCAATTACCATTAACTCATCAACCTTTACCGTTCCCACTTGACAAACCCGCCCCAAATCATTCCGACCTAAATCAACTAACATAATATGTTCCGCTCTTTCCTTGGGGTCTTGCAATAATTCCTCAGCTAAAGCATTATCTTCTGCATAAGTTTTGCCACGACGACGGGTACCAGCAATAGGTCTAACAGTAGCAAGACGTTTACCATCTGGTGTATTTTCTGCTTTTACCATAACTTCCGGACTCGAACCAATAATTTGCCAATCACCAAAATTAAAATAGCCCATATATGGAGAAGGGTTGATTAATCGCAGGGAACGATACAAAGCAAAAGGTTCTCCTATATATTCGGTAGAAAGTTGTTGAGAAATAACTACCTGAAAAATATCTCCTGCTTTAATATAGTTTTTGGCTTTCTCAACGTTGGCACAAAATTCTTCGTGGGGTGTGTTGCTGGTATATATATCTGCAACTTCTTTATCTTTCTCTCCTGGTGGTTGCCATTCTAGTAAAGTATTTTGTCGCGATAGGGGAGATTGTAATTTATCTACTAACTGAGAAACGCGATCGCAAGCTTGTTCATAAACTGCTTTTAAGTCTAGCTCTGGAGAACGGATGTCAGCGTAGGCGATCGCCCAAATTTTCCGCTTCACCTGGTCAAAAACTAATAGATTATCTACCTGCATCCACAAACCATCAGGTAAATCATTTTCGGTAGCTGGATAAACAGCAACACGAGGCTCGATCCAGCGAATCAACTCATAACCCCAGAAACCAAATAACCCTCCAATACCACGAGGTAATTGAGGTAATTTTACAGGTCGATATGGTTTAAGACAGTTATCTAGAGCATCAAAAGGGTCGCCCTCAAAAGTTTTAACTGTACCATCCCGATAAGTTTGGGTAGTATGGTTACCTCTTGCTTCCAATATCCACAATGGATCGCAACCCAGAAAACTATAACGTCCAATTTTCTCCCCACCTTCAACTGATTCGAGTAAAAAACTGTAGGGGCGATCGGCACAAACGCGATACCAAGCAGAAACAGGAGTATCGAGGTCTGCTACCCATTCTTGGTAAACAGGGACAAAGTTACCTTGTTTTGCTAGTTGAGAAAATTGGGAGAAGTCTGGAAAGATCATAAATTTTGCCGTTTTAGATTTTAAGATTCAGCAACAAACACCTTTATATAAATTACAGCACTTTTTAGGATTGATAATTTTATTAGTTTAGATAATTTAGGTTTAACCTATTTCTATTTTGTTTTTTAAATTATTTGTATTATTTAAGTTTCAATTAAGGCGCTCCTTAGATTTCATAGCTTGATTCACCAACACCGAAAATCTATTATTTATATAATTTTTTTCTTTCTTCTTCCTTCTTCCTTCTTCCTTCTTCCTTCATAAAATTAAAACCTCAGCCTCAGATGAAATATCTGAAAGCTGAGGTGTCAATCATTAAATGATAGGAGATGCCAAAAATATTGCCGATATTAAAAGCCTATATTATTTACGGCTAATCATGTCCCATATTTTAACGGATATATCTAAGCCCTATACCTCATAGGGTTTTTTACCAGTAAACTTCAGGCTAGCTGGTTCTGGGTTACTGCCAATATTGCGGTCAACCTTACCTGAATAAGGACGGCCTTGATTTACTTTCTCAGGGAAGACACCATCTTTTGGATGTAGGTATTCAGTAGAACCATCAGGGAAAACCCGATAGATTTTGAATTTCTCAATTTTCGGCTTAAATTTAGTCCGTAGTTGAGTACCAAGGGCCAAGCATTGCTCTTTGCGAGCTAAATAGAGTAGGTTTTCACCTTCATTCATAATAGCTGCGCCGCCTGTAGGCATTTCAAACACCTGTTCTTTAGAGCTAGTCCAAGTAATAGCGTATTTTTCTTCAACTTCAGCCTTGGTTAGCAAGCCACCAGTGCTGCCACCAAAGATTGGAGGTTGTCCTGTTAGTTCGTCTGCCATAGATTTTTATATGAACCGTTTTATCGAATATTATCACTAGCTTTACTCAAGTTTAAGAAATTGTAAGGTTCTGTTACAAAAGGATTATTAGAACTTAGGCCAAATTAATTGGCCATTAACTTTCGCTACCACTCTAGTTGTCCAAATTTACAATTTAAAAAGTGGGTAATTGCAATAGTCCCCTTGAATTTGTCAATACTTTTTTTTAGCTTAGATAAATAATTGAATAATATTGCTTGATTTTAATTACTTTCAAGTAAGTATAGCAATCCTATTTTATTCGTGGCAAAAATCTTACTGATTTTTAGGGCACAGGGAACAGGGAACACTGAACAGGCCGGAGTTTCAAGTTTTTTATCTACTTTTTTATTTGTCACAACCTATTTACCGAAATAATTAATAATTAAGCAATTAAATAATTAGATAATTCACGCCTTGAAGCCTCCCCTTTCAAGGGGAAAAAAATAAATCTTTTCCTGCCTTTGTGTCAATCCTCTCCCTAAAAGCTATCCCTTATAAACATCTTTCTTAACATAAAACTTGACAACATAGACAAGTTATGTTGAAGTCTTGAATCGGCTTTTTCACGAGAAAAGAGTATTTTTCAATACACTTTTTTATGAATGTAGACA
>JBCDJM010000010.1:0-52735 GCA_038747755.1 Cyanobacteria bacterium P01_H01_bin.35
CAGTTTATGATAATTTTATTGTGGTTCAGGCGATCGCTAAGAGGCACTTAGTCTAGATCGCCAATGTACAGAGAACCTTAAGGATTAACACTATATGTAGTGCCTTTGCGTAAGTCCTGTTTATAATCAAATAGCTACAGAAGCATCAGAAAAATTTAGCTTAATCTGGTCTGATCCTTTTGCTAATCATTGGTGTCTATTAGCATTGGATTTAGTCACAGCAAGCATAACCAAAAAACCTTTACCTGTCGTTACTCAAGAATATTGTCAGGCAATTAAACAAAAAACACCTCTGCAAGCACTAATCTTTCACCTCAATCAGTTTAAGCTATTTGCACTTGCATACGGTTTTCTATCTCAACAAAGTTATCAATTTCAAACTCCTTTAATTTGTCATTTACCAGTAGCCATTCCAGGTACATCTCTTTACCTAGAAGGGAATGGAAAAATAGAAATTTATGGTATTAACTCAGAAAAATCGGAACTTTTAGTCACACACAACAAACAAATTCTAGAATTAACGGCAAATGCAACATTAGCTGACGACAATTTGAAAGTAGGCAAATCTCCAACCATTCAACTTCCAAATCGGGAATTACGATTTCAACCTTATTGTTTTAATTCTCCTGCTTTTCCAGATGGTCAAACAGTTGTTGAAACAGGAATGACTTATCAGGGAAAATATGTCACCCTGGTTAAAGACGGATTAGCACTAATTGAGGAATATCATCCTCAGACTTTCGAGCAATTGCATTATTTTATGCAGGTACTTGCTCTCAAACCGATAGGGGTAGGAAATTTTACCAACCTCACTAGCTCAGATTTTTCTGGCGCTCTAATTTGTAGCGTGATTGAAAATCCCTATAGATTAGCTGATGACTTTATTCACGAGTTTCACCACAACCGCTTATTCTTGATCGAACAAAATAATCCCCTGTTGTTGGATTCGGTTGAAGATGCTCAAGCTAACAATTTGTATTATTCGCCTTGGCGTTTCGACTTGCGTCCCCTACGAGGTATTTTCCACGCCATATATGTTTATACACCAGTTGCTCAGTTCTGGTTAAATGTTTATCGAGGAGAACCTACAGGGGAACTTTTAGACTTTACCAAAAGTCAACTGATTAAGATTCCTTTACAACTGCAAACCGGACTTGAGCAATTGCGCAAGTATGCAAAATTTACTCCTTTAGGTCAGGATCTTTTTAATGAATTAGAAAGACAACTTGCTCAAATTAACCAAGAAATTGCTCAACTTCAAATCTCCTCAGATGTTCCCGATCTAGACTTTCAACGAAATGGGTCTTTTCTTTATAGTCTACGACCGGGAACTGCCCAATTCTTGACAGTTAAAGAAGAAAGATTAAATCACATCAAACGTTTTGATTATTTTAAACAAATTGATACTCAGTTACAAGCAAGTTTAGGTTTAGATTTCCTCTCTAAAAATGGAATAGAAGAAAAAGTAGCAGCGATCGTTTACGGGGAAAGATTAACGGGAACTCTTGAGTTAGTATCTTCCCTAGCAGAAACTTTAAAAGAAAAAATTGAACGTTTTTCTGAAAGCAAATTTGTTGATTTGAGGGAAGAGCAGGGAGTAACCAAAACCTATGGCGAACTTTGGCAACAGTCCACAACCTTACTAGGTTACTTACAAGCACAAGGTTTATCACCTGGAGACTTTGTTATCATTCATGTTGAACATTGTCATGATTTCGTAGCAGCGGTTTGGAGTTGTTTTTTAGGTGGTTTCGTCGCCGTACCTGTAGCAAATTCCCTCAATAGTTCTAACACTAATGCTCAAAACGCTAAACTACAACAGGTTTGGCAAGCGTTAGATAATCCTGTAATTTTGACTGCACAAAATCTGACAGAAACAATTCACAATATTCTCAAAGATTCTACCCCTAACCTACTAACTATAGACAAATCCCAAGAATTTCCTCCGAGTCAGAATTTCCATTTCAACCAACCAGAAGATTTAGCTCTATTGCTCGCCAGTTCCGGTACAACAGGTACTCCAAAACTGATTTCCTTCGATGCTGTCACAGTTATTAGCCAATTTTTGTCAGGCCATGAGAAATCTGAGTCGTCTTACTGCTCCTTGAGTTTGGTTCCTTTTGATAATGCTTCAGGATTTGGTATTGTCAACCCGAAATCGGGAAAAACTCTTTATCTTCCCGCAGACCGCTTTTTCGGAAACCCTCTACTTTGGTTAGATATTGTCGCTCGATACAAAGTGAATGGCAGCGTCTTAACAAATTTTGCCATGACACAAATTATGGAGCAAATTCAGGAAATTGCTCAACCTGATTGGGATTTGAGTTCAATCAAAACTATTGGTTTAGGAGCGGAAAAAATTGTGCCTCAAACTTGCCGTTCTTTTTTACAGACATTACAACCATTGGGATTAGGTTCGGATGTCCTGAATGTTGGGTATGGTCTTTCTGAAACGGGGGTTGTTGCTAGTAACCGTGAGTGGATAGCAATGGGTTATAATCAGCGTGGCGAACAATTTGTGCAAATTGGTAAACCTTTACCTGGTTGTGGAATTCGTATTGTTGATGATGAGAATAATTTACTCAATGAGGGTGAGGTTGGTCGTATCCAGATTTGGGGTGTCAACAGAACTGGTGTATATTACAATAATCCAACGTTGAATAGAACGCTGTTTACAGAAGATGATTGGTTAAATACTGGAGATTTAGGATTTCTCAATCAGAATTACCTCACAGTGACAGGACGAGAAAAAGAGATTGTTATTATTAATGGCAAGAATTATTCGTGTCAAGAAATTGAATTAATAGTTGAAGAAGTTGAAGGGGTTCAACCTTCTTACACCGTTGCCTGTAACATTCGACAACAAAATAGCGATACTGATGAGTTAGCAATTTTCTTCCATACACCAATTACGGAAGATAGTCAATTAGTCAAATTAATCAAACAAATTCGCGGAAAAGTAACTCAAACCCTAGGTATAAATCCAAATTACATAATTCCTCTTGATAAATACACAATTCCTAGAACCTCAACTGGCAAAATTCAACGCTTGCAACTCAAACAAAATTTAGAGAATGGTGGATTTGATAATACACTCAAACAAATTGATAAAATCATCCAGCAAGAATCTGAAAAAACATTTGTTGCTCCCCGTGATGAAATAGAACTTAAATTAAGCAAAATATGGGAAAAAGTTTTAGGTATTCAGCCTATTAGTATTAAAGATAATTTCTTTAATTTGGGCGGTAACTCTCTATTAGCTGCTCGTTTGTTCAGTCAAATTGAAGAAGAATTTAACAACAAGATTCCAGTTGCTACTCTTTTAGAAGCACCAACAATTGAACAATTAGCCAAGGTAATTCGTGAAAAAGGATATTCAGCAAAATGGCGATCGCTAGTGCCAATTCAACCACTTGGTTCTAAAACACCTATATTTTGTATGCACGCTCTTGGTGCGAGTGTATTGTACTACCGAAGATTAGCACTTGAGTTAGGTTTAGATCGACCATTCTATGGACTACAAGCACAAGGATTAGATGGAAAGGAAACCCCTCTAACAAAAATCGAAGATATGGCTGCTCGCTACGTCAAAGAAATACAGACTATCCAGCCAGAAGGAGATTATATTATAGGAGGCTCTTCTTTTGGAGGTATGGTAGCTTTGGAAGTAGCTCAACAACTAATCGCCCAAGGTCAAAGGGTTGCTTTATTAGTTGTGTTTGATACTCCGGCACCAGGATGTTTCACTCGAATACCAGTAAATCACCGACTTTCCGATCATTTTGATAACTTTTGGAAACTTGGACCGAATTATGTCTTGAAGAAAATCACAGGGAGATTGCAGTGGTTTAAGCATAGAAAGAAAGAGAGAAATCAGAGGAATTCCTTTTCCTCAGATAATATCAAACCCAACCAAATTGTGCAAAGAGCTAATAAACAAGCTGCAAGAAAATATATTCCGCAAGTTTACCAAGGCAAAGTTGCTTTATTCCGAGCTACCCATAAGTCAGCACCTGAAGGATGGCAAGTTGACCCTCAAATGGGTTGGGGGAACCTAGCTAGTGGAGAATTGGAGGTTTATGAAGTTCCTGGTGGTCACAGTACAATCTTTAGAGAACCTCATGTTCGGGTACTGGCTGAAAAATTAAGAGTTGCAGTAGATTCTTTAGATTCCAATGGGATGACCACAATAGTTCGGTAATATCAAATCTGGTAGCATTAGTATAATTAGTCGTAGGGGCGAATGGCTATTCGCCCCTACAGTATTTTGGTTATGACTGTTATTAGAAACCGGGTTTATTGGAGGTTAATTTTATGATGCAGGGGCATTTAATACAAACCCGGTTTCTATGCTTTTTTACACCGATACTTACCGGATTTGATATTACAGCAGTTTTCATTTAGTTAGACCCCAGTAGGGACGCCCTTATGCAACGTCCCTACTGGGTTATTATTTTTTTAATGTGGTTCATTAACCTGAAAACTGCTGTAATTTTTCCTACTCCCTATTCCCTATTCCCTATTCCCTACTCCCTAATTATAATGTTTGATTGTATAATAGTTGGCTCCGGCCCAGCAGGAGCAAGTGCGGCATATCATCTAGCAAAATATGGACGTTCTGTATTAGTTTTAGAAAAAGAAACTTTACCACGATATAAACCCTGTGGCGGTGGAGTTTCTCCTATTGTTCAAGAATGGTTTGATTTTGATTTTACACCTGCTATTTCTCTGAAAATTAACTCCATTCGTTATACTTGGAAAAAAGGCGATTTAGTAGAAGTAAAACTACAAAATCAACAACCTATTTGGATGGTACGCCGAGAAATTTTTGATTATTTTATTGTTCAGCAAGCGCAAAAACAGGGAGCAGAAATTAGAGATAAAACTCAAGTTACTGCCATAGAATTTAAGAACAATAATTGGCAAGTTTATACAAAGAATCAATCTTTTACTGGTCGTTATTTAATTGCTGCGGATGGTGCTAAAGGTTCTATGGCAAAATGGTTAGGCTTTAAAAATCGTAAACGCTTTTTAGGTAGTGCGATGGAAATAGAAGTACCAGTTAAAAATCAGCAAATTGATAGTGCTTATTTTGAATTTGGAATGTTAAATAATGGCTATGTTTGGAACTTTCCTAAAGCTGATGGATACTCAATAGGAGTTGGTACATTTTGGCAAAAACACGGTCAAAATTTTGGAGCTTTATTAACAGAATATGCCACGATGTTTGAGGTAGATATTGAAAATGTTCAGAAGTTTGGTCATCCTTTATGTTTATGGAATGGAAATCAAAAATTACATACTCAAAATGCAGTTTTAGCAGGAGAAGCAGCTTGTATTGTTGACCCTTTTACTGCGGAAGGAATTAGACCTTCTATATTTACGGGTATTAAAGCAGCAACAGGAATTCATAATTCTCTAAATGGAGATTTATTTGCTTTGGAAAAATACACTCAAACAATTAATGAAGAATGGGGGAAAGATATGGTCTGGGCACAACGTTTAGCTCAAGGATTTTCTCGTTTTTCAAGTATTGGTTATCAAGTAGGTGTCAAGCGACCTCGTGCTACTACTATTATGACGAAAATTTTGTCTGGAGAATTGCGTTATTCTGATGTAGTTAGTTCTGCTTTACGAAAACTTTGGCAAAGGTAATTTCAGTTATCAGTTATCAGTATTTCTGGCTAAATCTAGAGGTGGTATGATAAAATATTTTATCCTAATCAAAACAAAGGTTTTCTCTTACTATAAAAAAATTAATTTTGTAACTCCATTGATATCTACTGTCTGTTGCCTTCTCCTGGAAAAAATCTTCCAAGTATATGAAGTACAGATATCAACAATTAAATGTTCCTAGTGCGGAAATCTTGCCCACGATTGGTATATCTCACTAAGGTCGAATCTGCTGTATTTTTCATCCTTATACCTAATATCATGTCCCCTGGTATCGTTTGTGTAAAAGTTGGGAAAAGATTTACAATATTTAAGGTTTTTCCTTTTCTTCTTCCTTCTTCCTTCTTCCTTCTGCCATATCTTTCTCAATCTTGATTTTTAAAATCTACTCTTTCATAAAGGTCGCTGAAAGCTATTTGAAAATCTAGAGAAGTTAAGTTTAATATTGACTCTTCGGATTGATAATATGTGACTTCCCATTTTTCCTCAGAAGTTTTAGCATACTGTTCAATATAAAACTGATATTGGTCAATCAAAATATATTCTTTAAATTCAGGAATTGAGCGATAAAATTTAAACTTTTCACCTCGGTCATAATTGGCCGTTGATTTTGATAAGACTTCAACAATTATTGAGGGATTAGTAACTGTATCATTACGATTTTGATAATAAGATGGTTGACCTTCAATTACCATTAGGTCGGGGTAGGTATATAAATTATAATCAGGTATCCACAAACGTACATCACCGATAAATACACGATAATTTTTGCCTTTTAAAGCCAACTTTAAATAAGCACAAAAATTACTGGCAATTTCATTATGATTAGTAGTTCCACCTGTCATTGGTATAATTTCTCCATTTCTATATTCATGTTTATATTCAGCATTTTCCTCTAATAAAAAATATTCTTCAGGAGTATATATTTTATTTTCTGTTTGAATTTGCATACTTTTCTCCAAGAGTATTGTTATCTACTATAGCAACCCTAAATAGGCTTTCAGCAATTAACAATTAACAATTAATAATTACCTCTCCCTTTTAGGGATAGGATTGAGGAGCAAAGAAAAAAATTTCTTTTTTCTCCTATGGGAGGACGCTTTAAACTAAGATATTTAATGAGGGCTTGCTGAATATAGCGCTACGCGCAATTCATGCATTCAAAAGTAATCCCTGACTTACTTTGAGAATTTATAAACGTCCTAACCTATTTACGTACTGCTATAAATATCAAACCATTTGTAGATAAATATTTTAGCCTTTTTGGGAATCAAAAAGTGCTAGCTTTTTGACCCATCATGTTCAAAAATTTAGTATTTTGGGCAGACTATGGGAGAAAAATAAAAGGACTATTCTTCCTCCTACCTCCTCTATAATTCCAACTTCTCCTGTAGGGGTGATTCGGGTTTGCGGAGCATTCCGTTAGTAAATCACCCCTGCGACTCCTGACTCCTACCCTCACAAAAAGACTTTTTCAGCAAACCATAATTATTAATTATTAATTATTAATTATTAATTATTAATTATTAATTATCTTCCTACTCCCTAAAGGAAGTAATTATTACCCTCGGTTCAGCAAGATATAAATCGGTACGATAAACTAAATAAACTAAACCTTTTTTATCTACCCATCTTTCATATAAGAACTTCAAATTTTTTGTAATCTCTTCCCGTTCATAACCTTTATTGGGCACTGATGAAGAACTCATGATTCGACCAATTAATCCGAGTAAATCTAACTCTTGTCTATGAGCAAATACGGAATGTTTAAAATTAACAAAATGCGGACTTTCTTCTAAAGATACAATTGAAACATGACGCTTCTTTTTTGCTAGTGGATGAAGTTTAGATATCTGCTTCATTAAATTACTATTTTCTTTAGTAAATCCATCTTGTTTATTCCAGTTATTTCGTACAATGGCTAACCTGCCAGATGGTTTTAAAATTCTGTGAAATTCTTGTAGAGTAGGTTCTAAGTTAAACCAATGAAAAGCATGAAAACAAGTTACTAAATCTACAGATCGATCGGGTAGATTTGTCGTTTCTGCTGTTGCCTCTTGAAATCTGATTAAAGAATGAGATGTAGCAGCATTTCTCATTTCAATATTTGGCTCAATAGCGATTACATTTACTCCTTGTTCAGCTAACATTCTAGAGCCAATTCCTGTACCTGCTCCAATATCTGCTGCTACTAATTCAGAAGGATTTTCAAATCCACTTATTATAGCAGTAATAGTTTCTTTTGGATAATTGGGTCTATACTTTGCATAATCTCTTGCTCGGTCAGAAAACCGATTTAGTAGGTTCATGTTATCTTAGCAGCTCTTAATTGATATTATTTTCATTCACAACTTTAACTCAATTCTCAAATTATGGCATTCTGGAAATAGAAAGTAATTCATTAATGGATAATGGATAATGGATAATTGGTAATGGATAATGGATAATTACCGAAAAATAAAGGTATAAAGCCTGCTATTTCAAGAGAAAAAAGACAAAAAATTCTCTTATTTATAAGAAGAGGTAATTATTAATTATAGTATTTATCAAATAGATAAGGCATAAAAATTTTAGATTTTACGGAATAGAAAACAGAGACGAGGAAAAAAATAGTATATCTTATAGCAATCCTCTGCATATTCGTGGCAAAAATCTTAATGCTTTTTAGGGAACAGGTAAGAGTTTCAGTTTTTTTATTTACTTTTTGATTTATCACGACCTATTTAGGATTGCTATATTAATGAACTGCTATCTTATAGACATCTCCGATAATCAAAAATAAAATCAATTATCTCTCATATTATGGCTGCTAGACAAGTTAGTTTTTGAATCAGAAAAATATGATATAGCAATCCTCTAATCGGTGTTCAATAATTGATAATTTATAATTACCTCTCCCTAAAACGGATAGGATTGAATAAAAGGAATTTTTTTTTGTTTCTCCACGGTGAGTGAGAGGCTTTATACCTTTATTTTTCGGTAATATTTTAGTGTAAGTCAGGAGTCAGGAGTGAAATTTTTAAAGGTTTTTAACTCTAATTAATTATCAGAAAAACTGTCACGACCAATTTAGGATTCCTATCTTGAAAAATAATTGATCCTAAATTATTCAGAATTGAAAATGGTTTGGGAAAAATTTACTTGCTTTTGCTATTGTTCCTGGAAATTTTTCTTACCTAAGTATTGTAAATTAGTAAATAGTTAAATTAGTAAAACTATGAAAAAACAACTGGTCATTCTGTCAAAAACATTAATCACCCTAATATTAGGAATTATCCTGATTGTTGGTTTACCAATGCAAAAATCATTAGCAGCATCCCCACAAGAATTACAAGAATTACAAGAACTATTTGATCTTCAACTACAACGCTCTTATACACGGGGAGTTAAAGATGCTGCTCATACTAGAGAAGATGAAATAGATAATACTCTATGGCCAATTACTTCAGATAATCCCGATTTAATATGGCGAGAAGTAGAGGGAAAACCGCAAGTATTGATGGTAACTTGGACTTCCTGGAATGGCTATGATGACAAGGTAGGCGAAAAGATGCAGTTAAGTCGAGAAGTTTGGACTACTCCTGCTCCCCAGGTACAAATCTTTGGGTCTCAACTTAACCTGAATGAGGATAATTTAACTCTCAGACTGGAACAATATTTAGGCTTACCTCCTCACAATGGTAAAACTAAATTTGTACAGATGTGGGTTGAAGCTAAAGATTTATTCCGTCCTTGCCCAGATCCAGAAATTAACGATGCTAGCTGCGACTTGGAATTTCCTGCTAATGTTGAACCTCTACATGAGGAATGGGTAAATGAAAAAATGCTCACTTCTTATGGTGAGAATGGTTATCCTTGGACGAGGTTAGGCTATACTTACGATTGGGGAAGCATTGCTACAGAGATTGGAGGAAGTGAATTTGTGGTTCGCTCAGGTGCAGAGGTAGAGATTGATTCGGTTATTAATACTGTGGAATATGTTCAAAAAAATTCAGCTTTGAGCTAAATCTCAAACCTGCCCTAGTTTTGTAAAAACTCAGAATAAGAATCTTTAATTGTATAGAATAGGTTATTGCCAGGAGATGGGTTTAATATAAAACTATTAAACTCACCTCCTGGCTAATTTTTTAACAATTAATTATTAATAATTACCTCTTCTGTAATATAGCAATCAGGAATGATTTATGAGATATTTCATAACAATTAATAACGCTCAGAATCCTTCCATATTCTGACTCCTGACTCCTGTCTCCTAACTACCACTAAAATCTCACAACTGAAATATGATTGCTATAGCAGGATTTACTAAAAGGATTTTTTTCTTTTTTCTCTTGAAATAGAAGGCTTTATACCTGAATTTTTCGGTAGATTTGATATTAGATCATGTTCGGATAATCAGTTATCAATAAAATTTCAGCTCTGACAGTAGAGAAAAGATATTACACTTCTACTTTTCTTCTAACTCCTTTCTCCAGCAATTCTAAGGACTTACGGACGTTGCATAACAAAAATGCGTTTTCCTGACTCCTTGGTAATTATTTATAAGTATTCAACCGAACATGATATTATTTAGCGTAAAGTTTTCGCAATTCATCTGTAGAGGCAAGATTTGGAATTTGAGAAACAATAGCCTCTAATAATTTCACATAATTTCTTGTGAAAATCTCAGATAATATCGCTAAACTTTCATTACCAAATTTCAATTTTAATCCAATTTAAATTGCCAATAATAGTGCCTGTTTAATTTGAGCATCTTTCTGAGATATATCATAACCTTTTTGGGATATCTCAGCATTTTTTTCTACTGCTAATTCATCCCCTGTTTTAATTACATTTTCCGACTCATCACACCGTCGTAACCAAGTACCATTAAGATTCTCAAATACACCATTCTACAGAGTTAATCCCAAATTTACATTAACAACATAATAGTATATATAAAATAAAATATAGTTAGGGGTCATTTCAGTTAGCCTCCTATGGTCGTAACTACGTTAACAGTTATCAGTGAACTTCCGAGTTTAGTCTGAGGCTTGAAATACTGAGTTAAATATTTTTTTCATCCCCTTAAAACGGGATGCGCATACCCACAATTTTCCGGTAAAATGAAGTTAATAAAATAATGCTGAGATGATTAGTGACAAAAAAATGTTTCTTGCTTAAATTTTCAACTCCTTATTTTTCCCTATTCCCTATTCCCTAAAACTATGAAAGTAATCAAAAAAATTATCCTCCATTATCAAGACGATCGCTCGGATAAAATTTATGAGGTTGAGTTATTTGAAGTGAAAGAAAATCAGCATTATATGGTTAATTTTAATTACGGTCGTCGTGGTTCAGAATTAAGACATGGTATTAAAACAGATGGCTATGCTCCTTTTGCAAAAGCTGAAAAAGTTTTCAATCAAGTAATAGAAGAAAAAATTAAACGTGGTTATCGCGACGTTACTGGAATTTCTCTAGATTCTCTGCCTAAAAAAACAGAAGTTCCTAACCAGAATCATTTGCGAAAAAAAGCAATTCTGGAACATTTAGCTAGAGAAAAAACTGGTCGTCCTCTGGAAAGAATTATTTGGCGGGCGGGGGAATTAAAAATAGCTGAAGCTACTCCGATGTTAATTAATTTTATTGGCACTGGTGCGGATTTAAGAGATTATTGTATTGCTTGGTCGTTGGGTTGGTGTGGTGGAAAGGATGCTCTTGCTGCTTTAATTAGATTGTATGAAAATCCGGCAACTTCAGAGTTTGTTAGTCGGATAGTTTTTGAGGCGATTTTGAAATTATCTGATCCAGAAGTTCGCGCCGAATTACAGATGGAAATGATCGAGTTTTTATCGCCAGAATTAAGGGAGTTTGCTCGTCATGGAACGGCAGAAAAATTTGAGGAAGTATTTAACCAACGTCTGGAGGAAGGTAAAAGTTTTTCAGACATAGAAAGGCTATATCAAATAGATAATGAATATGTACGACCTGCACTTTTAAATTTTCTCCGCACTGCTCCATTTAAAGAAAACTTTTTTCAGCCAATTCGTCATATTTTTAAAATGGCTGAATATCGTCGAGACCCAGAAGTTTTTGGCATTCTTACTTATAGATTTGACACAGAAAAAACAACTGGTCGGAATGTTTATACTGAAAAAACTCGTAATTATTTACAGAAGCGAATTTGGCGAACTTTAGAGAAACTTGGCATAGACAATGATGTTGAATATATTAATTTAGCGGTAAGTATTTTACGGCAATATTCTGATGCTGATGTTAGGCATAATTATCAACTAGAAAATAAATTTTATTATCAACTCGAACATAGATTTGTTAATTTTCTAGTCTTATCTCATATTCTCTATACAAATCATTCTCGTTATTCTTTATCTTCTGATAGGCTAGAGTGGAAGTTTAACGGATACTTTGAACGAACTAATAAGGAGATTAAACAACGGGGAGAAGCTTTTCCTGAATTATGGGAGAAACAACCAGAAATATTGGTGCAATTATTATTAGAAAGTAACTGTCATACTGTACATAATTTTGCTGTGAGAGTATTGGATAGTTGCCAGAGTTTTTATCCAAAAATCGACCTTATAACTCTCATAGAATTTATCAAAAAACCTTATGAAGTTACAGTTAGGTTTGGATTTGAATTAGCGATAAAAAGATATAAAAAAGATCCCGATATAGATTTGGTTTTAGCATCGGCAAATAGTATTTTGCCTAAAGCACATACGGCAGCTTATCGCTGGATAAATAAACAACCAAATAGATTTTTAAATGCTAATTTTCTGGCTGGTTTAATTACCAGTCAGGAACCAGACACTCGTGAATTTGCTCAAACATTTCTTGGTTCACATAGTCTCAAAGAAGGTACTGCTAAAGTATTAATTGGTAAAGTTATTGCTGAGTTATTAACTTTTAAACAAGAAACTTACTGGATAGAGCGAGTCGCTCAAGATATTGCGGATATATTGTTGGGTTGTTTGAGCTATCAATTAAAACAATTAGGCATGGGAGTTATTATAGATTTACTCCAACATCCATTGGCAGAAATTCAAGAATTAGGAGCAAATATTCTGGAAAACCATGAAACTCCTGCTGCGGAATTACCTACTAATTTAATTGAGTCGTTGATTGAATCTCCCTATCCAAATATTCGGGAAATTGGTATTAGAATATTTGGGCAGTTGCCAGAGGATATTTTGATAAGTTCTCGGCGAGATTTGATTATTGCTATGGCGGTTAATTCTGAGGAGGATATTCGGAGTTTAATTCAACCTATTATTCAGGATTTGACCAAGAAATATTCAGATTTTGCTAGTCAGTTAGCAGAGGAATTTATCGACATTTTAGTAATTCCAGAAAAGTCTGAAGGAGTTCACGATTATTTGGCAGGTTTATTGAGGAATGATATTCCGGGATGGCAAGAGAATATGAGTTTGGAAAAAACCAAGAAATTATTGAGGGCTAAATCGGATTTTGCTCAAGATTTAGCAGGTTTAATATTAAAGGCAAATTATCGGCAGTGGGCAGGAGATTTTGAAACAATTGAAGTTGTTAAGTTGGCAAATTATCAATTAGTGGCTGTCAGACAAGCTGCATGGCAAATTTTTTCTGAAAATATTCCTCGTTTTCGGAGTAATTCTCAGGAGATGTTGGCTGCGGTTAGATTGTTAGAATCTGATTGGGAAGATTCTCGTAATTTTGCTTGGGAAATATTTGAATCATCTTTTGATGAAACTGATTGGTTGCCGGAAATAATGGTAAGTATTTGTGATAGTGTGCGGGATGATGTAAGGGTGTTTGGGCGTCAATTGGTGAGTCGTTATTTTGAGGATAGTTATGGGCAAGATTATTTGTTGAAGTTTAGCGAACATCCTTCGGGGGATATGCAGGTTTTTGCTACGGATTTTTTGTCGGATTATGCGGCGGATAATGTGGAAAGATTACGAGATTTGCAACCTTATTTTATTAGTGTTTTGTGTCAGGTAAATAAAGGTCGGGTGGCAAAGCAACGAGTATTTAGTTTTTTGGAAAAGGAGGCAGAAAAAAGTGAGGCAGCGGCGCGAGTTGTGGCGGATATTTTGACTAGGCAATCTGTCACTATTGCCATTGGGGATAAGGCAAAGGCGATCGAAATTATGTTGAAAATTCATAATAGTTATCCAGAGATTTCTTTGCCTATTTCTGTTAAGTCTGTTTCTCGGAAAGTTAAAAGTAAAGCTTAATTTGTAATAGAGCTAGAGTTCAATCATTTGCTGAAGCACCCCGCTAGAGGTGATGATTAGTAAATTTTCCGACTGTTGCGTATAGAGCTAGAGTTCAATCATTTGCTGAAGCACCTCGCTAGAGGTGATGATTAGTAAATTTTCCGACTATTGCGTATAGAACCAGAGTTAAATTATTTGCTGAAGCACCCCGTCAGAGGTGATGAGTAGGAAAATTTTCCGAGTGTTGCTTATAGAGCCAGAGTTCAATCATTTGCGGAAGCACCCAGCCAGAGGTGATGAGTCGGGAAATTTTCCGAGTGTTGCCTATAGAGTCAGAGTTTAATCATTTGCTGAAGCACCCGCGCCAGAGGTGATGAGTCGGGAAAATTTCCGAGTGTTGCCTATAGAGTCAGAGTTCAATCATTTGCTGAAGCATCCCGCCAGAGGTGATGAGTCGGGAAAATTTCCGAGTGTTGCGTATGGAGCAATAATAAATTCATTTTCTTAAGCACTCCGCCAGAGGTGATGAGCAGGGAAATTTTTCGACTGTTGCCTATAGAGCCAGAGTTCAATCATTTGCTGAAGCACCCCGCCAGAGGTGATGAGTTGGGAAAATTTTCGAGTGTTGCGTATAGAACCAGAGTTAAATTATTTGCTGAAGCACCCGCGCCAGAGGTGAGGAATATCTCCACATAATTAAAAATCCTATTTATGCTCAAGCAAAATCTTATTATTATCGAGGAAAACTCAGAATAGAAATGTCACCAGTAACTCACGATCATGCCAACGATAATTCACTTATTAACATAGCTATTGGTATTTTCTGTAGTCTCAAAAATATCGACAGCAAAAGCTTAATTAATTGTAGTTACAGAAAAATCGGACTTCTTGAAGTACAACCAGATATTTCTTACTATATAAGTGACAATGCCAATATTATTCCTAGGGGAACTTCTATTATAGATTTACATACATATCCATCCCCAGATTTAGTCATAGAAATAGCCAATGCTTGACTCTCTGATGATCAAGGTGAGAAAAGGTTAATCTATGAAGATTTAAAAGTCAAAGAATATTGGATAGTTGACGTGAAAAAGATAGATATTATTGCTTTTACTATAGTTGATAGTGGCAGTAAAAGAATTAAAGAATCTCAAGTTTTACTAGAATTAGTAATAGATGTCTTCAAAGAGGCTTTACAACAAAGTCGAAGTATCGATCAAAATCAAGTTATTTCCTCCCTATTTTCTCAATTTCAAGAATCTCAATTGTAGAACATAGCAATCCTAAATAGGTTGTAACAATTCAAAAACTATAAATCAACTTTGAAACTCTTCCCTATTGCAAGAGTGCCTATTCCCTATTCCCGAAAAGCGGTAAGATTTTTATACACAAATATATTAGAGGATTGCTATAATAATCAAGTAATTCTAAATACGTTAATAAGTTGTAAAATTTTATAAATGCGGGGTTGAGTCTCCAAACCCAATCAAAAATTGATATGACTAGAAAATCACGTCTCAAGTTTCCCCTTTCAAGGGAATAAAAAAATAAAATTCAGTATTTGAAGCCTTCTACTTTAGGAGGTACTGATAACTGATAACTGATAACTGATAACTGATAACTGATAACTGATAACTGAAATGGCAAATTTACAAATAAAAATTCCAACAGATACATGGGTTTTAGCTACTTGGGAGGAATATCTCCAAAGTATTGAAAACCCTATTTACGCCAAAGCAAAATCTTATTATTATCAAGGAAAACTCAGAATAGAAATGTCACCAGTAAGTCACGATCATGCCAGCGATAATTCACTTATTAATATAGCTATTAGTGTTTTCTGTAGCCTCAAAAATATTCGTAACAAAAGTTTAATTAATTGTAGTTACAGAAAAATCGGAACTCAAGAAGTACAACCAGATATTTCCTACTATATAGGTGACAATACCAATATTATTCCCAGGGGAACTTCTGTTGTAGATTTAGATACATATCCATCGCCAGATTTAGTCATAGAAATAGCCAATACTTCACTGGCAGATGATAAAGGTGAGAAAAGGTTAATCTATGAAGATTTAAAAGTCAAAGAATATTGGGTAGTTGATGTAAAAAATGTAGATATTATTGCTTTTGCTATGGTTGATAATGGCAGTAAAAGAATTACAGAATCTCAAGTTTTGCCAGGATTAGTAATAAATGTCTTAAAAGAGGCTTTACAACAGAGTATAAGTATCGATCAAAATGAAGTTATTGCCTCTCTATTGTCTCAATTTCAAGAATCTTGATTCTGGAATATAACAACTCTAAATAGGTTTTCATTAATGCATAATGGATAATGGATAATTACCTCTCCCTAGAAGGCAGAGGATTGACTAAAAGGAAAAGATTGATTTTTCCCCCTTTACCTTTATTGGGGAGGCTTTAAACCTGAGTTATCTAATTATTTAATTGTTTAATTATTAATTATTTCGGTAAAATTTGCTTGTAGCGGTTTGGTCTCCAAACCAAATGGAAGATTGGATTAATATAACCAAAAAATAAGGTTTCAAGCCTTCATTTTTAAGGGGATGAAAAAAATCAAATTCAGTATTTAAAGCCTCTGGCTAAAGTCAGAGGTACTGATAACTGATAACTGAAATGACCAAACCCCTACGGTTTTTTCGCAAATCATTTAGGATTAAAATAGTAGAATTTAAACCTCAAATTACCAAAAACATTATGGAATTTAACTACTCTTATAAAGGCAATACAGGTGTTACTGACAATGGCAAAAATACCCAGATGTCATTCTCTCCAGATACTAAACGAGAACCTACCTATTTTGTTGGCGAACTGGGAAAAAATGTCGCATTTCGTGAAGCTATCAGCGCCTTACATGACGTAGTAGTTTCTGACCTCCGATATAAACCAAAAGATAAAACTGCTTATAAAGAATGGCGTGCCCAACAAGAAGATGAAATAGACTGGGAAAACATCGCGACTCAACGTCAGGAAGTAGCTCAAAAAATAACAGAAATTAGCACAGAATTAAACCAACTAAATAAAAACCGTCACCAACGTTTAAAACCTTTTTACCAAGCTCAACAAAAATTCTTTCAATATCTTTATAAAATTGATTATGATGCTTGGTACGTTTTCGATCCAGTAATAACCGTTCATCCCGATGAAATTTTCTTTGAATGTTTCAGCGTTGATGAATCAACTTATGGAAGACTTGGAGCAAGTTATGAAGTATTCAAAAATATCAATGATTTTGCCTGCGGAACTACTAACATTGACTATTCCGCTGCCCTCTATCAAGAATTCCAAAAAATCCGTAGTTATAAAACAACTGAACTCCAAGTAGATCCTTCCGGTTTTGAAGTTAAAACTACCAACGAAGAAACTTTTAAAGAAGTAAAAATAGACCTTCCCGATAGTTGGGTTAGAGGATTTTTACAAGTAAGTTCAGCTATGTCATTACCAGCTACAAAATTCGACCTTCACCCAATGGATATTTATAATATGTGTTTGGTTTTGCGTCGCCACAAAGAAAAACATGGACCCCGCAGTATTCGCTATTTTTTAGAACCAGGAGAACCAATAGAAATTGTATTTGAACCTTGGAATTTAGAAATAATTTGTCACCGTTCAATTTACACCGGAAATTCTACTCAACAAATCCGAACTTGGGGGCGAAGAAGACTGCATATTTTAGAACGTTTAATTCCTATTGCTAATAAATTTACTGTTCATTTATTAGGCACAGGAATGCCGTCTTTTTATGTAGCAGATTTAGGAGATATGTCTTTTACTTTAGGATTATCTGGATGGACGGCAAATGATTGGGCACAAGCTGGTAATTTTGACTTAATGGCACCCCGCGCTGATGTGGATGAATGGACTCAGAAAATAATATTTAATGGGTTGCGAGAAAACTGGTTTGAAACTGCCGATAGTTTGGCAAAAAGACTTAATTTAAGTCGTACTTCTGTATTGGGTGCTTTGGGTGCTTATACTCAAGCTGGACGAGTAATTTATGATTTGAATAAACAGGTTTATCGAGTCCGAGAATTAAGTCGCGAACCTCTACCAATGGAGAGGTTAAGGTTTGCAAATGAACGGGAGGAAAGTGCTACTAGGTTTTTGCAAGAAAATGCTGTTGAGGTAAATTCTGTCAATGATATTGATGGGGTTTTGAGGATTGAAGGGACTGTGATGAATAGGGGAGTAATGTTTTCTCCTTCTTTAAGTGTCGATCGCGATGAACGGATAATTGAGGCGCAGTGTAATTGTAATTGGTATCAGCAGAATAAATTGTATCAGGGGCCATGTGAGCATATTTTGGCCTTGCGGATGCAGCAGGCTCGTTAGAAGTCAGAAGTCAGAAGTCAGAAGTCAGAAGTTTAATTCTTACTGTGACTAAAATTTGATAGGAGTAAGAATGTTTTAACCCAAAAGTTTGTTATAATACTACTACCACCCACAGTTTAATAGTTGGTCAACAGCCTTGCAATTTGGGCGGTGGATCGCCGTCCTTGTGTTGAGTCCGAACACGCATCACTAGCCTGCTTTTGACTACTGTGTGACTTATCTCACTGAGCTATTCCGGTTTGACTTTCTACAAGTGAATAGACTTAAGTGAGATAAGGCACAGTTGAGTTAATCAGTCTAGTCCTGAGAGGTTTACGAAGGGGTAATAAACAACTGTGTGTGGTTTTTTTATGACTAAATTAGTAGTTAAAATCTTCTCTCCTAGAATTTAAAAGTTTTTGAACTAAATTTAGGTAATTTTAGATTTGAGAAGAGACTGTTATAAAGAAAATAAAATAGCAAACATTAATAATTAATCTTCTTATTTATTACTTATGAATTTAGGTAATTTGAGATTTAAAAACAGACTTTTCTCAACAATGTAAAATACTAAATATTAATAATTAACCGTACTTTGATATTTTTGACAGTGAAAATAGCTTTTTTGAAAATATTTTTTACTAACATCTCGTTAATTTTCTTCCTTTAAAGCGATCGCTCAATTATCAAAATTAGGAAAAGTTTGTTATAATACTACTACCACCCACAGTTTAATAGTTGGTCAACAGCCTTGCAATTTGGGCGGTGGATCGCCGTCCTTGTGTTGAGTCCGCACACGCATCACTAGCCTGCTTTTGACTGTTCGGGTCATCCCACCCAGACCTGGCTAACAGTTTGGCTTCCTGGAAGCTTATCCTATTCTGGGTGGGAGACCCGTTTGAGTTAAGCAGTCTAGTCCTGAGAGGTTTACGAAGGGGCAACCAACTATTGTGGGTGTTTTTTTGCTTTTATTGGTAGTCCTGCATTGTAATAGTGGAGATATATATTTTTTAATTTCTGCTCACCCTCCCCAGACTCTTTCTACCATGACTATGCACTAGCACCCTTTTATTTTTGGTAGTGGTAAATCAATACAATTCAGTTAAGAATTTTTTGAAGAAGGAAAGTAGATGAGTTTATAGTTCAATACAGTTTGCTTAAAGGATTTTTTTTTCCAGTTCTCTAATTTGAAGAGCGACTCTAATGCTTTCATACCTTATGATTTTTTTACTTATCCTTGCATATTTAAGGCTACCTTTTTTTAGTAAAATCTAGCCTTTTTTCGCTTATTCTAACTAAATATAGAAACTTATAATTGCTATAGTAATCCTAAATTTGAAATTAAGGATTTATAATTTTCAATCCTAACTCCTAACTTCAATCAATTTCTACAGGATGAACTGAAATTTTTTTTGGGAAGCAATAGAACTGGACTAATGCAAAACTTAGGAATTTTTACCATACACTGTTAAAATACTATTTTTGATATTTATCAAATATAGCATTTAGCCTCTAGTAATTGATTTATTCTGTCAAAAGCTGAATGCTTACTATCAATTTAAAATTAAAAGTTGACTCCTTGGACAAAATAGATGAAAGAAATCCTCTACCTAGAAGTACCCACACCAGATACAAAAACTGTTTGTCAATGGTTACAATCTCAATTTCAACCTGGTTTCGGCGAAAAAATTATAACTCCAGATGGCTTTATTGTCAAATTTTCTGAAGATGATACTAAAGAAATTTCTGTATTTGTCTGGTCATTACAACGAACTACGTATCTAAAAGTATTTGCACAAGGAAATATATCTTCAATAGAACAAAAATTCACCTCAAATTTAACTACTAATTTACGAAAAGAATTTCCGCTAAATTATCCAGAACCTCCCACTATCGATCTATCAAATCAGTCAATTTTTACAGCATTAGAATCTGATTATCCTCTTACAGTCAAATACTTTCAAAAAATGCCTAGAGGAGAGTATGACCTCAACCGTTTATATTGGTGGGAAAAACGTTGGCGAGAATCAGTTAAAAATCCTCAAAAACCCAAACAGGTACTTTGGAAAAAAGAGTCTGGAACAAATAATAATTCAGTAGAATATGACTTAATTTATGTTGGTGGCGCTCTGGGAAGTATTCATTCAGCAATCATGGCAAAACTGGGATATAAAGTATTATTATTAGAACGTTTGCCTTTCGGTAAAATGAATCGAGAATGGAATATTTCTCGCTCTGAAATTCAGGGTTTAATTGACTTAGGTTTATTTACGAATACAGAAGTAGAAAATTTAATTGCCAGAGAATATAAAGATGGATTTAATAAATTTTTTGATGCTAATAACCCTGACTTTTGTAAAGCACAAATTCTGCATACTCCCACAGTTTTAAATCTGGCATTAGATTCAGAAAAATTACTAAGTCTATGTGGAATGAAACTACAAGAAGCTGGAGGAAAAATTGTCGATGAAACAGAATTTATTAAAGCTGATATTGAACCAGAAAAAGTGGTAATTTACACTCAAAACCTATCTAATAAAACTGAACAAATATTCTGTGGGCGTTTGTTAGTAGATGCGATGGGTACTGCTTCTCCTATTGCTTGGCAATTAAATGGTAAACGTGCTTTTGATAGTGTTTGTCCGACAGTCGGAGCAGTAATTGATGGTGGATTTGAAACAGGTGTTTGGGATTCAAATTATGGAGATGTTCTTAATAGTCATGGAGATATTTCTCGCGGTAGACAATTGATTTGGGAATTGTTTCCTGGTGCGGATAATGAGTTAACATTTTATCTATTTCATTATCATCAAGTTCATCCAGAAAATCCTGGTTCTCTGTTAGAAATGTATGAAGATTTTTTCTCCATTTTGCCAGAATATCGACGCTGCGATATGGATAAATTAGTATGGAAAAAGCCAACTTTCGGTTATATTCCCGGGCATTTTAGTATTAAAGGTAGCGATCGCCAAGTTGCTTTTGACCGTTTAGTTTGTATTGGTGATGCTGCTTCTCTTCAGTCTCCTTTAGTATTTACTGGTTTTGGTTCTTTGGTGAGAAATTTACCTCGTTTAACTGAACTTTTAGATACTGCTTTAAAATACGATTTACTCAGTGCCGATAACTTGAATAAAATTCGTGCTTATCAAAGTAATATTGCGATTACTTGGTTATTTTCTAAAGGTATGATGGTACCAACAGGTAAAAATTTACCTCCCCAAAAAATTAATTCTATTTTGAATACATTTTTTGGATTATTAGCAGAGTCACCTCCAGAAGTAGCAGAAACTTTTATTAAAGATAGAGCTGATTGGTGGATTTTTACAAAATTAGCTCTTAAAGCAGCAAGAATAAATCCTTATCTTTTATTGTGGATTCTCGATTTTATTAATTTCCAGGAAATATTACTTTGGACGAGCAGTTATATCAATTTTACTTTGTTTAGTTTAATAAGTTGGTTATTAGGATGGTTCCCTAGTTTTGCTCGTTGGATTCAACCTTGGTTAGAACCTCGTTATCCTGGTTTATGGTTTTGGATATTAGCTAATAGTTATGCTTTAACTTATAACGTTGGTCAACCACAGATGAATTTTAAATTACAAAAGTCAAAATTGAGTATGCAAAATTAGAGCAATATAAACTGATTCAAATCGTTTCATTTCAGGTTATTCTGCTCATAAGTAAGTACCTAAGCAAATTTTTTACCTATTCCAATTAGGTGTGTTATTTATAAGTCTAATAATTCAGTTTGTATAGATGTATGATTAGGGTTTGCTGATTAAATATCAAAGTATTTACAGATAAAGGTTTGAGGCTTTTTAGGTCGGGAAAAAGTACGCCTGTTTCAGCTCTTTAACCTCAGAAAGTTAGAATTTTTGGTTAGAGTTAAGCAAAAAATCCCTCCCTTACTCCTTACAAAAACTTTTTCAGCAAACCCTATTTAGGTTTATTTACCCCCACCTACTTAAGGTACATATTCGGAAAATATTACCTTAAAAGCCAACACCAAAAAATTATTCTGGTAACTTATATTGTCCTACAATTTTCTTAGCAAACTCTGGGACATGAGCCTCTAATTTTTCTGGATGATTCCGCTTAACATAAAGATAATTTCTTGTGAAATGGGAATCAATAGAAAACTTCCCGTATTCCAAACCTTTAGGACCAATTTTTTCAATTACAACTCCCATTAATTTGGCAGCCCACATTGGTAAAGTTACAGCTTTGTCATAAGCTGGAATACTTTGTTGAACAGCTTCATGTCTATCTCCTTGAGACATTACGGGTTGAGTATCTAATTGATTCATTACTAAATCTAACATCTCTTTTCCCGTCTCATTTCTAACAGTAATCCACTGCCAACCAAAGGGCGCTCCCATATATCCAACTACCAAATCTGCTAAACCATTCGCATAGTCAAAACAACTCAGACAAGAAGGAGCAAAAATATCTTTCAGCTTTTTAGTATTTAAACCAAAAAATGGTACTTTTTCTATGGTTCCATCCTCATGTTTAAAATGTACTCGAAAATCTTGCATAAATTCATAATGTACAACAGTTTCCGGAGACTTACTTGTAGTTTCCAAGAACTTTTGCAAACCCTCTCTTGTCACATTATCCACACACGGCATTCCCAAAACATAGAGCTTTTCTAAACCTAATTGTTTTTCCACTGCTCGTAATGCTTGAATCTGACAACCAACCCCTATTACTAATAATTTTTTCATCCCAGATTTTTCAATTTCTTCTAATACTGAAAGATTAGGAGAAAGAGTCGGTTTATTAACTTTTGCTGCCAATACTTCCTCTGGAGTCCGAGCAATAACTGGCATTGGTTGAAAACGGTCTTCCTTAGTATTTTGCACACAAACAACACCCTCAACAATACCTTTATTCAACATTTCACAGGCGATCATACTCACAATACCAGTCCATTGTGCGCCTTCAATAGGTTGTTTTTTCCGAGCTGCCATCATATCTTGATGAACGCCAAAATAGGTTTCATTTTCATTATCTAAGTTGCGAATGCGTCCATGAATTTGTTGTTCGAGGTTGTCAAATTGTTGGTTAATAAATGCACAAGCTTCCTTGACATAATAGATATAATATGTATCACAAAGACCACATTCGCTACAGAGTTCTTTGGCTGGGCGAATGGCACCTGGTCTGAGTCCTTTAGCTTTCTTATGTTTGGGCGTATTTGGAATTGAGATAGTCATTGAAAATTGATTTGTTAAAGTTAGTGACTTTTATATAGGATACCATTGATCAGTTATCAGTTATCAGTTATCAGTTATCAGCATGGAAAGGTATCTAATAGACATCTCTAGAAAAGAGGGAACAGGGAATAGGGAACAGGAAGAAATAATAGATAATTTCTGGATAAGAATTGATTTGATTTTTAATTTTCACCAGATATCTAATATAAACCCGGTTTATATATTTTTATACTATAATATACTTTCAAAAATTCTCTTTTTGGGTATTCTAATTTATGGTCAAACCACCTAAACAGACCTTATTAGCTTTGCTGAAAATAGCTCTCTTATCTACTTCTTTGCCTTTAATGGCAACAAATTTTTCTCCAGTATATCCAGGTATTAAGCAAGTTAATAATCTAGTATTTTCCCAAGTAAATGTTCAACCTAGTCCTCAACCTAGTGCTAGTCTTGAACCAAAAAAGACAAGTCAACCCACCGAAGAAAAAACACAGGAAAAATCGAAAAATTCTGATGATGAAAAAGACTGGGAAGGGTGGTTAATTTTAATCCTTGTGTTGATGGGTTTGTATGGAGGATTTCTCTGGTTTCGTCCCCTATGGTTATTGATACTACCTGCGGAATTAAAGATACCGAAAACAACCTTAACTCCAGAATTTAAACTACCTGTTGGTATCTTACATTTTCTCAAGTATCGCCCCAGGGTATTAGATGCTTGGGTGGAAAAACATCTGGATACTTTTCAAAAGAAGTTTTTGGAGAATGAAACTGTTGAGGAGCGAAAAGATTATGTTTCGCTTCCGGTTGAATTAAATGGTGAGGAAATTGATGAACTGACTGCGGAAACTTTGAGCGAACCTTTTAAAAAGGAAAAGCGAGTGCGACTGTTAATTTCGGGTGAGGGAGGATCGGGAAAAACAACTATTGCTTGTCAAGTTGCTAAATGGGCAATGAAAAAACAGCAGCAGTCGAAAGCTTTAGCTAAACATTTGATGTTACCAGTTTTAATAGAGAAGGAAATTGATAATGCTGGAGATGGCATCAAACCGATAATGGAAGCAATAATGGCAGAAATTCAGGAGTTGATCGACAACGAACAAATGATAGTCGATGAATTATTGGTTAAACAACTCCTGCGACAGCGCCGAATTTTATTGATAGTCGATCGCTATTCGGAGATGAGTCAGGAAACTCAGGAGAAATTTAATCCCGATCCGAAAGAGTTTCCGGCAAATGCTTTAATTGTGACTTCCAGGATAGAGGAAAATTTCCGGGGTATTGATATTAAAGTTAAAACTCTCCGGTTTGATGGAGGAAAGTTAGCTTATTTTATTGAGCAGTATTTGAAGGAGTGCGGTAAGTGGCATTTGTTTGAGGCGGATCAAGAAGAATTTTTACAGGAATGCGCTCAACTTGCACGAATAGTTGGGGAACAGAAGACTATTACTGTTTTGTTGGCAAAGCTTTATGCTGAGAAGATGATTAATAGTAAGGAGAATAATTTTCCCTCCGAGGGTTCTCTCGACAATATTCCCGATCTAATACTTAACCACTTAGAAAAGTTGAACCGTCAAGGAGAAAGAGAGACTAAGAGTGAATATCCTACTATTAAGCAGGATGCTCAACTCATTGCTTGGAAATGTTTAGAGCAAAATTATAGATCATCTTATGCGGAGCGGGAAACAGTGGTTAAAGCTTTTGAGCAGTTGGGGAGAAATGATGCAACGTTATGTCTGGAGTATTTTGAGAAACATCTGCGACTGCTTAAGTCTATTGGATATGGTGAAATCAAAGACAGAAACAAAATTCGCTTTGCTCTCGATCCGTTGGCGGAATATTTGGCTGCACTATATTTGGTAGAGGAGAATCAGGATGATGAGGAAAAGTGGCGGGAGTTCCTGGCAACAGCAGAGGAAAAGTTAGGTAAGCAAGAAATTAAAGGCTTTTTGTTGGCAGTGAGAGATTGTTGTTTGGTAAAAGGTTCGGAGGTTAGAGTACCCAATTTTGTAGCAGATGAAATTGGGAAACTAGCAGGATTAGATTTGGAGGCTTTAGAACAAGAGCTAGAGAGGCAAAGAATTAAAAGGCTTGTCCGCAACTTGTTTGCTCCAGGGGTAACGGTAAAAGATAGGGTGTACGATCTTAAAAAAATTAGAAATAGTGGTTCGGTCGCTAAATTTGTTGCTCCTGATATTGTTAAATTTCTAAAAGATGATGATAAAAAGGTGCGTTATTCTGCTGTAAAGGCATTGGGTAACTTAGGCAATGGTTCTGAACCTGTGGTACAAGCTCTTTTAGCTTTACTTCAAGATGATGATAAAAAGGTGCGTTATTCTGCTGTAGAGGCGTTGGGTAACTTAGACAATGGTTCTGAACCTGTAGTGCAAGCTCTTTTGGCTTTAATTCAAGATGAGGAGGAGTGTTATTCTGCTGTAGAGGCGTTGGGTAACTTAGGCAATGGTTCTGAACCTGTAGTGCAAGCTCTTTTGGCTTTAATTCAAGATAATGATAATAATCACTTGATGCGTTCTTTTGCTGTAGAGGCGTTAGGGAACTTAGGCAATGGTTCTGAACCTGTAGTGCAAGCTCTTTTGGCTTTAATTCAAGATAATGATTTGGCAATGTGTTATACTACTGTGAAAGCGTTGGGTAACTTAGGCAACACTTCTGAACCTGTAATGCAAGCTCTTTTAACTTTACTTCAAGATAATAATTCGGTAATATGTTATGTTGCTATAGAGGCGTTGGGCAACTTAGGAAATGCTTCTGAAACTGTAGTGCAAGCTCTTTTACCTTTACTTCAAGATAACGATTCACAGATGCGTTACCATGCTACAAAGGCGTTAGAAAACTTAGGTATTAATTCAGAACCTGAAAAGTAGAAAACCCAGTTATTCAATTAATAAACATTTCACATAAAAAAAATGATGAAATTAACAGAAATTAGACAAAAAAGATACAAAGCACTAATAGATTCATTAGGTGTTGTACGAATGTTACGTTTTCTCCAAGAACTTGATGCAGGTTAGGTCGATTATATTAAGGAAAAATATCAATTATATTAACCTACATTTGATTTGAGAAATTTGAAGAGTTTGTCAGACAACAAAATCTACATATTCAAGGAGCAAAAATCAAATGTATTACAAAGTAAACCTATCTTTATTTATATTAGATATTTCCATAATAAACAATAAAATCAATTATTTCTACCTACTCTCTACTCCCTAAAAACTATGAATAATAACCCCCGTCAATTAGCTTTTATCATCCTCCAAGAAATACATCGAAAACAAGCTTTTGCTGATTTTGCCTTAGATAAATATCTGAGAAAAAATGACTTAATAGATGCTAACCGCCGATTAGTTACAGAATTAGTTTATGGCTGTGTCAGAAGAGAGCGATCGCTTGATGCTATTATCGACGATTTAGCCAAAAAGAAGTCTCACCAACAAAACCCTGATTTACGCATAATTCTCCATATTGGTTTATATCAATTATCTTATTTAGAACAAATTCCAGAGTCGGCAGCAGTTGATACAACAGTTGAGTTAGCTAAACAAAATAAGTTTGCTAAATTAGCTGGTTTTGTTAATGGTTTACTTCGAGAATATATTCGTCGCAACTTGACTATAAATCTGCCAGAAAATCCCGTACCAAAATTAGGAATCTCCTATAGTTTTCCTGACTGGATAATTGAATATTGGATAGAAAAATTAGGTTTAAGCGAAGCAGAAGAATTATCTTCGTGGTTCAATCAATCCCCAAGTATTGATTTAAGAATTAATCCCCTCAAAACTTCTCTTGAAGAAGTAGAAACAGCAATTAAAAATACAGGTATTTCTGTTAACCGAATTTCCCAACTTCCCCAAGCTTTAAGATTAACTGGAGCTGTGGGGAAAATTCAAAAATTACCAGGTTATAACGAAGGTTTCTGGTCAGTTCAAGATAGTAGCGCTCAATTAGTTACTTATTTATTAAATCCCCAACCAGGAGAAATAATAATTGATGCCTGTGCTGCACCTGGAGGCAAAACAACTCATCTAGCAGAATTAATGGGAGATAATGGTAAAATTTTTGCTATTGATAAAACTGCTTCTCGACTGAAAAAATTAGAGCAAAATGCCGAGAGATTGCAGTTAAAATCTATTTCTATTTATACAGGTGATAGTCGAAATTTACCACAATTTATTAATAAGGCAGACCGAGTTTTATTAGATGTTCCTTGTTCTGGTTTAGGAACATTACACCGTCGGGCAGATGCAAGGTGGAGACAAACTTTAGAGAATATTCAAGAACTAGCAAAACTTCAGAGTGAATTGTTAGAAACTGGTGCTAAATGGGTGAAACCTGGAGGTGTTTTAGTATATGCAACTTGCACAATTTATCCTTTAGAAAATGAGCAAGTTATTGAGGAATTTTTGACTAATAATTCTGAGTGGGAAATTGAAGCCCCAACCGTTGATTTTATGGTATCGCCTTGTAAAGAAGGATGGATAAAAGTTTGGCCTCATAAAGCACAAATGGATGGATTTTTTATGGTGAAGTTAAAAAGGAAGATTATTTAACAATTATTTGCTTAATTAGGTACATTTACAATCCCCCTAAATCCCCTTAAAAGGTTGGCTTTAAACCCAATTATTTTGGTAAGTTTTATGTCGGTACTTCTACTAATTTTGCTACTTCTTCACCAAGACGTATGAAATGCTTAGGATTTAAAGTAAGTAACCGATCTACCTCTACTTTAAAAACAACTTGAGCAATTAAACTATCGTAAATCCCACCTCCTGTTAAATTAAAATTTACCATTTTATTAATAACAGTTTGATAATCTTCAGTAGAAAGAGAAATTACTTCAAATTCTGCTAAATTTTCTCTGATTAATTGTTGTGCAAGTTGTGGGGCAACAGCAGGTTTTATAGGAAGGCGAGTTAAAACAGAATAAAGTTCTGCCAAAGTATGAGTGCAAATTATTCCATGAATATTCCCAGATTTAACTTTTTTTAATCGTGAAAGACAAGCTGAATGTTTAGGATGATTGCTCCATAATGCAGCGACTAAAACACTTGTATCAAATAAAGCTTTTACCATGATTTTAATTCATTAATTCTTTCTGTTCTCACTTCATCAATAATTGTTTCTGTATTGCATATCGGTTCAGCTTTAAAAACTAATATTCCATCTTCATAGTAGGTTTCTAATTCTGGTTTTAAGGGTTGAAGAATAAGTTGACCATTTTCAACTTTTAAGGATAACTTAGTTTGATTGTTAATTCCTAATTGTTGGCGTATTTTTTCAGGGATTTCGATACGACCAAATTTATCGACAGTAAGTTGTTCCATATTGTAATTATCTGCTATAATTTGCGTCTTAAACTATCATAGTTCAGTATTAGACTGACACAGCGAAAACTGTGCAGAGGGTTTTTTGGGTATAATTATGATTATAGCAAGGTTTGACCGTTTTTTTCTAACGCACCATTTTAGATGTGTCACTCTAATAGAAGTAACATTATGGAATCAATTTTCTTAGGTTGGGAATTACCAAAAATAGCAGCTCCTTTGTTGGGTAGTGTTTTGAAACAAGGTGGCGATCGCCTCTTTCAATCTCTCAATAAAACAGATATAGAAAAGGCAATTGAATCTGGAGAAAAAGCTGTTAGAGAATGGGAAAAAATACTCTATCCTCAACAACTTTTATTTTATTCTGCTAAACCGGATGGATGGAATGGATTTAACAAATTTCTGAGCGAATATTTTCATAATTATTCTGTTTTGCAGGAATTACAAAAACCATTAATTAATCAAGGTAAGCCAGATATTGATATTTTAATTGGTATTTTTGAACGGGAAGCTGAAGCTAAAAATATTCAGTTAAATCAAGACAGTCTACAGCCGTGGATAGAAACTTTTGTTAATGCTTATTTTCAAAAAACTGATACTTATATTAAATTTCAGGTTGCTAAACAAAATTATTTTGAACAGTTAGCTAATTGGTTTGATGATGTGAAATTTGCCGGAATTTCTGTGCCTGGGCAAGAGGTGGAAAAGTCGGAGAAATTAGCTAACATTTTTGTGATGCCGGATGTGTTGGAAGATGTCTCCACAGGAGGCGGTTTTGAACGGGATTTATTGTTAGCTGGAAGTGGGGAAAAATTAGAAAGAGAATTATTAGTAAATACCTCTGGCAGAAAATTTTTAGCTTCGGAATTATTGACTCAAAGTCAGTCGCGGAAATTCGTTATCTTGGGTGCCCCTGGTTCGGGAAAAACAACTTTGATGAGTTATTTTGCCGTGATGTTGGCAGAGAAACAGTCTGAATTTTTGGGTTTAGACCCCGAAACTGACTGGTTGCCAATTTTAATCAGGATGCGCGACTTGGCAAGACACCCAGACACAAGCATTCTGGAATATGCTCGGATTTTTGCTGAGAAAACGATGGCAGTTAAAACTTTACCGACGGGATTTTTTGAACATTGGTTGGAAGATGGCAGGGCGTTAATATTGTTGGATGGGTTGGATGAAGTTGCGGAGTCAAGCAAACGTTATGATGTTGTCAAACGCATTAATAACTTTTTAGGGCAGTTTGACACAAACCGCGCAATTATTACATCTCGCCCGGCGGGTTATAAGCGCGACTTTTTCCGTACCGAGGAATTTCCTCACTATCAAATGCAGCCTTTTGATGATGAGAAGATTTCGGTGTTTATCAATAATTGGTATGACACTCGGTTTAAGGATAAAGCCGAAGCGGAAAGACGGAAGGAAAGTTTACAAAAGGCGTTGGATGATAACGATCGGATTAAATTATTGGCACGGAATCCTTTGTTGTTGACAATTATTGCTTTGATTCATCGGTATCAGGCAGTTTTGCCGAAAGAAAGATTTCGACTTTATGACAAGGCGGTGGAAACTTTGTTAACTTCTTGGGATGCGAATAAGGAGTTAAGTAGTCAGGGGCGGTTGAAGTATTTGGGTTTGGATGACTTGCGCAGGTTGATGGAATTGTTGGCATATTGGGTGCATACTCAGGGAAATGTTGGCGATGAGGGTGGTACGTTGATAGAGAAGGATGAGTTGATCGGACAGTTGCGGCGAGAGATTAAGAGGTTGAAGCAAGTGGAGTTGTATCAAGCGGAGGAAGAGGCAGAAAGATTTGTGGAATTGATTCGGGAACGGACTGGTTTGTTGAATGAGCAGGGGCAAGACTATTATGCTTTTGTGCATAAGACGTTTCAGGAATATTTGTGTGCTGAGGATATTGATTATCAAGCGGATAATGAGGATGATTTTGAGATTGTGTTGGGTTGTGTTCGAGAGTATTTGCATGAGTCGCATTGGGAGGAAGTTTTATTGTTGTTAATAGCGCAACAAAAGCCGAAAAAGGTGGCAAAAGCTATGCGGGCGATATTGGAGCGTGGTAGTGAGTATGAGGAATGGTTGCATCGGGATTTGTTGTTTGCTGCAGATTGTTTGGCGGAAGATCCGAAGGGTTTGCGGAGTGTTGATGGTGGGTTGGTGCGGGAAATTTTGGAAAGGTTGGTTGAGTTGGAGGTGAGTAGTGAGGATCAGGTTGGTAAGAATGTTCGGGAGCGGGTTAAGCAGATTTTTTGTAGTTTGTATGAAACTGATTTTGAGGGGCAAGTTTTGGAGATGTTGAAAGAGCGAGCAGATTTGATTGATGAGGAAAGGTTGCTGAAATATCGGGCGGAGTTAGGGGAAAAGGATGATGTAACTAGGGAGTTGCTGGCACTGCTTCAGGATGAGAATTATTATGTCCGTTATAAGGCAGCCAAAGCTTTGGGCGATTTAGGAAAAAATTCCGAGAGTGTAGTTAATGCTGTACTAATCTTGCTTAAAAATGAGAATTATAATGTGCGTAGGAGCGCAGTTGTAGCCTTAAAGGATTTACGCAACGGCTCAGAAAAAGTAATCAATGCCTTGCTAACACTACTTCAGGACGAAGATGAGCATTCTGATGTGCGTTGGATGGCAGCCCAAGCCTTGAGATTGGCCAAATTGAGCAATAGTCGAGAAAGAGTAGTTAGTGCCCTACTAGCACAAGTTGAGGATAAAGATCCTGGGGTACGTGGGGTTGTCACCAATACCTTAAGCATATTGTCCAAAGCAGACACCCTAGTTACTCCCTTGTTAGAGAGACTTCAAGATGAGGATTCTTATGTGCGTCAAGACGTAGTTTTGGCTTTATGGAATCTGGGCAACAGGTCAGAAAAAGTAATCAGCGCCCTACTAGCACGACTTCAAGATGAGAATTTTTATGTGCGTGAAAGGGCAGCCTTAACTCTAGGCAAATTGGGCAACAGTTCAGAAACAGTAGTCAGTGCTTTAGTACCTTTGCTTCATAATGAAGAGTCTACTGTACGCCTGAGAGCAGCCTCAACTCTAGGTGAATTGGGAAACAGCTCGGAAACAGTAGTCAGTAACCTACTAGCAAAGCTTGAGGATGAAAATTCTTATGTGCGTGGGTGGGCAGTTGATGCCTTAAACAAACTGGGCAATAGTTCGCAAACATTTGTCAGCGCCCTAATACATCTGCTTGAGGATGAAAATTCTTTTGCGTCTGGGAGAGCATCCCAAGCTTTGGGCAAATTAGGCAAAAAATCCAACAATATCCTCCCCACAATCATTCAATGGATTCAACAACATCAAGATTCAGAATATGTCGGCAGAGGTATTGATGTGCTGTGGTATTTGGTTGTAGGTGAGGAAAGTCAGTAGGTTGGGTTGAGTGCGACTCGTTGGGTCAAAGAAGCCAAGATGCAACATGACCCTTTAACCAAAAGGTTAAAAACTCATAGCCGATGGAGGTTAAATTCCTCCCCTCTCAGCTAGGGAGTGACTTCATAGCTCAGGTTTAATGGACTAACAACCATTACTCTCGGTGCATGGGCTAAAAGCGGATAAGCCTTAAGGACTAAGGGTGAAGCCGCCAGAGGAGTTAGTCAAGGTGAAGAACATGAATCCTGTCAAACGTTCGTCAACCTAAATCGGGGTAATTGTCCTTGTATTCCCCGTAACCAAAATGGTACAGATGATGCCCCTCTAGGTCTTCAACCGCCTAAAGGACTAGCTGGCAAGTCTCGGACGACTCAGGACACCTAAAGCTAACGTGAAATGGGCTATGGGAACGAAGTAACCCCTATTGGACTCTCATTAATCGACCGATGAGTAGGGAAAGTTTAACCAATGTCCTTTAGGAATAAGGATTCCCTAAGAAGCAAGCCTGGAGTAATTTCTAGGATATGCAGACGTGGGGAGGCAGTAAGGTTGGCAGGTACCCGAAATTAATAAGGCAAAACTTAGCTGATTAGTATAAGTGCCCACGGAAAGTAGGTGATACCTCAACCTAGAAACCCTTGCTGTCAGGAGCCGTGTGAGTTGGAAACTCTCATGCACGGTTTTGAAGCAGAGGTGAGGGATAGCGATATCCCCATCGACTGTATCGGAACGAAACCCAACAATCATTACGTTGGGTTCGCTGTCGCTTAACCCAACCTACAAAAGTTAACTTTTAACTGTTGTAATTGTTCCGAGTCTAAACTTGCAAAAACTCTGGCAAATGTATCGTGAGATGGAATACCTAATGGTATTCCTAAAAAACTTTTTAGCCATTCACTTTTAGATTCACCATAAGATTCTATCTCTTTAGTAGATATCTCCAGAAAAGATGGAAAGGGAAACGGGGAACAGGGGGGAGTAATTGATAATTTATGGATAAGTCTAGTGTAATAGATTCAAAAGTGTACAAAAATTTACAGTTTTTCCTTGCAGATTTCCATTATTCTTGCCTAAACTGAACCTACGCTACTTAAATGAGAAAATTTGTCTGCTTACTCAGACAAATAAAGTTTCTTTAAACTACTAAATCTTTAACTTGAAAAGACCAATCTCTTGTATCATATAGCGCTACGCGCTAGGGAATAGGGAATAGGGAATAGGGAATAGTAGACTAATAAAGGGTTTTAGGATTTAGAAATGTCCTAACCTTAATGCGTAGCGCTATATAAGTAATAAAACTAAAGGGACATTTTAGCAGGTGACTCATTAAAAGTAAAGAAAAGCCTGTGCTTTAGTATCTTAAATTACTGAAGCTTGATACAATTATTTAAAATCAGTGATTTAGCCGTCTCATTATTAGAGAAATGGAAAATTTTATCATCAACACACCAAACTTTCCTAGCTATCTGGGATTTTTAGCTGTATGTGCCTATATTATTACTTTGCTACCCACAATTCTCAGAATAGTTTTTCCAGTTACTAAGAATACCGGTATTCCCAAAATATTACTCAAATATCGCCGTCAAATAGGAGTAATATCATTTGTCTTCGGAGCTGCTCATGGCATCTTATTATTTATGAAAAGAAACTTTGATGTCTTTGACATTGAGTCTTATGTTATTTATTTACAGGGAATAATTATACTAGCTATTTTCGCAGTTTTAGCAATCACTTCTAATAACTGGAGTCTGAAAAAATTGAAAAAAGATTGGATAAAGCTACATTATCTAACTTATACATTAATGTTTCTTTTAACTTGGCATATTAGTGAAAAAATGTTTGGCCATTGGAGTTATCTTACACCATTAGGAATAATCGGCACTACAGGAATAAGTATTTTATTCTTAATTAGAAAATGGATTGAATATAAGAAAAAAAAAGGATTAATTCAGAATTGATAATTAAGTAGGTAGGCGTTAAAATTTATTGTTATATAAAGGCACTTCTGCTGAGGGCAGAAGCACTGCGACCCCGCGACGACGTTTCGCTGCGTGACATGTTTGCGGAGCATTCCGTTACCAATTCACTTTAAGAATGTCACAAATAGTTTCACATCCCCTATGTGAAATAATTCTCTAAAATTACTGTAGCTTGAAACTTTGAAGCCTACAAAATCTTAATGCTTTGACTTTTAACTCTCCTGAAACGGTATTATATCATGTCCTGATAATCAGTGAAAAATAACCTTCTCCCTGTGAGCTAATATTCCCTTATGCCCTCTGTTTTCCTCCAAAGTGTAAGTATTCAACTGCACATAATACTACTTCTCCTTTCTTCTTTCTTATTAAAAAATTATGCAATCAAAACAAATTTTCTGGCATCCTATCAAAACAATAACTGTAACAGCATTAACTACAGCAATAGCAACAAGTCTTGTCATTAAAGGAATAGATTTCCAAAGTTTACTATCAAAAAGAAGCAAACAAAACAACTATAAAGTAGAAAAAATTAGGAAACCACTGCAAACTTTATCAGGTCATTCAACTTGGATCTATGCAGTTGCTATTAGTTCAGATGGAAAAACTATAGCTAGTAGCAGTTATGATGGTATGATTAAAATTTGGCATTTACCTACAGGTGAACTCATCCTTAGTATAGATGCTCATACTGATGTTGTGGAATCTCTGGCAATAAGTCCTAATGGGAAAATTCTGATCAGTGGTAGTTGGGATGATTGTGTGAAATTTTGGAATCTTAGTAATGGAAATCTGATTCACGCTATTAATCTTAATTCTGATGACATCAAAGCAGTAGCGATCGCTCCCGATGGAGATACTTTAGCAATTGGCAGTTATAGAGGTTTTATTAAATTATGGAGTTTGAAAACAGGAACAGAAATTTTGCGTTTTCAGCATTATAGTCCAGTCATTTCCTTAGCTTTTAGCCCAAATGGGGAAACATTAGCTAGTGGTGGTAAAAATGGAAAACTCAAAATATGGGAAGTAAAAACAGGAACAGAAAAATATAGTTTAGACGCTCACGATCGCTCTATTTGGTCAATCGCATATCATCCTAATGGAGAAACTATTGCCAGTGGCAGTCAAGATCGAACCATAAAGCTATGGCAAGCAGAGACAGGTAAAAAAGTTGGAACTTTCAAGGGGCATTCAAAAGCAGTTTTTTCTATTGCTTTCAGTCCGGATGGGAAAACTTTAGCTAGTGGTAGTTATGACAGCAAAATTCTTTTGTGGGAGGTCGAAACTCAAAAACCAATGGAGATGTATAAAGGTCACACTAAACCTGTTTGGTCTGTTGGTTTTACTCAAAGCGGAAAAACTCTTGTGAGTGCTAGTGCTGATGAAACAATTAAGATATGGCCTGTTTCTGTGAAAAAATTACCTCCTCAATCAAATGTGGCAAAGGCAAAATCTGAAGTAACTCCAGTAGAGGTTGAGGAAATAGCTAAATTAGAAGAATTGAATCAAAAGTTGTATGAGCAGATCGATCTGAGTTGGGAAGATACTCCTACATGGTATGAATATCTGGAATATCAAGTTAGGGTAGATATTGATGGAGCGATCACCAGTTATAAACCGATAAATCAATCTGCGAAAGATTATGTTGGGGAAACTCCTTTACCTAAGTTAGTGAATGACGGCGATCGCCAACCCGTTTCTCAAAAGTCATTTGGATTATTTAGAGTTATACTGACTCCAACAGGAGTATTAGAAGTTAGTCCTTGGTGGGGCTGGGAATCTTAATTAGGGTTTGCTGAATAAAATCTTTTAGCAAGGGTAGGAGTCAGGTTGAGTAGTTATAATTAAAGTCCGTAGTTGGGCTTTAGCCCGAACTGAGGAGAGCTATTCTTCCCCTTCCCTCGCAGGGAAAGGAGTTGGGGGGTTAGGTTTTACCTACAGAGTGTCAGACAAGAGGTTTCAAAGGCCAACCGAGAAGTTTCAAAGGCCAACCGAGAAGTTTCAATCCTCAACTGATATGCTATAAAAAGTACCTAACTTAAAATTACTCATGGCATACGATCGCGAAAAACAAATAGCAATAGAATCTGCCCTAGCAGCAGCTAAACTCTGTGAACAGGTGCGCGGTAATATACCCCCCGCAATGGAAAAGGGAGATAAAAGCCCTGTAACTATTGCTGACTATGGCGCTCAGGCGTTAATTTGCAAAGCTTTGGCTGAGGTGTTTCCGGATGATCCAGTGGTGGGAGAAGAAGATGCAACCGATCTACAGACTCCGGAAATGGCAGAAAATTTGACAAAAGTGACAAATTATGTCAAAGAACAAATCGCAGATGCTACTCCAGAACAGGTGGTAAAGTGGATTAACCAAGGTAACGGTAAAGTTGGACCTCGTTATTGGACGTTAGATCCCATTGATGGCACAAAAGGGTTCTTACGTCAAGACCAATATGCAGTGGCGTTGGCGTTAGTAGAAGCAGGAGAAGTGAAAGTTGGGGTGTTAGCTTGCCCGGCGATGCCAGTGGAAAATAATAAACCAGGAATGCTGTATGTAGCGGTGCGGGGTGAAGGGGCAGCAATGATGCCAATAGCAGGAGGCGAACTGACTCCAATTAAGGTTGTGCAGGCGAATGATACTGCTAATCTCCGGTTTGTCGAGAGTGTGGAAAGTTCCCATGGCGACCAAGATCGTCAGAATGCTGTGGCAAAAGCAGCAGGTATTAGTGAACCATCAGTTAGGGTAGACTCCCAAGCAAAATATGGTATTGTGGCATCTGGAAAAGCTGCTTTATATTTGCGTTTGCCATCACCGAAGTCTCCAGACTACCGAGAAAATATTTGGGATCATGCTGCGGGAGCGATCGTTGTTGAGGAAGCAGGGGGGCGCGTCACCGATCTTAATGGTAAACCTTTGAATTTTGCTGATGGCTCGAAAATGGTTGATAACCGGGGTGTGGTTGTGAGTAATGGCATAATTCACGACCAGGTTTTATCTGCTTTACAGAGTTTTTCGTAATTAGGTGTTATCAGAAACCGGGTTTATTATAAATCAGTTATTATGGCTGGGAATTTAATACAAACCCGGTTTATATGCTTTTTTACACCGAATACTACCATATTTAATATTACTTCTCAATTCTCAATTCCAAAAGTGACATCTTCATATAAATTATCAATGCTAGTACGAAAGTCAATGCTTGCTAGGTGAATTTCACTGCCTTGAGTGTAGGTGTGCAATACCCAAAGTCCCTCTGCATTACGACGGAAGCATTCCAAACGTTGGCGTTTTTGATTAATCAAGACGTATTCTTGCAGAGTTTGTAATTGCTGATAGTTGGCAAATTTGTCACCCCGATCAAATGCTTCTGTGCTTTCGGATAAAACTTCCACTATTAAACAAGGATATTTTTTATGATTTGTCAATGCTTTATCTCTGGCATCACAAGTTACCATGACATCAGGATAGTAGAATGTATTGGCAGTTTCTACATGAGCTTTCATATCCGACATATAGACGCGACAACCACTGCCTCGCAGATGACTTCTTAATGCTGAAGCTAGGTTGAGAGAAATAGTGACATGGGCATCACTAGCACCTGCCATTGCGTATACTTGTCCGTTAAGATATTCGTGTTTAATGGAACTGACTTTTTCTCCTGCTAAATATTCTTCAGGACAAATGCCGTTTGTATTTTGGTTGGCAATCATTTCAGTTATCAGTTATCAGTTATCAGAAAAAAAAGAGAAACTTTAAACCTCTGGGGATTAATTATCAATTGACTTTCAAAAATGACATCTTCGATAATTTATTATAATAGAAAATATGGTAGTTGTAATAATCACATAAAAGGAAGAAAAATAAGAATAGACAAACATGGTAACAGCAAGAATTTAACTTCTGAATTCTAAATTCTCAATTCTAAATTCACTTGACAATCATTTTCTCAACTGCTTCTGCTGTCGCCGGAGCTAACAACACCCCATTCCGATAATGACCAGTTGCCAACAACACATTTTTAAACCCTTCTAAATAACCAACTGCAGGAGCTGCTTGACCTTCTGGGCGAGGTCGTAAACCGGACCATTTCCTGAGAATAGTTGCATCTGCAAAACTAGGACAAAAACTAATTACTCTCGCCATCATTGTATCTAATAAACTTGAGTCAGCAACTACTTCACCGATATCGTTGGGAAATTCTACTGTTGCTCCCACCCAATATTCATTTTCTGCTACTGGTACAATATTTATGTCATCCCCAGTTATAACTGGCTGAAAATCTGGGTTTCCTAAAAGCGCTGGCACTTGCAAATGTAAAGCTTGACCTAATACAGGTACTATAGTAAATCTATTATCAAGATTGGATTTGCGCTTGAGTTGCAGGAAGTGTAGTTTACCTCCTTTGATTCCTTGCAAACATGGCAACGAACCTAACCCCGCAGCAACAACCAACCAGTCTACATCTGGTAAAGCAGGAGCTTTTTTTGTCTCATCTAAACTTTTTATATGTACTTGGCGACAACTAAATTCATTTTTGGGATGAGAAATAGTTTTATATTGCGCAACAGTAACTCCAAAATGAAACTTGACACCATTTTTTTCAGCAGCTTCGACTAAAGCTAAAGTTAACTCTACAGGGTTAACTTGTAAATCTTGGGGAGAATAAATAGCTGCTGTTACTTCGGATGTTTGGAGTTGGGGGCAGCGATCGCTCAGTCGTTGCACATTCCACATTTCTAATGGTAAACCGTCTGCTTCCCGAATATCTATTAATCTTTGCCATTTATCCAGATCGTCTCCAGGCAAACACAACTGTAAAATACCTTGAAAGTTATGGTAAATAGGGCGATTTATTTTTGCCTCTAACTCAGGAATTAAACTGTGATAAGTTTCCACGCTCATGCGCCTCATTTTCCAAGGTCTGCCTTTAGCTTTTTGACTAATAACTCCCATCAAAACACCCAAAGCATCACCTGTAGATGCTTGAGCAGGCATTTGTTTATCTAAGACTGTAATTTTTAAACCTTCTATTTTGCTAAGTTGATAAGCGATCGCCGCTCCAACTATTCCACATCCAATAATTACTATATGACTCATTTTTAATAGGGAGTAGGTGTCGTTTCAGTTAGCCTCCTGTCGGAGGAACTGCGTTAACAGTTAGCCTCCTATGGTCGTAACTGCGTTAACAGTTAGCCTCTTGCAGAGGAACTGCGTTAACAGTTATCAGTACCTCTACCTAAAGTATCGGGATTGAAATACAGAATCTTCTTTTTTTTATCCTCTTAAAATAGGAGGCGTAACTACCCAAATTTTTCGGTGAAAAAAACTGTAGGGGTTTGGTTTCCAAATCCCATTTTTGCTTAGGTTGAGAGACCAAAACCCTACCGTAAAATGTTACAACCTATTTTAAGATTGCTATTGTTTTGACTAGAGCTGAATGCTGAATGTTGATAGCTATTTAACTATCTTTTGGCACTAAACCTAAGAAAGTATCAAAATCAGCTACTGCTTTTTTGTACTCACTCAGAGCTTGCTTTTTATCCCCTTCTGCTCCTGCTACATCAATGTCCTCTAAGTCTTCAAATACTTGTTTTGCTGCATTCAGCACAGGTGTTTTGTCTTTTGGCAATAGTAGACTTTGGGTCAGATAATTAGTCTTACTCCGTAAATCTCCCAAAGGCCCGTGGATAAATGTACGCACGTTTACCCAATCTTCCTTTTGAATTAGGCTTCCTAGTTCACTCATGCGATCGCGCAAAGTCTGTATTCCAGCAGCAGAGAGTTCTATTTTCTGTAGTTGAGCATCTGAGTAGGTTGGCGGTGGTGTTGGAGAACCACAACTTGCCAAAAATGTTACTAATAGTGCCATTACCCATGCTACTATCGACCGTTTGTTTAACATAATCCCCTTTTGTTTGTCAAGACTAATTTTAGTATTCCATTCTTAGATTTAAGATGAAAATGACCATTTTGGCAATAGTATCAATGGATAATTGATAATTAATCGTATCTAGGTTTAAAGCCTCTCCTTTTCACTAGAAAACAGAAATCTTATTTCTGCACTTGGTTCAATCTTCTTTACCAATTGATAATTGATAATTAGAGATAGTTTTAATTATTCATTATTAATTATCCATTATCCGTTATTAATTTACTTAATTTGGCTTCAAACTTTTAAACTGTTTTTCTACTATACTAGCTAAAGTCTCTCGTGGGAGGAAACGAGAACTGTTAACAATTACTTGATTGAATAATCCTCCTGTAACAACATTAGATTGATTTTTTTCTAATGCTTGAAGAGCATCTTGTACTACCTCTTTTGCAGTGGTTAATTTTTGTTTTGAACCTTCTCCACTGGAGTAAGGAAATTCTGCTCTTTGGAAAAAATCTGATTCTGTAGGTCCAGGACAAAGGGCTAATATCTTAACTCCTGAATCTTGATTTTCTGCCCACAAAGCCTCACTAAAACTTAAAACAAATGCCTTTGTTGCACCATAAACTGACATATAAGGCAAAGGTTGAAATCCACCAATTGAAGCAACATTAATAATTCCACCGGACTTACGTTGCTGCATTCCGGGTAAAAATAAATGTGTTAATTCTACTAAAGCAGTAATATTTAATTGAATCATATTTACTTGCTTTTCTAGAAGTCTTTCGGCAAAATTTCCATAGTCACCAAAACCAGCATTATTAACTAATAAATCTATAGTTAATCCTTTCTGAGAAACTGCTTCAAATAGAGACTTTGTTGCTCCTGAAGCTGTTAAATCTTGAACTATTACATCAGTCTGAATTTGATATTGACTCTGCAACGTATTTGCTAATTTTTCTAGTTTATCTTCTGAACGAGCAACTAATACTAAATTGGTTTTTCTTGCTGCTAATTCTTGAGCAAAAGTTTCACCAATTCCAGAGGAAGCACCTGTAATTAATGCAGTTTTCATTTGGCTTGAGATTTAGATAAGATTATAATGCTAATATTATTGTATAATTAATTATACTTTATCAACATAGTTTAGTACAAAATAAGTATTAAGAAACTTTCTTTACAACTAAATCTTCCAGTTTGAATAAGGCTAGAGATTGAAATTACTCTCAAGGGGAGTAAGTATCACTATTTATACGCCTAAATTTAGGGTTAATGTCTTTGTAAAAAATAATTATTTTTTGCCTATTCCCTATTTCCTATCTCCTTTTTTTGGCTTCTTAATCACATTCAATGTCTTAATAATTTCAGGCAGGATTAAAATGGAGATAGATTCTTTCTAAACTTCTTTTCGCCTCAAAAATAATAGAAGTTCATCTATAATATTTCCTGACCAATGTTCCTGGGGATAATGTGCTGCGTCTGGTAATTTAACTAACGTTCCATTCTGACAAATATTAGCTAATTTTTCTGCTTGACTAACATCTAACCAAGGGTCTTTTATTCCCCAAATAATTAATGTTGCTTGCTCCCATCCTTTAAAACCAGATTCAATTTCTGCCATTGATTTTTTTAAGTCTAATTTTTGCACAATTGCTAATATTGCTCTACCAGCAGCAGAACTTTTTAGATAAGGGCTACGATAAATTTCTAAATCTTCATCGGCAACTGTTAAACGACTTCCTTTTTCTAAACTTCTATCTACAAATAGAGGATCTTGAGTCAGCATATCCCCAACAAACGGTATCCCTAATTGTTGGATTTGCCAAGGTAATTTTGCTGTAGTGGAAATAGGAGTATTTAAAATAGTTAAACGTTCAATTTTTTCTGGATTTCGTAAAGCATATTGTAAACCAACCGAGCCTAAAAATCCTTGCACAACTAGATAAAAACGGTCAAGTTGTAGAGCATTAATTAATTCTGCTAAAGCATTAATAAAAGCCTCTGGTGTGTAGGGAAAATCTCTTTTATCTAATTTAGGAGATAAACCACAACCTATCCAGTCGGGAGCGAGGGAGCGATAACCTGCTTGAGCTAATTCAGGCATAATGACAGTCCAACTATGGCTTTGAGAAGGCAACCCATGTAATAGTAAAACTGGCAATTTATCTGTTTCGTTATCTGGTTGAGCTTCCCGATAAAACCATTCTAGGGAATTGACTGTTATATTTTTTTTCTCAATTGACATTTATATTAATTTTTTGACTAGATTAACTTAGGGATTATATCATTTTATTGGAATAATTGATGCGGATGAGATTAAACTACTTTTTTTGTAGAAAAAACAACTACTTATAAAACATAGTAATCTGCGGATAGGTTGTAATATTTTATTGTAGGGGTTTGGTCTCCAAACCCTAATAAAAACAGGATCAAAAGACAGTTTTTTTCACGAATCGTTTCATGTTGCTATATAAATATGATGCACAATAAGCTTTTCCTTGTAACTGTTCGGGAGGCATATATCCAATAGTTCCAACAAACTTTTCACTCAAAGATATTGTATTTCGGTAAATATCTTGAACTGCTCCAAAATCTACTAAAAATACTTTTCCATCAGGTTGTAAAATAATATTTTCTGGTTTAATATCTCGGTGGATAATTGGTAGGTTTAATTGATGTAAATAACTCAGAATTTCTAAGACTTAAATTGCCACTTGTTTAACTTGTACTTCTGTGGGATTCCCACCTTTTTTCACCCAAGTTGCTAAGGAATTTCCCCACACTAATTCACGAATTAAATAAAACCGTCTATCTTGCTTTGTATCAATATAAAAATAATTCAAGTATTTAGGAATTTGACGATGATTCAAATTAGCAATAACTTTAGCTTCCCTCTCAAAAAGTTCCAAAATTTTCCAGTCTTTTGCTTCTCGAAAAGAAACAACTTTAATTGCTACTCGCTGATAATTTGTTAGGTCTTCTGCTTCATAGGTAATTCCCATTCCACCTTTTCCCAAAGGAGTAACAATTCTGTATCTTCGAGCAATAATGTCATTAGGTTGGTGTAGATCCATATTTGCTACTCTCCTGTTAAACCCTGGTTATCTTTATTGTAAACCAACAGTTATTTCTACAAATTCTCTCAATTTGTTTACGGATAAATTTAATTTGATAATTATATTAAGTCTTACCACAAAATTAATTATATATTTATCAGCGCGACTAGAATGTAACGAAAATTTGTGCTAAAATAAATCAAAAAAATATAAGAGAGAATAATATCTAAATGGTTGCAGAAATCAAAACTGAAAAATCCTATTCTCCAGAAGAATACCTTTCTTTAGAAATTGAATCAGAAGAAAAACATGAATATATTAATGGTGAAATTATTTCTATGACAGGTGGTACTCCTAATCATAACAAAATTGCACTTAACATTAGTGCTGCTCTGAATTTTGCTTTAAAACGTCAACGTTATGATGTTTTTATCACAGATCAACGACTTTGGATTCCTGCAGAAAAAATCTACACCTATCCTGATATAATGGTAATTGAAGGTGAATTAAAATTTCAGGAAGGAAGGCGAGATACTCTAACTAATCCTGTAATTATTGCCGAAGTTTTATCAACATCAACTGAGAGTTTTGATCGAGGTAAAAAATTTGCTGCTTATCGGACAATTCCCACTTTTAAAGAATATATTTTAATCGACCAATATACGATGCAGGTTGAACAATTTACTCAAACAGAATCCGGACAATGGTTATTATCTGAACATCGAGGAGAAGAGAGTAAATTATCTCTAAAATTTATTGATTTTGAAATTACTTTAGCTGACTTATATGACAAAGTTAATTTTGATTCTTTGTAAGCATTCAGCCCTCAGCCGTCAGCTATCAGCTAAGGTGTTTATAGGGGTTTTCACTCATGTTGACTTGCATTATTTCTGCCTTATGCCTTCTACCTTTAAGCCAAAATCTCTATTCTATGAATCATAAAAAGCGCGCTTACTATGAACGACCATATATTCAATTTTTGTCAAAGGCAATAGGGAATATAAAATCTAGATACACAACAGCTTATAATTTATTAACTTCTAGCATTTTAAAAAGCTGTTTGCGTAGCATGACCTAGGAAAAGCTGAGTGCTAATAGCTGTTGGCTCCGCATTCCGCAGGAAATGCTTACGATTCTTTAGCCTAATGTATTGGGTTGATTTCCTTAACTTAACCTACTAAATATTGAACTTCTCTAAATAGGGTTTGCTGATTAAATATCAAAGGATTTACAGATAAAGGTTTTAGGCTTTTTAAGTGGTGAAAAAGTACCAGATTTTAGCCGGCTCAGGCTAAAAAAGTGAGTATATTGGTAAGGTAGGGGCATCCCAGTTAAGAGATAATTTTTCCTTTGTAAGTCTTCTACAACTCCTGATTCCTGTACGGGCGATTCGCTTGCTTGCCCCTACTCCCTACTCCCTACTCCCTGCCAAGCGGAAAAAGACTTATTCAACAAGCCCTAAATATGAAATACACCTAAATATCAAAAGGAGCAAAGCTTAAGAAATGAAGTTAACCTCCACTCCTAATACTTTGCTCCCTATGAGTCAGATTTTAAAGGTAAAACTCAAACCACCTAGAAATTCAACTCGGCAGCTTGAACTTTCTCCACTTGCTTCTTCTTCAAAACCAGCATAATTTGAGCTAACATGACCAAAGCAAAGAATGCCATCAACCACTTAAGTCGATTTGCATCTTGCAGTACAATTTCTGCATCTACTTGACCAAAGCCACCAACATTGGGGTCATTAGTAATAACTTGACCAGCTTCAACAGTATCTCCTACAGCAACCAAAAGTTCAGGACCTGGAGGCACTATATCTACAACAGTCTCCCCATTAGCAGTTTCGATGGTAATTTGATTACCTACATATTCTTCAAAAGTAATGTCAGTAATCTTACCACTGGCAGCGGCATTGTAAACAGTATTATTGCTCTTATTACCAGCAGGATAAACTTGACCTCTGCCTCGGTTGCCTCCAGCATGAACGGCATATTTACCAAAGTGGATAGATTTATCTGTTCCTGGATCTGGAGATAAAATAGGGAATACAACCTCTTGGTATTCATCCCCTGGCATTGGTCCAAATAGAAGAACATTTTCTTGGTTTTCAGAGTAAGGCATGAAGTAAAGGTCAGCAACTTCTTCTCGCCACTCTTCAGGTATTCTATCCTCTGGTGCAACTTTGAAGCCTTCAGGCAACATTAATACAGCACCTACATTTAAGCCACCTTTACTGCCATCTCCTAATACTTGTTCAACACTTGTGTCATAAGGAATTTTGACAATGGCTTTAAATACTGTATCTGGTAGTACAGACTGAGGTACTTCTACTTCGGTAGGTTTAGCACCAATGTGACAGTTAGCACAAGCAAGTTTACCTGTAGCTTCTCTGGGAGTTGCTGGAGCAGTTTCTTGTGCCCAGAATGGATAGGCATTTGCTGCTGGGTAACTTGTGAGGAATAGTGAGATGGAAGCGATCGCTATTAATATTGTCTTGGCGATCTGCTTAACAAAGTTACCCCATACGGGTGATAAATTTTTTATTTTTGACATTACTTATTTATGTCTTCTGCTTTATAAAACTGGTACAACAAATCACAAAAAGTGACAAATTGATGTTTAATTCCTGCTGTACGGACGTTAGCATTTTTGTTATACAACGTCCCTATATGAGGCCATCGGTGGTTACTCATCCACAGGTATTGACAATCAAGCTGACTGGTAGGTCAAAGGTCTCAAAAATTAGAAACTGCTACAAATTTGACGTTATACCACTATTAACAGTCAAATCAATTCAAAATTCGCTCATTATAACTTCTGACTTTAGGCAGAGGCTTGAAATCAAAAAAATCTTTTTTTTATTTTTAGTTAAATGTGAACGAGGCTTGAATCCTTAATTAAACTATTATTCATTCAATTAAAGAACGAGCTAAAATTTTTGAACTTTGAATCTTGAATTTTGAATTCAAAAATGGTCATAGTTATAACACTTTGCTTCAATGACTGAATTACCAGTCAAAAATTTCTTAAGCCCACCAAGGATCTTCTCCGGTGCGGAAATCTGTTTCTTTCCATTGAGTAAAGACCAGTTTATCATCACTAACATTGGCATGAACTAATGCTAGAGATAAAGGTGCTGGCCCCCTCACTACTTTTCCTGTACTGTCATACTGAGAACCATGACAAGGACAAATAAATTTATTCTCACTACCATTCCAAGGTACAACACACCCTAGATGAGTACATACTGCATTTAACCCATAGTTAGTTAAGGTTTGGTCTTCTTCGATCACTACATAAGTAGGGTCTCCTTTCAGTCCTTGGGCTAAAGTTCGTTCTCCAGGGTTGTGACTAGCTATAAAGTCACTGACTATAATATCGTTACCAAGGGCATCTTTAGCTGTTACTCCACCGCCTGCTCCACCACTAGAGGGAGGAATAAAGTAGTTAACAACTGGATATAGGGCTCCGAGGGCTACCCCTGTTACAGTCCCAAAAGTGAGAAGATTCATAAATTGGCGACGTCCCATATCGGGTACATCTTGCATTCCTTGTGCTTGAGCCATGAATATGTTTGCTTTTTTTTGTTAATTTACTTTTCTATTTTTGAATGATGTGCAGACAAAAATATAATTGCTGTTAGTCTGCGACTATGGACAATTTGACAATCTTCTATTAAATAGAACAATTCTGTCTTAAGGTTGTCTTCTAATTATTATTACATTATTTTAACATTTACATTTATTATTAAGAAATGTAAATATTTTATCAGTGGCAAGTAGCAATTTGAGTTATCGGTCAAAAAATAATAATTCTATCACAGCTATGTTGTGATAGATACTAAACTTAATAAAAAATATTAAGTGTGGATATGATCAAGAAATGATATAATACCCTATCCACTTTCAAAGGGATAAAAAAGGAAATTTCAGATTTTTAAGCGTCCTAATTCAGTAGAAGGTAATTTTAACTTTTGCGTAGCATAACCTAGGAAAGTTCTGACCTAGGAACCTAACTGATATAGTGCGAGCCCTAGGGAATAGGGAATAGGGAATAGTAGAGTCTCAAAAGATTTCAGGATTTATAGTCAAATACCCTAATGCGTAACTCTATAACTGATAACTGATAACTAATAACTGATAAATAAAATGACAGGCGAAGAATTACACCAATTATTATTGGTAAAGTGGGGTAAGTCTTATGATATTCAACTACGACGGACAAAAGGCAAAATATTTGTCCAGGTGATGTGGAAGTATTTAGAACAAGCCTCCTTTCCCATGAAAGAATCAGAATATTTTGCCCACTTAGAAGCAATAGCCACCTATATAAATGGTTGTGGTGGTGGAGAAACTGTCAAGAATTATATTGAGAATACAAAGGAACGGCCAAGGTTAGGTAAGGTAGTGAGTATTCCTTTAGACTTAGGAGAGAGAGCATCAGAATGGATGGTAGAATAATTTTAATTTGACAAAACAATCAAAACGCTACAAAATTCTTAAGCCTAATTGGTACATCCCACATTCTGCACTTCAATTTGTAGTGTCAAAATTAGCATCAAAAGCAGTGGTTCGGCAGGTATTTATACTCTATGAATTATCTATACTTAACTTTCTCCTGATTCAAATTCTCTGGAAAATATTAAGCATAAATACTTACTTAATTGTTGACTACTTATGACTTTCTCCTAACTTCTGACTCCTGACTCCTCATTTCGTGCTACATTTTGTCGTGCGGAATGTAGAGTACATCTCAATCTGGTTGTATTAGGGCAACCTCTCCGTACTCCATCACTACTTCTAGGACTAAAACTTCAGACATAAAGTTAGCGACTTGGCCTGTAAATAGATTTGTAACTGCTAAAATTAGTTTGCCCACTAAATCTTGGGGAATATAGAGTTTTGTTAATCCAGCACTAGATTTTTTCATCCCCAATTCACCAAAATCTATCCAAAGTTGGTAGTGGTGCATAGTAATAGTAAAGGAAGCATCGGGAGTGTGGAGAGATGGGGAGATAGGGAGATAGGGAGATGGGGAGATGGGGAGATGGGGAGAAATTAAAAAATATATATCCTCACCATTACCATGCAGGACTACCCCAAAGTTTATAAGCTGGTTTTTTGGCTTGAGGAAATATTCTACAGTAATAATTTTTCCTACTCTTATTTCGATATTTTGAAAAAAAATATAAGTGATTTGAGTCATTTTTTCATCTTACCTATTCTCCTTTATTATCAGTATTAAACCAGATATAGCAATATGATTTAAGTTGTGAGATATTGAATAATTTTAGGGAATACTTAACACTTAACTGGGAACAGGAAAGAAAAAAAATAGTAAGCATTTCCTGCGGAATGCTGCGCCAACAGCTATTAGCAGTCAGCTTTCAGCAAAAAGACACTCTGCTGATAAAGACTGTTTAAATTAAAGTAAGCATTTCCTGCGGAATGCTGCGCCAACAGCTTTTTAAATCTACGGAATTAATAAATTATAAGCTGTTGTGTATCTAGATGTTATATTCCCTATTGCCTTTGACAAAAATTGAATATATTGTCGTTCTATAGTAAGCGCGCTTTTTATGATTTATAGAATAGACATCTCCGGAAAATAAATAAACCTTTGAGTTAGATATGTTAAAGAAAGAAAAATTAACCATAAAAAATCCTTTTTCATGCCTTTTTCATAAAAATATCTTGCCAGTTAAGCGTTCCCTCTCTTGGTGCGCATTCCCAAGCCAGTCCATTGGGCGGGTCTCCCGACTTGAAGGAACTGGCGTTTGCGTCTGTCGCCGACGCGGGGTCGCACCGCTGTTCCCTGTTCCCTACTCCTCCAAAAAATCTATATCTTTTTTGGAGAGGTCTAATATAGAGATTTTGGCTTAAAGGTAGAAGGCAGAGGGCAGAAGGCAGAAGTAATGCAAGTAAACATGAGTGAAAACCCCTATAAACACCTTAGCTGAAGGCTGACGGCTGAATGCTTACAAATTAAAATATACTTTAAGGGCAAGGAAGCTAACTTTATGTAGTAAGACAATTAATCAAGCAATTAAATTGACAATAAAAGCAATAGCTGATGACTGATGGCTGACGGCTGAATGCTTACAAAAAATATACCTTAGTTAATAGACATAGGTGTGAAAAAGATATAGACTTTTGCCGAGAGTAGGGAGCACTTAACTGGGAATTTATGTTCACGAAAAAGATACGAAAAATAATTTTGTCAGTTAATTTTACAACTCTAGCTTATGTTAAAAGGTGGAGTAAATTTATTTACTGGAGAAGTCTAATATAATAACTTTTATATTTTCTGATTTTAAGGAACAACTCAATTCTCACATCTGATTCCTGATTGCTATATGATATAAATATGTGCAATAAAAAAAGGATAGAGATGATGAATGAGGTAGTAAATACTTTACTAAAACTAGAAGTATTTCGTGAATTTTACACAGAGGAAATTCAAGCAGTCAGTAACTATATATCTCGCCACCAATTCTTAGCAGGACAAGTGCTAATGAAAAAAGGAGAAATAGGAACTTATCTAGGAATTATTCTCCAAGGGCAAGTCAATATTGTCGAAGATTCAAAAGTATTAGTAACTCGAAGTAGGGGAGAATTATTAGGAGAAATAGCATTAATTCAGTCACAACCAAGAAGTGCTAATGTGGTAGCTGTTAGTGATGGAGAAGTGGCTGTAATTCGTTTTGATGATATTGAGAAAATTAAGAATACTCATCCGAAAATTGCAATTAAATTAATTAGTGTTTTAACAAAATCAACTTGGCAAAAATTGCAAGAAAGTCAAGCAAAAAATAAAAATAATTATATAGTTATAATTGCCAATGAAAATGAATACTATCCAGTCATAGACTTTATTGTTAAATATCAAGATTTTTGGCAAAATCATCCAATAGCAACTACACCGAAATTAGCCCATATTTTATCGACAGAAATTAAAAGCGATATCAACATTGGCAAATATCTAGATTATCAAAGGTTGATTGGAACAGAAACAGCAGTTGGTTCCCTGATTATGTCAGGAAATGTATCAGCAGTTATCTATTTAAGAACACCTATATTAGCAGTGAAAAACCAACTGAATATAGAAGCATTTTTAATGTTATGTGACGTTTATCAAGTACCTTTAGCAACAAACCTATCAACAGCAAAGGCTATTTTATCTTACCTAGAAAAGGATTAGGTCAAACATGATGAGTTGGATATTTATAGAAATAGCAAATATATTTAATTTCTTAGTTCAAATCTTTCAAACAGAGATATTTCAATTAGGGAACCAATCATTCTCCATCGAAAATATTACTGAAATAATTTTATCAATCATTATAGTAATATTCCTCTCCCGTACAATAAAAAAGTGGATGAATGAATGGATATTAGTTAGTCTAGGAGTAAAAAAAGGTACAAGAGAAGCGATCGCCACTATTATTAATTATATAATTACAATAGTTGGGGTTTTAATAGTTTTACATAACACAGGCATTGACTTAACTTCAATTACTGTAATTGCTGGAGCTTTAAGTATTGGTATAGGTATTGGGCTTAAAAATATTATTAGTAACTTTATTAGTGGTTTAACAATTCTGATTGCCCAACCAATTAAAGTAGGAGATTTTATCGAAATTGATGACTTATCAGGAGTAGTAGAAAAAATTTTAATCCGGTCAACTGTAATCCGTACTTTAGATGGTATTTTTGTTATTTTTCCCAATAATTGTCTGGTAGAAAAAGATATTATTAATTGGAGTCATAAAGATCCAAGATGTCGTCTACATATTCCTGTTGGAGTTGCTTATGGTAGCGATACAACTTTAGTAACAGAAGCACTTTTAGATGCAGCTAGAAAGGAAAGAAAAGTCTTATCAAATCCTTCGCCAAAAGTTTGGTTTAAAGGGTTTGGAGATAGTGCCTTAAATTTTGAACTATTAGTTTGGATTAAATCTCCTCCTCTTAGAGATCCAATTAAAAGTTCTTTAAATTTTTTGATTGATTCAGAATTACGTTACCGGAATATTGAAGTTCCTTTTCCCCAAAAAGATTTACATATTCGTAATACTAACGATTTAATTAAAAAGCATCAAAAAGCAGAATTAACAACAGTTCAAAAAAATCAGATAAACCAGTCAATTTCCCTGGTAAAAAATCAACCAAAGACTAAATACAAAAGCTCAGAATCGAACTTACGAGATTTATTACGACAGATTAGTTATTTCAGGAATTGTAATAATATCGAACTACGAGATGTGATTGAAAATGGATACAGAAAAATTATTCCTAGAAGTGAAATAATCTGTAGAGAGGGAGAGCCAGGAGACTCATTTTATATTATACTTTCAGGGTCAGTGGAAGTATTTTCAGAAAAGGCAAATAAATATATTACGACTAGATATCCAGGAGAATTTATTGGAGAAATGTCACCACTTTTAGGGATTACTCGTACAGCTAGTCTTCGTGCTGTAGAAGATACAATATTATTTGTAGTAGACCAAGAAAATCTACAAAATCTTTTAGCAAAACATCAAAGACTAGCAGACAAAATTCCTGAAGAATTATCCCAACGTTTAGAGACCTTAAAAAATTTAGGATTACTGCATGACCAAACAACCTCTCAAAAAACAGCTTTGGCTTGGGTTCGGAACCGGATTTATACTTTATTTGGCATATAATTAAGAAGGAGTCAGGAGACAGAATTCAGGAGTCAGAATATTAGAACTTCTTGCAGAAGTCAGGAAATAGGGAATAGGGAATAGGGAATAGGGAATAGGGGTTTAATAATTAATAATTAATTATTACTTCTTCTTGGAAAGGAGAGGATTGCCTAAAAAGAATTTTTTTTCTTTTTTCTCCATGAATGGAGAGTTTTTATGCCTTAATTTTTCGGTGAAAATTATGGATTTTATCTTTTTAATTAATTTAATTAAGGCTTGCTGATTAAATATAAAAGCATTGATAGATAAAGGTTTTAGTATTTTTAGGTCTGGAAAAAGTAACTGATTTTTAGCTCTTCATGCTCAAAAAGGAGCGCATTTCTGGCGCATAGTTGGAAAAAAAATTACTCCCCTATTCCACTATTCCCCTATTCCTCTGCTCCCCTACTCCTTGAAAAAGACTTTTTTAGCAAACCCTAATTAAAAATTTTGCCGGAGGTCTATTCTGCAAAATAACCAGTTTATTTTTGGCACTATGGGAATAGGTAGTAGGAAAATATTAATTCTGAAAATATTTTAGGGCTTGCTGATTAACTATAGAAGTATTTAAAGAAAATATTTTAGCCTTTTTTTCTGCTAAAAAAGAGCAATCTATTCATTCCTAAAAGCTCAAAATAATTAAACTTTATCCTGACTCCTAGTTTCACCAAAATAATTTTTTAGGACAGTATATTTTAGTAGAGTTGAGAAGCTGGAGTAACTTTTTCTGTACTATCAAGAAAAAGGATGTGCATTAATCTTCGATCATTTTTGTAGATATGCCAAGGTGTTCCAGTATGAAGTATTTCTCGGTTATTCCAGATATAGCAATCCTATTTCATTCGTGAAAAGCTATAAATGGTATACTCTAATCAAATATTTGTTTGAGCTGGTTACACATCGTCAAACCTTTGATTTTCCCAAAATTTTCATGTATGGCTACTTTTCATAAATCATTTA